>JABXKT010000120.1 GCA_013619155.1 Desulfobacteraceae bacterium
GTTTCGAATTTATCTCGGCACGAGGAAAAGGTTTGTTAGACTTTTATGTTAATCGCCACGAACAAGCCCTTCTCTTTCCTCGGGTATCGTGGCTGATATTTTTTCTTTTTTTCCAGCTTTGTAAATTAACTCCATTAGCGGATAAAAGTTGTTAAATACTGTATTCCAATCTTCATTGAGTTTATTGACTAATATTTCTGCTTCACCAACCAAGTTAGCTTTCATCTCAAGTTTTCTTCCGAATATATCATTACTATTCCTTGAAGCATTTACCGCACTTTCAATAAGCAGCATGTTTAATACACCAACATCTGTTTCTAAATCTTCGCTTAAAAAAACACCTTTAAAATTATGTTCATTACACATGTCTTCGACCATTTGAGAATCAATATGACCACCCAACTTGTTTCTGACATACTTCCATTTTTCCGAGGTTTTCTTAACTATATTTAATTGCTTGTAAACTTCTTTATCAAAATATTGGGTCAATTCATCGGTGGCGAAAAAATCTTTCATCAATTGATGAGCATGTTCCATGGTAATCAACATATCGATTAGAGAATAAGCTGAATTTGTTAATCCACGGATTTTCTCTCTATTTGATCCAAACTTCTTCTCGTTAAGTAATGCCTGATCTTCAAATATTTTCTTCATACGATACTGCAAATGAAGCATTTTAACTTGTATTGCTGCAACCTTTGCAGTGAGTGTACTTTTCTTTGCCTCACTTTTCATGTGAACCTCATAATTCTTTGAGTCTAACATTGTATATAGGGGTCAGACCTTCTCTCTTCTCTTCTGTGATGGGCACGGCATAGCCTTTGCCCATCCTACATCACGCGGAATCAAGCGATAACATAATAGGGCCAGGTGTCTCATGCCCTCCCCCTTCCCAAAGAAGAACGATGATCCCCCATTTCACACCCATGCATACGCCCCTATCCCATCGGATTCAATGGAAAACATAAGACCGTCATCTATAGGGGATCATGAAAAAAATGTGCAGGGGGGGGGGAAGCATCGAAGAGGGTGCATGGACCCCACCGGTCATTGAAAGAGGATGGGGAGGTATCGAAAGGGGCCAATGTTGGCGTGTCTTTACCGCGAGGTTCCATAGGGTCGGACCCAGCGTAGCGTCTTCATATCTTGAATATATAATTGACTGGGTCCGACCCCACTATTCCATACGGCTACGCGTAAATAGAGGGCTTTTTTGTGGGGCAAAGCAGATCATTTCGAGGGGTTGGTGGCCCCCCTTTTTTAAGTCAAGCCAGCCCCAGGTTCTATAGCCTCCCGCGAAAGGCACGTTGGATTTTGAGTTTTCCAGGTGCGTTATGGACTGTTATGAACTTCTCGACCAATCCCTTGCTGATGATGGAGCGATCATTTGTCTCATTGACGCGCAAGACGACGTACTTGCCCGGCGCAGCGGTCCAGGCTCTTTTTTGGGCGGGTGTCAGTAGTTCCATATCTTTTACTCGTAGCGGAACGTCCCTCTTCTTTAAATCGTCATCGTCTTTCATCTTCTTTGACTTGTTATGTACAGCGACGGTTTGGGCATCGTCTCCGAAAAGAATCAAGAGAATATTGTCCGTACATAGATGCTGCGTAAGCTCTTCATTACATGATATGAGTGTCATCGCTTCCCTTTCTAAAATATATGGAGTGGGCCTAATCGGCTGATAATGGATAAGGCACGTTGATTCAAAAAAGCATCGACAGTATTATATGGCTCAACGGATTATGTATATTTAAATATACAGCCGTGTAGCTTGGACTGAGGGAACGAGCCCCACCATCTATGGGGATGCCCTATTGTGAGCCCGGCACCGTTTCTCCTGCAAGCCGGGAACGCGTGCCAAAATGGGCCCAGCGGCTTTTTCCATGAAATACGCTCTCAGCAAACCTAAGGGGCCCGGGCAGACTGAACTCACCTGTCCCCTTGAATCTTTCTAAAAAAAAGCCTCCGGCGGCCTTGCCAGGGGCCAACCTTTTGGAAAGGTTGCCAAACAGGTTTTAATAGTGACCATGACGGGCCTTTGGCCCATCATGGTCACTCACTTGGGGTCCAGGGAATTTATTCCCTGGCCGCCGGAGGCTTAGTTTTCAGTGAAACTAGCTTACCGTACGTGTGGCTGTAGCCACACCATGTATTTTAATCTGATTTATGGAAATAGAAATGACTATCTACGATAGATGTCCCAAGTGTAACGCACCAACGGTAGAAGGGGCCACGGAGTGCCTATCCTGCGGTATTATCTTTGAAAAATACCGGCAGATCAACCAGGCTGAGTCGAATCAGGAGAGGCAAGAAGGCGCTAGCCGCACCCTCGTTGAGAACCTAATAAAAGAGACGAAACTATTCAAAATATCTCAGTCTGTGGAGACCCTTGAACTCATCACCGGTTTTGAAACCCGGAACCGGTATCGGATAAATGATGCCATGAACCGGGATATTGTGGAGGTCACCGAGGAGAAGGGGGGCTTCGGCGGCATGATGTCCCGGCTGCTTCTCTCCCACATGCGGGGGCTCACCCTTTCGGCCATGACAGCCGATGGGTTGGAGCTGTTTCGTTTGAATCGCCCCTTTGCCTTCTATTTTTCCAAAATGGAAGCCACAGACAGTTCGGGACGGCCCATATGCAAAATTGTCCGGCGGTTTGCGCTTATCAACCGCAGGTTTGATATTTTAGACCCGTGCGATAGACGTCGCATGACCATCACCGGCCCACTCCTTAAGCCCTGGACATTCAAGGTCTTTGATCAACATGGCGCGGAGATCGGGGTGATAAAGAAGAGATGGAGCGGACTCTTGAAAGAGGCGCTCTCCACAGCGGATAATTTTCAGGTCAGCGTTGAACGGGACCTGGAATTCAGGGACAAACTCTCCATCCTCTCGGCCGCATTTCTCATCGACCTCATCCACTTTGAACGAAAGGGATAAGACGGATTGTGAATGCTCCCAGCCTTCGGTGCTAAAGGCCGATGCCTTCTATGGTTAAAGTGGGCGTTGAAAGTCGAGTCTTCTATAGTCAAAATGACCAAGAGACATGCCTCCGGCGGCCAGGAGATAAATCCCCTGGACCCCAGGTTTGTGACGGTGACAGGCCTTTGGCCCGTCACCGTCACTATAAAAAACTGTTTGGCAACCCCGTCCTTGATAAAATAAGGCAAAAGCAAAGGCCCCCGGCAGGGCCGCCGGAGGTACACGTCCACCGCACGGCCTCCGGCGGCAAGGGTGGCGAAGCCACGTGAGGCTAAAACACCTTGAAAGCCAAGATGCCGCGGCGCTTTAACCCGCTCCTCGGGTCAAATCACTGCGGCCTTTTTATGAAATTTACGCATTTATTTTTTGCGGGAGCCCCTATCCCGCAAACCCGCTCTGCAGAGAGCCGAGTCTCTCACGTTTTACGGACAAAGGCGTTGCCTTCATGGGAAGAGTCGTCGCTATAAAAATAGAGACAACGAACGATGCTAAGGCAAAGTAAATGGAGTTGGTGTAGCTGCCGTAGACATCTTTTAGAAGACCACCAATAAAGGAGCCGGTAAACGGCCCGATGCCCATGACAATCAAGGTGGCCAGCCCCCAGATTTTACCCAGTGTTTTTCCTCCGTAGACCGCGCCGGTGTAGCCCACCACCCCTCCGGGAACGATGGCCCAGTATACGGCAAAGATAAAGCAGGCGATATAGGCACACACCATGGATTGGCCGGACATCAACAGGAAGAGGCAAGCGATGACACCGGTGAGAGGCCCTATAACCAGCATGGTCTTTCGTCCTTTGGCTTCGTCGTCGACGAGTTGAACCACCTTATCGGAAACAACCCCTATCATGGGCATACTGAAGATACCAATGAGCCCAATCACCGCATAGACTCCAACGGCCCTGTCCCGGGTCCAGCCCAGATCTTCCACCCAATAGCTGACCATCTGTGTCCAGATTAGAAACTCTGCCATCATACTGGTTAAAAAGGTGAGGATGGCTCCCCATATTGCATATGTGGAGAAGGCCTCTTTTACCTTCCAGTCGACCTCCTTCCGGGTCGGTTCGCCTTCGGTCTCTGGCAATTCCCCAAAAGGAGTCAGGCCGTACTCGTCGGGATTTTTTTTGGCCAGAAAAACCGCCGCAATCAGTGCCACGAACATGATGACGGCCAGAAGCCGCATCGCGCCGCGCCAGGCATCAGGTGCCCCCCCTTGAAGGGCTTCCTTTGTAATGTACGACAAAAGGAACTGGGCCATGGGTGCCCCGGCAAAGGCGATGCCCCACATGGTGGCGTAGGACCTGCCCACATACCATTTGCGAATGGAGACCGTGGAGGTCACCCAGAGCATCCCTGTTGAGATTCCGGCGATGAGTCCAAAGGTAAATAGATAGGCCAGGTGGCTGCTTACAAGGCTCGTGCCGTAAAACCCCAGGGCTCCAAAGAGAGCTGCAATGGCATACACAGGCTTTGTGCCCCATTTGTCCAGAACCATGCCGCTGAAAAATGCGGTGATGGCGTAAAAAACCATCATCAGAGAGTATCCCAGGGTCACCTGGGTCTGGGTCCAGCCCAAGTCTGCGCTCATGGGGCCTTTCAGGATCGCAAAGGTTGCCCTGTATCCAAAAAGGCAGAAAACGGCCAGCCATGAGGCGGCAACCACAGACCACCCATAACGTTTTTTATTGTTGTCATTCATGATGAACTCCTACTTATTTAAGGCCTATAAAAAATGGTCTTCCAGGCCTCGAATCATTTCGCTGATCCCACGCACAAGGTGGGTATACCGGAGCTTGATATAGGTCAGATGGCAGCAAAGTGATCCCTAAAACATCAAATGGCGGGGTGTTTTTTTACACCTCGCCATTTTTGGGCACGCATGGTTGCCCGATTTTATGATGATCATGGGTATTTGAGTTATTTATTCGGCACGGGTGAAATGTGGCCGAAGCCCCGCCATCCACGAAGCATTTCAAACTTTAAAATTCTTTGTTCCTCCACGCCTCACCTTGGATGGTTTTGGGACGTTTTTTGCTGCTATGGAAAAAGAAAAAAAAGGAAGGAAGGGGGGGAGGCATCGACGATGGTGCATAAATGCACCCTACCGATCACTGAAAAAAAGCTGGGGGGAAGTATCGGGGGGACGCGTGCCATAGGGGCCAGGTTTCTCATGCCAGTGGAGAGACATCTCCCATTTCGATAAAGACAAAGAAAGAGGGCCCCCCTCTATCGAAGGCAAACCATCACACATATCACGCCACAGCCCTTCGATTCACTAGAAAATGACCCCGCACATCCACGGCATAGACCATGGAAAATCGCCGGATCATACGCATCCGTTCATCTTTTTCACGTTTTTTAAAGGGCACGCCGTCCAGCCGCGGTGCGGCTGATGACATAATAGACACATCTCTGACCCGAATCTGGCCTAAATCTATCTATTATACCATACGGGGAGGACGGCACGACGCCTCCTATTTAGGTCTTTCATCGATCGTATCTGCAAGGCTTAAAGATGAATTTTTCTATAAACCCGAAGCCCTTCAAATCCGCCGCTTGATCCACCGAACCAGACTCCCCAGCACCGGGATCGGCTCCAGGATCAGGCTGATGTCCCAGTAATCCTGATGAAAGGTCACCTTCCCGTCGTCATTGAACCGAACATGGGACATCCCCGGCGCCACGATCACCGCGTCCTTTTTCCGCTTCAGCGTCAATCGCATCACCCACCGAAAACAATACTCACCCCGCTGCCCGACCACATCCTCAATATCAAAAAGACACTGCTCGATGGCGTCGGTGCTGCTGATAAAATAGGCCTCGATTTCCGTGAGTCCCCTCACCTCGCGAATGCCATCCCGAAAATAGGCATCCTCCGCATAGAGACCGCTGGCCATTGTCTCTATCCTCTCCCTGGAGAAAATAGCGTAGAAGGTCTTAAACCGCTCTATCGCTTCCGCCTCCGCCGTCGATCCGGGAACCAGCATGGCCCCTTCTCCCGGCGCGGTTCTCTTCAAGGCCTCATCATAATGTGTCATGGTCTCACTCCGTGGGGTACTGCACCCCGGCCCGCCTATCGTCAGGCAAACAACCGCAAGCAGCATCCAGACAAATGGTTTCATATTTGAAATCCCTGGTTAAAAGGCAAAAGGCTATGAATGGCAGACCAGGCTCACATTTTCTGACCGGGTCAAAACAAGCTGAAGGTTGGCCAGGGACCGTTCTGCAAACTGGGCTTCACAGCATTCCAGATAAAAGAGCCACTTGCGTTTAAAGACCGCATCGAACCCCAGGGCCGACACCTTGTCTGAATTGGCCACAAAACGCTCCTTCCAAAGTTTAAGGGTTCGGGCGTAATGCGGGCCAATATTTTCCAGATGATCCACGATAAAAGAAGACGATTGGGTCATGGACTGGCAGAGCACCGACAGAGAGGGCAGATGGCCTCCGGGAAATACATGGCGTTGAATCCAGTCCTCGTGGGTTCGGTAGTGATCGTACTGCTGATCCGGTACGGTGATGACCTGAAGCGCCAGGAGACCGTTCGGGGCCAACAGACGATCGCACTGCCTGAAAAAGGCCCCAAGGTAGGCATGGCCGACGGCCTCCAGCATCTCAATGGAAACAATCTTGTCGAAGGTACCTGTCATCTTGCGGTAATCCTTCAGGCACAAGGTAATGCGATCTTCCAGTCCCGCCTGCTTCACACGCTGCCGGGCGTGGTCGAGTTGGGCCTGGGAGAGGGTGATCCCGGTAACCCGGCACCCGGTGCGCCTTACCGCCTCCAAAGCAAAAGAGCCCCATCCGCAGCCGATCTCCAGCACATGATCGTCTTTTGTAATCCCCGTCTTTTGGATGAGGTGATGGAGTTTCCTTTTCTGGGCCGCCTCTATCGTCTCCTCGGGAGATCCATGGATGGCCGCTGAATAGGTCATGGTCTCATCTAAAAAGAGGGCAAAAAAATCGTTGCTGAGGTCGTAGTGACGATAAATATTCTTCCGGCTTCCCGTTAGGGTGTTGTGACGGGCACGATCCCTCAAGCGTCCGACAACATGGACCAGACGGGCAAACGGCAGCTGGGTGTCCGTTGCCGTGTCCATGTTGCGAATCAGGATACGAATCAGCCGGGTCGGGTGTTCACTCGTCCACAGCCCCTCCATAAAGCTCTCCCCCAAGCCAATATCGCTCCCTAAAACCACCCGCGAAAAAAACCGCGGATCGGCGATTACAAGGTCCGCCTGAAGGCGTGCCGACGGATCTCCGTAAACGATTTTCTCCCCATCAGGAAAGGTTACCGTCACGCCCCCCTGGCGAACGCGACCCAGCAAATCCATCACCTGGTTGCGGCAAAATCGTTCAAAAAAAGTGGGCCCTTTGCGCCGAATGGTCCCGACACTATGGGGCGTCGGCCGGTCAAAGAAGGGGAGCCCCTTCCCGACAAAGAGACGAAAAGCCTCTCCGAGGATACGAGGAACTGTTTTCCACGGCATAATGGGATTCTTCATCAGGGTCATCAGATGGTTTTTTGGTGTCAAGGGTATGCTCTCTCCCCGGATCGATGCCGATAAAATCATCTCTCCGTCACGAATCAGATGAATACGAATATGTAAATCACGGCCCGGAGCCGAAATATAGAACCGGTAAATGCCTTCCATGTTGTTAAAAGGAGAGACGTGAAAGGCTTTGGGAACGGTGTAAATCACCGGGAACCCATGCCTCGCGTCAGCCCGTTCCGTCAACAGGTATAGATGCCTATCCCCAAAGGTGTTATTCACCTCGGCTACCATGCACACAGGGCTCTTATCGGCGGCCAGGCAATAATAAAAACTGACAGGATTAAACACACGGTTAAAATAGCTCGGTGAGGTGATGAGCATTACCTTACGAACCCGGTCGTCACACCCCTTGGCCTTCAGGTAGCAAAACAGCTTCTCCCGAAGGCTTCCCGCCCCCTCCGCCAGATACCGCTCATCAAAAAGAGAGACCGGACGCAGGCGATTGTACCCAAAAAACGGCAGACGACGATCCAGGTCGGCCAGCTCATCCAGATCAAAGCAGTAGAGATACACAGGGTACCGGAAGCGATGCACCACCGGCGCCAGGCGTACATGTTCGACAACCCCCTTGATAATGGACGAGTTCACAAGGTCCCTCCCAGGGCGGTGGCCACATCCACCGACGAGCTCACGGCATCTTCATGGAACCCGTACCCAAAGTAACTCCCGCAAAAGTAGGTATTTTGCATGCCGTTAAGTTGTTTCAACTCCTTCTGGGTGGCCACCGAATCAAAGGTAAACAGCGGGTGATCGTAAGTCATCTCCCTATGAATCGCCGACTCCGGGATCTCCCGTGCGGGATTCAGGGTCACACACCAGGTTTCCCGGGTTTTCAAGTGCTGCAGGCGATTCATATAATAGGTTACCGTGATCGGGTCTCCCCTTTCAGACCCCGCCTCCCGGATATAATTCCAGGAAGCCCGGGCCCGGGGTTGAGACGGCAGCAGCGAGGCATCGACATGGAGAATCACGCGGTTGGGGACGTAACGCCAGGGAGAGAGCAACCGCCTCTCCTCGGGAGAAGGGTCTTGAAGCATTTTCAGAGCCTCATCCGCGTGGGTGGCCACCACGACACGATCAAAGGTTTCATGCCGGTCACCTTCCGAGGTGACGATCACGCCCCTTTTCGTTCGAGAGATGCCCGTCACAGGCGTCGCCTCCATAACCCGCCCGTTAAACCCGTCTAAAAAAGCCTTCACATAGGTATGACTGCCCCCTTCAACTACCGCCCACTGGGGATGGTCAGTCAGGGTCAACAACCCATGATTCTCGTAAAACCGTATAAAGGTCTCTACGGGAAAGTCCCTCATCTGATCATCCGGTGCCGACCAGATGGCTGCGGCCATGGGATAAACAAACTGCTCAATCACCGCCCGCCCCACCCCTTCACGCGCGAGATACTCCCCCAGGGTGATGCCGGCAAGCCTCCCGTCGGCCAGATCGCGTTGCATGCTCTGCATCAGAACATGCACGCCCCATAAAAATCGCCAGAAAGAGGGGCGAAATGCATTCGTTCGCTGGGCAAAAAGGGCGTTAAGGTTGGAAGAGGCATACTGCAGGCCGGTGCGGCGACAGGTGTAGCTAAAAGACATGTCCGTATCGAGACGCGACACCTTCAGGCGATTCAGGAGTCGGGTAAAAAGGGGATACGTCCGGTTATTCATCACGATAAAACCGGTATCCACAGGTGTCCCCGCGTCTGGGCCACGGTCCACAACCACCGTGTGGGTGTGCCCCCCGATATACCCGTTCTTTTCATAAAGAGTAATCTCGTGATGATCTTGCAACAAACAGGCTGTGGTGACCCCGGAGACCCCGGCACCAATCACGGCGATCTTAAGCGGCGATTTCATGGATGGATCCTCTCTTTCAGGCGGGAAGTTGAATGATTTTAAATCATTATTCTTAAAACATCAACAACAGGAAGTACAAAATAGTGCGTGGATAGGATTGGGACACCTCTCCGAAAGGAGGTTGCATCATATTTACATGCAGAGATATATTTTACTTACGTTACTCTTTACCTTCAAAGAGACCTCGCCTTTCCTTGCAAGATATTCCGGCTAAACGTGAACCCTTCGGTTGATTACATAGATAGCCGATCCCGATTTTCCGAATACTAAATTCGGAACAGATACAAGAAGGATATAGGGGCCTGGTTTCTCATGCCGCTCCCCTCTTTCCCTATAAAGGCGATAACCCCTCTCCATCTCACACCTATGCATACGCCCCTATCCCATGGTATTCAATGGGAAACAAAAGACCGCATCTATTTGGAAACAGAAGAAGAAAGGGTGAGGGCATCGGCGATGGTGTATGAATAAACCCCGACCGGTCGCTGAAAAAGTCCGGAAAGGGGATATCGGGGAAAATGCATGAATCGCTACAGATCGATAGATAGATTCTGGAGGGGGGCGGCAGTGGATCACCCGCCCTCCCCCTCTGGACGAGCCGCCCTTTTTAAACACGAGGCCGGCAAAAGGCCCGAGGGGTTTTCACCCATGGCATACTAAAGGGTTCACGTGAAGAGAGGCGGGCTGAACGCCTCCACAAGAGTCTCATCGCGTCATCGGCATTTCACGCATAGAGAAGATGGCTCCTGTTCCCATAGCGCATACCCTCACTACTCAACCTCAAGCTGTTGAACCTGAAGCCTTTTATGATAAAAATTCTGACCGTAGAGAACACTCACGGGATTGTGACCGGTGACCCGATCTTTGACGACTAAGGTCGTCACCGGAGCGTCTGAGTATTTGCTGAAAAGCATATCATGACCGACGCAGAGGCCCACGATGATGTTCATATCGGTCTCAGCCCGGTTCAGGAGTTTTGCCTGGGCCACCGGATTGCAGGCGGGTTCAAAGGTATCTGGCCGGACCTTGTCGGACTCTTTCAGCCCCAGCTCCAACTTATCGATGCTGCCCGCTTTGCAGCAGACGCTCACCGGGGTGAACCCCTGGCCCGTGAGAATTGCCGCCAACCGGTTGGTCTCATCAAGCAATCCGATACAGGTCGCAATGCCAATTTTTTCGTAGCCCATGAGTTTGGCAAAGGCGATGGTGTCTTCGACCCGGTTCCAGCGGGCATTCACCGCCTCGCTTCCCGGCACCGGCTGATAGCAAAGCCCCTCTACCTTGGCCGCTACCTGGGCCATCCTGGCATCATCGCTGGTGCCTTTGTACAGTTCAAAACATTCCTGAATCAACTCAAAGTTATCTTTTGACGGACAATTGCCCGGTTTGGGAGGCGCGGTTTCAGGATCATTGCTCCAGCAATGGGTGACACCGCTCTTCTGCCAGACTTTGCTGCACTGGCTGCAGGCAAAATTTGTACGCTTCGTTTCTTTCATCCAACACTCTCCCTTATGTTATGGCACGTGAATGAGAAGGGCACTACCGTATACGGGATGCCCCAGATGCAGGAGCAGTTTCTTGACACGCCGGCCATGATCGCGAGACTCGCCTGAATCGATCACATCAACCGGCCATCGGGGTGCCATGCACAGAAAAGGAATATATGGACCCGGTTCTGGATGTCAATACCCATCGGCCCCACATCGATATAGGACGCCCCCCTCCCCTTCAAGACCACCACCCTGGGATCTATCCGTTTTTTACATACACATCAGATCAAGTTCTAAGGTTCAGGCATGGGCCAAGCGCTCCCTATAAAGGGATCAACCCGCCCTTCGGAAAATTCGCCCCCCTTATTATATAAGGCGCATAAATAGCCGTCGCATCTCCTCATCGAAACGCAGATCACCCGGGCCATCTCTATCAGCAGATTGAAACGGGTTGTCCCTAATCGAAAAACCCAGCACATCCACGGCATCGACCATGGAGAGCCACCGGGTCACACGCACCCGTTCATCTTTTTTCAACAAGGAATTTTAAAAGGATACGCCGGACGGCGCAGTGCGGCGGGTCAGATGATAGGCAGATCTTCTGGCCCAAATTTATCGGGGCCATACGAGACTTAAGGGAGGTGTAAATCATGATACGAAAAGGCATTTTTACATTATAAATCCAAAAGATTATACATAAGACCTATGATTTATTAATCTACGATTGCTTTGTAAATAAAACTATGATTTTATATGTCATAATTGAATATTAAATTCGATTGAATTCCAGAACATGAAACATCACACCTTCAATTTTACCCCCTTAAATACCGGATATCCGATCCAAAGTTCATCTCTATATAGGGAATCGATGAAAAAAGAGGCCGGCTATTCACAATGTTCAACTCAGATTTATACAGGTGATATTTTTTTGTTAAAACATACAAGAAAGGAGGTGAATACAAATACACGATCCTAAGAATCATACCTATTTTACGGAATGGAAATTATCCAAATAAACAAATACGTTAAGTGAAAAAAGGAGTTTGGTCATGCATAAAAAAATTTCAATTCTCATTTTGTCATTATCGTTGGTTATCGGATTTTCAACATTCGGTTTTGCGGCCAGTGTGCCTGCGCCTGAAAAAGGGGGCGATGGATTCAAAGCGGTAAACTTGGAAGAAGCAAAACAACTTCACAAAGATGGTGCGATAGTGGTGGCATGCCATAGCCACACAACTGATTTCATGAAGGGGCATCCTTCCGGTACAATTCATATAACGTGTTTAGTGCCAAAGGATCACAAGCGCACAAATATGTTATTAAGCAAAGTTGACTTTGACATATCGCAGCTTCCAAAAAATAAAGATACGGCCATTATAACTTATTGTGCGTCAAGTACATGATGGAAATCCTATCACGCCGCCAGGTTGGCGGTTGCAAATGGCTACAAAAATGTATACTGGATGAGAGATGGCATCAAAGGTTGGAAAAAAGCAGGGTACGCCACAGAAGGCCGATTGAAACTTCTTAATGATTTAGTCGATATAAATAAGATTGATTTTAGTGAATTACTTATCACCAAAAAAGATGCGGAAAAGTTACAAAATTACACTTTTGTTGATTTTCGTGATCGATCAAAATATGACAAAGATCATATCAAGGGTGCCCGCTATATTGATTACAGCGATATGTTTTCTAAGCCCATGATGGAAGAATTAAATAAAAGCAATAGTCTGATTATTGTCCATGATACCCAAGCCGTTGCAGGTGTCATTGCCGGGACTTTAAAGCTCATGGACTATCCAGATATATACATTCTCAAATAGATATTACCCAATGATCCAGTTTTTTAATTAACACCCAAAACAAATAGAAGGCCGGTCAAGTCGATAGAACAAGGCATCCTATTTAAGGAAACCTCTAATCATATCGCTTGGCCAGCCTCTTCAAGCTAAATAAGTATGGACGCCATAACCCCCAGTAAAACTGGGAGCCTAAATTGTTAACAGCTCAAAGCGGTATAAAAACCGAGTTTAAAGGCTCATACTACTCGAGCAATTCCACTTAGCCCTATCGCCTGCCTGTATCATCAATACAAAAGATCGTTCGTGCAAGCATAGGGGCCAGGTTTCTCATGTCAGTGGAGATATATCTCCCATTTCGGTACCATTTTAATAAAAAAGGCCCTCTCTTTATCGAACACTCTCCATATTTCACGCAAGAGACCTTCGCTTCACCTCAAAACGACCCAGTGATGCCGAATCGCATCCGATACCTAAACCGCCCCATTCGATCCAGCTCAAAATCGTCAGAGATCTCTTCAGACAACACCGACCCCATAAATGATCAATTCGCCCCCCTTATTGTATAAGGCGCATAAATCGCCGTCGCATCTCCTCATCGACAAGCAGATCACCCGGGCCATCTCCATCAGAAGATTGAAACGGGTTGTCCCTAATCGAAAAACCCAGCACATCCACGGCATCGACCATGGAGAGCCACCGGGTCACACGCACCCGTTCATCTTTTTTCAACATGGTATGCAAAGGGGCTAAAAAGCAGATTTTCCTGCGAATAAAGGCGGGTTGAACACCCCTACAAAATTCTCATATCTTCATCAATATTTTAAGCATAGAGAACATGGCCCCTGGTCATATAAATGATAGTCACCATGCTGATATTTCAGGAACAAAAGACGTCAAGGGGAAGCGCTTATAATTTTGGGGCGTATAAATATCCGATAATTTTACTTCTTTGATAATTTTTACGTCGGTTCGGGGAAAATGCTGCGGGACTTATCTACATCCGCTTATCAAGCAAAATAAAATCATCGGATTAAAGAGTCATAGTCTCATCATCTTTTGGATTTCTTCTCTTTTTTTTCACTACGTTTTTCTTTCAAGGTTTTTTCTGATTTCTTCTTTACTGCTTTCTGAGTATTTTTTCCCTTAGCCATGAATTTTTCCTTTTTGGAGTTTCGTTAGATATGCTTGATTGATTGTATGTCCATACATACCCGGGCTGAAAATCAATGATTCGGACTGTTTTTGGAAATAAGAGGCTCTGAAACGTTAATTTCCTGAAATCAAAAAAATTTTAATCTTTTGTAGCACTGAATATATAGCGTTGAATTATATTTATACAAGTATTTTTTTTATTCATACGCGCTTTGAAAACCTTCATATTTCAGCTTTTTATTTTCCGTGCAAACAAACACATATTAACTAAATGATATTCATTGCTATCTGGTCTTCGAAAAATATAGGGGACCTGTTTTTCAGGTCCGTGGAGAGAGATATCCCATTTCGATACCATTTCAATAAAAAAAGCCCCCCCTTATGGAAGGCAAACCATCACACATCTCACGCAACAGCCCTTCGATTCACATCAAAACGGCCCTCGCTGTGAGAAAATGCCCCATGAGTCGACACGCCCCATCTTTCCCTCTCATATAAATGGTGACATCACGGAAAGGATCAGACCTCCCTCAAGCGTTTCATGGAACAGATGTCATCGATGCCCTGTACCCTCTTGGGCACCCGCTCCCAACGTACACACAAACCGACTTTTAAACACCGCATCGGTTTCCAAGACAAAGGCCCTGGAGACCAGGATACCGTGATTGGTGACGTACCGCGGTTAGGTACCCAAACCACCGCCCCGTGGAGGCTTTCATTGATGGTATGCAAAAGGGGGCCAAAGTCGATTTTCCTTTGAATAAAGGCGCGTTAAACGCCTATACAGGAGTCTCATATCTTCATCGACATTTCAAGCACAGAGAACATGGCCCCTGGTCTTCCCTTCCAAAATCACGTGTACCCTTTATTTTTCGAAGAAAATGCAGTATTGGAGATGCCATTGTATTGGGTTGAAATATTAATATTTTTTTGTGAAAGATTTATATATGGATTTTAAAAAATACACCGATCTATTTTATTGTCTGCTCAATCTCAACCGAGAGATCGTTGCCGTCGATATAGCTCAAACAAAAGAGGCGTTTGATCAATGGACAATCCCTGTTTTAAAAAGACGGCTCTCATTTTGCACGATGGTGAGGCTTGCTTCAACGGGTTACGGGAGAAAGGCTTCAGGGAATCATTTTGGCTGCCAGGGTTCATCTGAAGTGTTTCGTTTCAGCAACCCAGCTGAAGGCGATGAGTATGGGAAACGACTGTTCAGCTTTGGAATGTACGCAAATTTAGACATCGCGAGACAAGTCCAAGCTTCCATGGCAAGATTGCCCGATCCATGCATGGGTGTCGGGGTCATGCCTCTGAAGGCGTGTGAGCATGCCCCGAAAAGTATTATTTTTTTCGTAAATGCCTATCAGGCAATGCGTCTTGTTCAGGCCTGGGTTTATCACTTCGGAACGATCAATGATTTCTCTCTTTCCGGCAATCGAGGTATTTGCTCTGAGTGCGTGGCCAGGCCAATCAGCACAGGTTCCTTGCATATGTCACCTCTCTGTTCCAATACCCGGTATTCGGCGAATTGGGGCGATGAGGAGTTGGGGCTGGGGCTCCCTTTTTCAAAAATCGAACGTCTTCTGGATGGCCTCATTAAAACGCTTCCTGCTGTTGAGACGGAAGAACGTAAAAAAGCAATATTTCAGAGATGCTCGGAGGCAGGTATCAATTTAGACATCCCCTTACAAACAAATTATTATTCATGCCATTGAAGACGGTTGAGCCTTTCCATTCAGATTATCGATAACCTGCTCCGGGAACATTGGTATAAACGATTTCATCCCACCTAATTCTTCTGCTATACGTTCGCAACATTGACTTAAATTGATAGCTTGGAGACTCTTATGCGTAGGATATTTATTTTTACAATAATTTTTATATCGGCGGTGGCATGTTCTCTTGGAACGGCGTCTGCCGCCACATGGGAAATGCGTTTTGGTCATGATCAAAGAGAAAAAAGCCCTCACCATGATGCCGCACTATACCTTAAAAAACTGATTGAAGAGGGATCAAACGGGGACATTAACGTCACTGTTTACCCGAACCAGCTCTTGGGATCGGGCGTTCAAATGGTTGAAATGGTACAGGCGGGAGCGATTGAGATGATCGCCGTTCCCACTGCCAAAATTCAAGTGATTGCCCCAGCCTTCCAGATTCTTGACTTGCCATTCCTCTTTCCAAGCAAAAAAGATCTCTATGATGTTCTGTATGCTGATTTTGGGCAGGCTTTGTTCACCCCGCTGGAAAAAAATAATATTGTGGGCCTCACCTATTGGGGTATGGGTTTTAAGCAGCTTACAGGGAATTTTCCGATACGCGAACCGTCAGATTACAACGGTAAAAAAATCAGAGTAATGCCTTCGCCTGTTATCCGCGAACAATTCCGTGCACTGGGTGCCAGCCCTGTGCCCATTGATTTCCACGAACTATATAATGCGCTTCAGCAGGGCGTGGTGGATGGCCAGGAAAACCCGTTGGTTGGCATCACCATGATGAAACTCTACGAAGTTCAGAAATACATGACCCTGTCCAACCACGCGTTTCTTGCCTATGGCGTCGTTATCAATAAAGATTTTTTTGATAAACTACCGATAAAATACCAGAAGCTTCTGCGAGAAGCCACCGCGAAATCTGCAGAATACCAGCTCGGCCTGATTGAAAAACGGGATCAGGGCTTCCTGGAAACGATCAAAAATGCCGGGGTAGAAGTCAACACCCTTACCCCGAAACAAAGGGCCAGCTTTCAAAAAGCGTTAACCCCCGTATATCATTGGTTTCGTGAAAATATTGATGGTGGGTCCACCTATTTGAAAATGCTTAATAAATAAATTCGTATGGCCGGGGTGGCTATTTCCGGCACCCAGGCTATACCAAACTTTAAATCACTGCAATGAACCTAACTCTTTTAAATTCTATCCTATCACGTATCATTCGGGTCTTCCTTGGGTCTGTCATACTCTTATCCAGCATGCTGCTATTCATAAATGTCGCCATGCGATATCTGTTTTTATCGCCGATTTTCTGGGCTGAAGAGCTCACACGTTACCTGATGGTCTGGCTCATATTCATCGGCGCAGGGGCCTTGGCTGGTGGAGCAGAGGGGCATATTTCTGTCAATATTATCACCCGCATCTTAAGTCCGAGGGGCAACGTACTTCTTACCGGTCTGGTCAGTCTTATCTGTGTTCTCTTTTGTGCAACACTCACTTATTATAGCTGGCACCATGCCATGCGGATCCGCTCTGCGCATCAGGTGACCGCGGCCTTAGGCCTGCCGATGTGGTGGGCGTATTTCGCTGTCCCCTGTGGGAGTTTTTTCATGACTTTACGATATCTGGGGCACTTATTAAAAGGGCTGAGGGGAAACCCATCGTGACCGTTTTTATTTTCCTTCTTCTTTTTATTTTGATTGGTTTCAATGTTCCAATTTTTGTTTCATTGGCTGGCACAGCTTTTGTCGTTTTTGCACTGTTTACCCATATGCCGTTGGATATACTGCCTCAACGTATGTTCGCCGGAGTTGAAGGGATGGCATTGTTGGCGATCCCTTTTTACATGCTCGCTGCCAATATATTGGGTAAGGGTGGCGTCACATCGCGATTAATCCGTTTTGCGGAAACACTGGTGGGTCATTTTCCAGGCGGGCTGGGTATTTGCGCGGTTCTGAGTTGTTTGTTTTTTGCGGCCATAACCGGATCCACCGCTGCCACCGTGGTAGCGGTGGGTGGAATTATCTATCCGGCACTTCTCAAATCCGGATATGGAGAACAGTTCGCCTTGGGCCTTGTGACCTGCTCCGCCTTGTTGGGTATGATCATTCCGCCCAGTAATGCCATGATTATTTATGGTACCATCTCCAACGTGTCCATCGGGGCACTGTTCATGTCCGGTGTCGGCTCCGGTCTTGTCTTTGTCACGGCGTATTCGGCATGGTGTATCCGTTATGCAAAAAAAAACCATGTACCCTTAATGCCACGTGCAACATTTTTCGAAATTATCCAGGCATGCCGTAAAGCCGGCTGGGCACTCGGATTTCCCATCGTTATCTTAGGGGGCATCTATACCGGCATTTTTACACCCACAGAATCTTCTGCCGTAGCTGTCGCCTACGCCATAGTCGTTACCGTCCTGGTATATAAAGAGTTAAGCGTCCATGATTTATGGGATATTTGTTGTGAGACGGGATTGGTTTCGGCACGTATATTAATAATGGTGGCCGCAGCGACCCTGTTTTCCTGGTTGCTTACAGTTGAAAACATTACATCCCAGCTCATCGACCCAATCGCTGCTTATCATTTTCCAACGTGGATAATCCTGCTTTTCAACAATATTATTATGCTGGTGGCCGGAATGTTTATGGATGTCTTTTCAAACATCCTGATCTTCTGCCCTCTCATGTCGCCCCTGATTCATGGAGCCGGGGTCAGTGACTTGCATTTTGGTATTATCGCCTCAGTGACTGCCGACATTGGAAATATCACCCCACCCTTTGGCCTGAACCTTTTTATTGCAAGCGGAGCCTTCGGTCAGAGTTACATCAATGTTGTACGTGCGGTTTTACCCTGGCTGTGCATAGCCATTTTATGTTTGGAAATCATCACATACATCCCGGAACTCTCTTTATGGCTGCCGCGACAGCTATATCCTGGATTGCATTGATCTCAATGTCTCGATTTATCCCCCCTAACAGCCAAATTGAGAGTGAATCCCCGGCATGTGCCCACCATTTAGCGCACCTGGGCTCATCCGACTAAAGCGTACCTGGCATCATGACGGGTAAAAAATTTCAGCGTGAAAAATTCTCTGCCCCGAAAACCATGTGCTTCTCCTTGGCAGGTTTGAATCGTCTTATTTACGCCGGTTCATAAGGTCCCCAACCTTCCAGAATACGAGCCCGTATCATGGCCGCCACCACTCCGTCGGTGGTAATGGGAATGATGGGGGGGAGATAAAAAAGAGACCTTCATGGGTAAGGATCGGGTGGTGAATAAAAAAGTGACTGTTCCGCTCAAAAGAAATGACAGGTACTCCCCGGGAAAGTCGAGGAGCCTGTCATTTCTTGTCTTTTTTATTTAAAGATCAACTATTCGGAGTCCAGGGCCAGGGCGATGGAGGCACCGCAGCTAAAGGCCTTGGAGCCCTCGGCGGCAGGGATCAGGGTGTATTCACCGATTTTTTCGCCGTGTTGTGCCAGATCATGGAGTCGGTAGCAGGTGGCCACTATAGCCTTGGTTCCCGCCTGAGTGGCGGCAATGTAGTTTTTCGGGATGTAGACACGCTGAACGGAAGCACGGATGCGTCCGTCGTCACATTTTTTTGCCTGCACATTTAAAATGCGTCCTTCACCATTGGTGAAGTAGGTGGCCTCCCCTCCGTTTTCATTTAGTGATACCACGGCTAGTTCATGCATTTGGGTGCCCTTCTGGGCGACCTGCCCAAACACAAAATCCATCATGCCGGCCGACGCCTGGGTGCTGAACACAGTGATGGCGAAAAGCACCAAAAGGGTAGATATAATAGGGGAATAAATGGCTGCTCTTTTTTTCATGGGTCAAAGACTCCTTACAGATTCTATATGTAAATTTAAGGCCGGTCACCATGGTTGACGCACGCACCGGATGAATAAGCAGCGGTGGCTGTGTCGTGGCGATATGCCCGTATTATGCCGTGAGGTGGCGACATGCCATCCATAAAGAGCTTATATACGATTGATTTAAATTCATGTAGAGGGTAAAAAATCATTTAATAGATGCATTTTTTGCAATAAACAAGGGGCACCCATGATAGAAACCAATGAACAGATTTTTTTACGGGTGGTGGAGGCGGGAAGCCTAAAGGCCGCCGCGGAACAGGTGGGTACGGACCCCTCTTCGGTAAGCCGGAAAATCGCGGCTCTGGAGACGCGTCTCGGGGTGAAATTGCTCCAGCGCTCCACCCGCCGTTCTGAGCCCACGGAAGCCGGGCACCTCTACTACGACGGCATGCGAAGGCTCATGGCGGAGCAATCGGCCCTCGAGGCTCATGTGGCCTGTGAGACAGAGACCCCGAGGGGGCTGCTTCGCGTCAGCGCCCCCAACAGTGTCGGGGAGGCTCACGTGACACCGGTACTGGCCTCCATGATGCAGAGGTATCCGGAGCTAAAGGTGGAGCTTATTCTCATGGGAGAGGCGCCGGATATCAGTGAAAAGGGCATCGACGTCTCCATCCGCATCGGACACCTTCCCGACTCTGCGCTTATCTGTCGTAAACTGGCGGAGGTTCCCATGGTGCTTGTGGCCTCCCAGGCGTATCTGGAAGGAAGGCGTCTGCCGAGGGAGCCGAAGGATCTTGCCGAGCACGATTTTCTCCTGTTCTCACGAAAATACCAGGTGGAACCCATCGAGTTCAGCGGCCCCGGCGGACACCAGAGTGTGAAGGTCTCCTGCAAATTCATTATCAACAGCGTCTCGGTACTTCACACGCTCACAAAAGATGGGTTCGGGATCGGCATCGGCAGCCGGCTGGCCATGCAGGAGTCCCTTCAGAGCGGAGAGCTTGTCCAGCTACTGCCCGAGTACCGGATCACCCCCTACATACTCTACGCCACCTACATCTCCGCGGCCTTTGTTCCGGCAAAAATTCGTCATTTTGTGGATCTCATGGTTCAGTACTCTTCCGGAGCGTTTACAGCTTAAAGAGGCCTGACAGGCCGCATCGTGTGGAACGGGCTGCCCTCTGAATAAAGGCGTATTGGATCTCCCCCCACAAAATGTTCATCTCGTCATCTCTGTTTCAAGCCGTGCTTCACCGCCTGAAACAGAGTAAAAAACGATGGAATATCGTCTTTCCAGAGATGAAAAAAAGCATGTCAACCCGCCTCAAGGCCTGGGGTGGGTGCCTCCACTAAAAACCGCCGGAAGCATAACCCTATATGAGACCGTCGCAGTGCCCAGGCCAGGCTGCTTGCATGGTTAAAATGGGTATTCACATAATGAAATATGACAGGATGAACCCCTTATTTTACATCTAAAACAGGCTTTTCACGGTAAGGATAATTTTTCAAACGGATATCTCCGCGCTTATGAGGATTCGCTACAGTTTTTGTTGTATCAATCCAATTTTCCCATTTGAAATTTTCTATAATTTCAACCTGATAGCTATCAGCCAGGGGATGATTCAAGATATCGTTGACATGCTGCCATTGATAATAACGCAGAAGATCCACCTGGTACGGATCCGGTTTTCCTTTGGAATTTTTGACGACTTTTTTCAGATCAATAACTTTCTGCATATCAACTTTGGTTGTCCATGTGATCTCACCCGGAAGTACCACCGGTTCATTGGGGATGTTGTTGATTCCTCTCTTAAAGGTGGCCAGGACAGCCACTCCGGTATCCTCACGATACAGAATAACCGCATGATTATAATCTTTATTCTTAAAGAATCCGAGGTTGCCGTATTGAATACGCGCCCCGGTCAGAAAAGCGAGTCCATCCGACCAGCAGGGGCCTGTGCCTGAAATACCTTTGAGCACACTTCTGTCAATAATTCCGTCAGGGAAAAGGACATCGAAAGCGATCTTACAACAATTCGCCACATGTGTTATCCCCTCACAATCATGACCATGCCATTTGATAATGTCTTTTATCGTCACAGCATAAGTGCGCTGATAATATCGCCCTTGAGTCCCTTTGGTTGCAAGAATTTCAAATACGGGGGCGTAGGGCATTGCAACCATCGGGGCATACCAAGTCGGTATCCGATCAGCTTGGGTCACGCCGGTTTCTATAAAAATATTGACACCCTGCTTATAGGCCGGTTCCTGACACCAGGATGGTGAATAAATCAGCATTAAAACCAATGTCAGCAGAGAAATCCGTTTAATTTTCATTCTTCATTTTCCTTTTTTATTTAATTTTAAAAAACAATATCGCCTTAACTACTTAATATTATAAATAACCCCTTCATTTTTTCATCTATCCCCGACTCTGGATCGGATACCCGGTACCCAGAAGGGGCACCCTGAAAAATGTGGCACGGTGATGGTCCATGTTTAAATATTCAATACAATCGAAGCGATGATCCAATTATCACCGATAAGATCAAATTCACACCACGAGGCAAGAGCCGATGAACAATATATAACTATTTAAATTTATGGCCTAAAAAATACATTTCCACATCATAATTTCGCCCATCCATAAGCCCGCCTCAAATATATGCCGCTCCCCTGCCACCGCCCCCCTCTTTCCATAGAAAAACGATGCCACTCCCCATCTTACAGCAATGCATACACACCTATACCACCGGATTCAATGGAAAACAGCGAGCGTCATCTATAGAGGAGCAT
>JABXKT010000287.1 GCA_013619155.1 Desulfobacteraceae bacterium
CTATACGGCTGTCAAGCTAAAAACTATTATTATAATACCTTTTCTCAGAACCCTCATAACCTTCAGGCATATGCTTCTCATTGTATTTATCACCATTATCTTGCACAAAGAAGTGTTTACCACATTTCAAACAGTCTTTCTGAAACACATAAACATAATCAATCATTCTCCGTTGTAGATGCCAGTAAGGTTTGCAGCATTCTTCATGTGTACAAGTACTATTCTCAATGAATGCTGCTCTTGTTTTACGCTTATACTTATTTACTCGCTTTCTAATTTCTGCAAACTCTTTATCAATTTCACGTAAGTTATCAAAATCTCCATTCTGAGCCTCACGAACTAAGCTTCCCAAGTTTACTATTTCATCAAACATCTTATTTCGCACTCCCTATTCAGGCACATTACCAAGAAACACTTCAACCTCTTGCTTGGTGAGCGGTGTTGCATTCTCCCAACCACCACATCCCCTACCAATAATAAATGAAGGAAAATGATCAGAGTATTCAGTTATCTTACTTATTTTACTTTTTCTGTTTGTCCCTTCTTTCCAAACCCAACAAAGTACACCACCTTCAGGGATATTGTCATACCATTCAACAGATTTTTCTTCTGCTAAGTATAAAGAGGATTCCCCATAAGCTTTGGCAAGTAATCTTACACTGTGAATTAATTCTTTACCTTCGTTATCTGAACAGAAATGACCTTCTTTATTCTCATACGTAGTTAATGCATCTTGTAAATTATCACATAAGATATACTCAACTTTTGTTTTAGTTTCCACCGTCTCAATCGGTTTAGTTTGTTCAAGTGCTTTGGCTGAGATAATATACAGTGTAGAATCTATACCAGACTTAAAATTAACATTTTTTAACAGACAGCCAGCTTCACCTACAACATACACTTCACCGCTTAGGTTTTTATAAGAGTCACCTTCTACAAACAAATAATCCTTTCCTAAAAACGCTTCAACTGTCATTTGGCCTTCTGAATGCATTGTTTTATCCTCGTTAGCAACTTGTGATAGACCTACATGATCTTCCAGCTCTTTTATACGTTTCTCATGCGATTTCAGTTGCCTAGCTTCTGCAGCTCCGAAGCTATCACCGTGACAAGATAGTGTATCTTGTAAAACGTTATTAATTTTAAACATTTTTATTTCTCCCTATACTTCTTCAAAACTTCCAAAACAACTTCAGCATCTTCTCCACGTACACTAAATCCATCTAAGAATTGTACATACTTATCATCTACAACACCATGACCACAACAAGCATTCATAATACCTTTTAACGTGCCTAAGCAACCATCGTGTCCCTCTTTTGTACTATCTCTTGAGCAATGACCACAACAACGATTGTTACCTATTGTAGGCTCTCCTGTGTCGCAGAAAACCCACTCATCGTTTACGTAGGCGATGTCGTAACCTTTAAATTTACTTTTAGCTGTTGTTTTCATTAGTTTGCTCCTCCTCCTTCTTACTTATAAATTTCTTAACCAAACTCATAACACTTATCTGGTCTGGATTAAGGTAACAATTCCTCTTGCTTCCTTTAAGTTTTATTAGCTCCTGACCAGCGTTGTAATTATTGTTGTAATACTTACTTACCAAACCACTGCTGATTATACCTGAGTGTTTATATTCTGCAAGCGCTTCTTCATACTTATCTCTGTACCATACCCAATAGATATCAGGTGTTATGACAGGGAGGATTAACCCAAAGAAAATACCTGTACAAACTTTGTAATGAATTTTCATGTACCAAGGTAATATACTCCACTTATGCTCAGCGTGTGTAGTTGCCATTTCACAAGCGAGATTGTAATCCTTTTGGGCCTTCCGTATCACATCACAGACTTGTTTAATCTCGTTGTGTAAATATAGAGCACCTCCATTAGGTAATTTGAATACACTATTCATCGCAACCAAACCCCTTAATCTCCGTATAAACAACCTCTCCGTCGCAATCACACTTACAATCTTCATACGCATGATTATAGATTGCGTAGCAAACACC
>JABXKT010000288.1 GCA_013619155.1 Desulfobacteraceae bacterium
ATTATCGGGGTAAAGAGATGAATCAAGACATCAGGTTGTCCGTGGCGTTCAATAATCACAGGAAGAGAAAACGCCTGGTTCGTATTTTAGGGTTTGGGGCAGAGGTCTACTTAATTGACCTCTGGCTTAAGGTCGCCGTGGACAGGCCCTCCGGCCATCTCATCGGCTGGGATGAAGAGGATATCGCCGATGCGTGCGGATGGATGAAAGAACCCAGAGAACTGGTGGATGCTCTTATCGAATCTCTCTGGCTTGAGAAAGACAAGGACGGAGAGTATGCCATTCACGACTGGTGTGAACATCAGCCCTGGGCCTGTTCGGTTGAAGATAGGGCCGACAAGGCACGGTTTTCAAAACTGGCCCAGGTGAACAGGGCCACGTACGAAGAGTTAAAAAAGAACGGCGTGAATGCCATCTCTAAAGCGGACTACCAAAAAATCCTGGAACCCAGCCGGACCAATGGGAAGGAGAAGAGAGCCACACGGCGAACCGCCAGCGTCTCGCCTGCTCCTGCTCCATCTCCTTCTCCAACTCCTTCTCCATCTCCAAACGTTATACAAAAGCCTTTGCCTCCTGCCGGAGTCGTGGACGAAACGCTTTCCGATGATTTAAACAAAAAATCTGAATTCTCAGGATGCCCCCCAAAAGCCTATCACCCCCTGTTCGAAAAATTTTGGATAGAGTATCCGCCCCGTAACGGAAAGAAGGGTAGCAAACGAAAAGCCTTTGAGGCCTGGTGGTATGCCATGCGAAGGGAACTGATTGACCCGGAGCCGATCATTGCCGCCATCATCCGGATTCGGTCCCTCTATCTCGACTATCCGCCCGATGCCGTGACCTGGATCCACGGGCAACAGTGGGAAGATGAAATCCACCATGCGCCCACGAATAAGCCGCCTGTGCGAAGCAGTGGCAGACTCCAGGGCTCGGAACTTCTGGCACACAACACCCGGGCCGCTGCCGAATTTCTGGGGGTAGAATACTGAAACCTTCGGACAGGCAAGCCTTTGCCACAACCATGATCGGCATCGGGCAAAATTATGGCGTTCAGCTGGAGTCCCACTTTCTTGAGTTCATGCTCAAGGCCCTGGGCGACTACACCATGGGCCAGATCGAAGCGGCGGCGCTTCAGATTGTCAGGACGCGCAAGTACACCACCATGCCTACCATTGCCGATTTTGTGGAGGCCATCGAGGGTAAGGTCGAAGACAAGGCCTCGGTCCAGGCGCTTCTGGTGTGGGGAGCTATCAGGCGTGTGGGCTCTTATTCGCACCCGGTATTTGAAGATTCCATCACGGGCCAGATCGTCTGCGAGATGGGATGGAAATCCATCTGCGTTACCCCAGAAAATCAACAGGTCTGGTTCCTGCGCAATTTTGCCGCCGCCTACAAGGCTTGTAGGCGGTGTGACGAGGTACGGGCCATCTCCGGCCCGGCATCGGTGGGCGGCTTGATTCAAGGGATGGTCAAAAGCCTGGGGATAAATCATCACCCGCTTACACAAGGATAGACCGAGGAGAGACCCATAGGAGAACCATAAGAGAATAGCCGCAACCTCAGACCCACCCGCGCCGTACTCTGAGGCAAAAGCGTCGCGAAAGCCGGGCGGCTGTTGGTTTGTCTCCATGGATTACACAGATGAAGAGGCTCGGGCAATACATCCGAGGCTTGATCAATTACTAGGGAATATCGGAGTACGACCGACCGATACCGGAACTTGATCAATGGCTGAGGAGGCGCATTAGGATGTGCTACCGGAAACAGTGGCCGAGGTGCCGTACCCGGGTTAAGAATCTTGTGAGACTGGGATGCCCGCTGGACGCCGCGATATCTGTTGGAATGAGTCGGAAGGGACCGTGGCATTTATCGAGAACGTATGCCACACAACTCGCTAGGAGCAAGGAATGGCTGGTGAAACAGGGCCAGGTCTTCCATTAAAGATGCGTGGGTACGATCCATTACCCGGCTACGGCCCGGTAACTTTTGTGAACCGCCCGGTGCGCGCCCGAAG
>JABXKT010000121.1 GCA_013619155.1 Desulfobacteraceae bacterium
TCTGAGTATTTAAAGGGGGGCGGGTATCACGATTTGGCCCTCTTTTGGGGCCTTATTATATAAGAGGGGGGAGGTCGCTAAGGGTTCATGTGTGGTGCCCATCAGGTTTGGACGCATGGCCTCCGGGGCGCTTCCTTGTCTTCGTGTGGCGGCGTATAAATGGTGGCATTTTTAGACCTCGGAAGGGCCGCAGCGAAAGCCTGCCTCCGGCGGGCTTTTTTCTTAAAAAGCCACGCAAACATTTTTTTCGATTACCCCGATGCCATGGTGTCGCGGGGGGCATTCTTTTTGATAGCCACCGGTACGGACCCTTGGCAGCGTTTGGTTTGGGTCACCCGTCTTCATACTTGTGGAAGGCCGATGTCGGTCTGCATCTCCTTTCCTATAGAGCCCTATCGTGCACCATTTTGGCCGGTCCTCATCTTTATTCTCCCCTCTACCTGGCATCCTAGGTCCCGATTCTGGTGCCTAGAACGCCCCTTACGATCACGATTCCCACCCGTATGGGTTTGGTTCACCCGTCTTTTAGCGATTCAATCGACACGCCGGGTGGCTGGATGCCTTTTTTGGGGTCACTTTGTTACAAGGCGAGGCTGAATTTTTTTGGATTTTGGTGTCGGGTCGGCCTGATGGCCTAGGATCCTGGGGATGCCTGGTGTACCTATATTCGGATAGATAAATTGGAGACGGGGGGGATGGTGGTGGCGGAGCGATTTTGGGCTGGGGCGCTGTGGGTCCATCTTGTGGTGAGAGATGCGAAAAGGGGGGAAAAATCGCCTGCCCCTAAGGAGGCAGGCGATGGGACCCTTTAAAGGGGAGGGGTGCCTTTAATCAAAGGAGTTGGGATCGGCCACCACATGGTAGAAGGGGTCGTCGGCCGTCTCCAGGATGATGGCGGTGTATTTGGCATCGGCCTTGTTGAGGAGCTTCTTGCAGTCGATGCTGAGGCGTTTGAGCTTCACCTGTTTGCCCGCCCGCTCATATTTTTCCACGATGCCTGAGATGGCTTCGATACCCGAATAGTCGGAGACCCTGGATTCGGCGAAGTCGATCTCCACCCGGTTGGGATCGCCTTTGATGTCAAACTTGGATACGAACATCTTGGTGGAGCCGAAGAAGAGGGGGCCCCAGATTTCATAGACCTTGGTGCCATCCTCCTTGAGGATTTTTCGGGCCCGAATTCTCAAGGCATTTTCCCAGGAGAAGACGAGGGCGGACATGATGATCCCCGCAAAGACGGCCACGGCCAGGTCGAACATCACGGTGAGCACCGATACGGAGATGAGGACCAGGGCATCTGATTTCGGGATCTTAAAGATGATGCGAAGGCTCGACCAGGCAAAGGTGCCGATGACCACCATAAACATGATACCGGTCAGGGCCGCGATGGGGACCAGCTCGATGTAGGCGGAGCCGAAGAGGATGAAGCCGAGAAGGGAGAGGGCGGCCGTGATGCCGGAGAGTCGCCCCCGGCCACCGGCGTTGACGTTGATGATGGACTGGCCGATCATGGCGCATCCCCCCATGCCGCCGAAGAGGGCCGTGACAATATTGGCAGCCCCTTGGGCCATGCACTCACGGTTGCTGTTGCCGCGGCTTTCGGTGATCTCATCGAGAAGGTTCAGGGTGAGAAGGGACTCGATGATTCCGATGCCGGCCAGAATAAAGGCATACGGGAAGATAAAGGTAAGGGTATCCATGGTCCAGGGGATGGTGGAGAAGAGTTGGGTCTGGAATAGGGGCAGTCCCCCTTTAAGGCCCTCTCCTCCGCCGTCCCGGATAAAGGAGCCCACCGTGGCCACATCGAGGTCCAGGCTGAGGGTGAGGAGGGTGACGACAAGGATGGCCGTCAAGGCCGCCGGGATCTTGCGGGTGATCTTGGGCAGGAAGACCATGATGGCCATGGTGGCCATGACCAGTCCGGCCATGGTGATGAACTCGGGGCCCTGGAGCCAGTGGGAGATGCCCGCATCCATGGTTTTAAACATGCTCAGCTGGGAGAGGAAGATGACGATGGCCAGGCCGTTGACGAATCCGAGCATCACCGGGTGGGGGATGAGGCGAATAAATTTTCCGAGCTTAAAGGCACCGGCGGCCATCTGGATGATGCCCATGAGGATCACCGTGGCAAAGAGGTATTGAAGTCCCATCTCCGCCACCGGGTGCTCCATGGCCATCCCCAGGGCGTTGCCCTCTTTGACCAGGGAGACCATCACTACGGCCAGGGCGCCGGTGGCCCCTGAGATCATGCCGGGACGGCCGCCAAAGGTGGCGGTGATAAGTCCTACTATAAAGGCGGCGTAGAGCCCCACCAGGGGATCGACCCCGGCGACAAATGAGAACGCCACGGCTTCGGGAACCAGGGCCAGGGCCACGGTGATTCCCGATGTGATATCGTTTTTCATGCTGCTTGTTCGTCTTCGAATCAGTTCAAACATTCAACTCTCTTTTTTCTGGCTTTTATGGTGGGGTCGCTTGCAAAAAATGGGCGAGGGGAGAAGATGCCCCTAGGTCGCGGCCCCTTTTCCCTTTAGAGATGATCGTGGAGGCGTTTTTTAAACGACTCCTTTCACACGAAAAAAACGGGCATGGATCTCACCAATGAGATCCATGCCCGTGGTATTTTCTCAATCTCTTATGAAAACAAAGAGAGAACTTTTATCGATTTATGGGAGAAAAAGCAAGCGAAAAGAGCGCGGAGATAGAACGAACGGGGACGCGGCCCCCTCCTGGGCAAGGGATGGAAATTTATGAAAATACCGGATATTTTTGGGTGCGGCTGGCCCCTTCTTTATGGTACAATACGGCCCTTAAGGCGTGGAAGCGATTCACGCCTTAAGGACGCGGGGTGCCTCACGAGCACGGGGGGCCTCGCCGATGATCATGAACACCATTAAAACCATAAGGACGTGTGTCATGTCTCGATACTTTATCGATTGTCGCGATTATCCGGGGGGGACTTCCAAATGTTCGGTGGCTCTTTCGGCCGACACCAAAGAAGAACTCCTCGAAGCGGTTATACGCCACGGAATCCAGTGCCATGGCCTTGATGACACCCCTGATTTCAGGGAAAAAATTATGCTCGATTTCAAAGAGGCGCCCTCACACTTCAAGGTATAACCCCGCCGCGTCGCCCCATTTTGGGTCGTGACGCGCATCATTCATTATAGCATGTACCGGAAAGGGAGACCCCTTTTCGTCTATCATAAATAGAGCCGGGATCTGTCCTTTTCCGTTGTGGAAGGTCAGATCCCGGTCTCTTTTTTGGAAGGGACCGATACGATCCCTTTTTTGACCTTATAATCTACTCCTTTACATGGCACTCACCGCAGGCGATGGGGCCTTGCTGCACGGCGGCGTGGCACCCTTTGCATCGCTTGTGAAAAGCGGCCTCGGTTTTTGGGATACCCGTGCCGTGTGCATCGTGGCATTCGCGGCAGGCCATCTCTTCGGAGCTCTCATCGATGATGGGTTCTCCTGTGTCATCGAAGCTGTGGTGACACAGGGCGCACGACTCCTCCAACTGGGCCATTTCGTTATGGGTGTCGTGGTCGAACCGGGCCATGGGCCGCGTGTGGGGACCGTCGATGCTCTCATCCAGAACGGAGGAGAGGGCTGGGGTCGCCATGAAAAAGAGGGCCATGAGAAGTAGAGCGCAGAGTCGTAGGGAAGCGTTCATTATTAGATCTCCATGGTTTCGTAGATGATATCACTTAAAAATTTAATCTCCATGTCGATGCCGTAGTGCTGGATGATATCTTCCAGCCCGCCATGGCAGTTGTGGCAGGGGGTGATGACGATATCGGCCCCCTTGGCCTTGGCCGCCATGAGTTGCTCCGCCTTGACTCGGTTGCCCAGGACCCTCTCATTTTTAAAGGGAGGGCCACAGTTGATGACCCCGCCACCGGCTCCGCAGCAGAAGTTGTGCTCCCGGTTGGGCTCCATCTCGATGAGGGTCTCGCAGATGTGTCCTACCACCGTACGGGCCATCTCATGAAGGCCGCTGCCCCGCACGATATTGCAGGGGTCGTGGAAGGTGACGGGGGTGGCCAGCTTCTTCTTGATGGTGATTTTATTTTCGGTGAGGAGTTCATGGTAAAACTCCACGGCATGGACGATGGGGATGGGGGGGGTCTTCCAGCCGATGTAGCGGTTTCCCGTATCGAAGACGCTGCGAAAGGCGTGGCCGCACTCTCCCATGACGATGCGGTTCACCTTAAGCCGGATGGCCGTGTCGAAGTGGGCTTTTTTAAGGCGCCCCATGGTCTCGTAGTCTCCGGTGTACATACACATATCACTGTTGTCCCACCCGCGTGTTCCGGGAAAGGTCCAGTTGATACCCGCTTTTTCCATGATCACGGCTGCCTGATAGATGAGCTGCGCCCGGAACTTGGGTTCCGGTCCGATGACGGAGTACATGACATCGGCGCCCTCATGCTCGACGGGGATGGAGATCTCCGGCATCTCTTCTCGGGCCTCCTCCTCCTGCCAGTAGAGGCAGTCGAGCCATTCGTCATCTTTGATCCACATCTGATTAAAGGTGGCGCTATGGCTGTTGGCCGTATCCTGGATGTAGTGGGGGACCACCCCGCAGAGGTGGCAGATGCGCCGGACCACGGAGATGAGGTAGGCGATATCCACCCCTAAGGTGCAGTAGAGGCTGCATCGTTTGCAGAGGTTGCACCGGGTGTAGGCGACGACGGCGGCCTTCTTGAGAATCGCCGGGGTGATTTTTTTCCCGCTGATTAAGGGGAGGAGGCACTCTTTGACCTTTCCGGCCGGTGAGTAGGCCGGATCCTTGTCTCGGGAGAGATAGTAGTGACAGCTATCGCTGCAGAGGCCACAGTGAACGCAGGTGGAGAGGTAGGCCTTAAGGCGCGGGCTCGCCTCTTCATCGACCACTTTTTTGATGATGCGCCTGACCTTTGCTTCATCAAAGAGAGCCAGGCCTGCATCGAGGCCCTTATCGTCGGCGTCTATGATTCGTTGGTTTGATTCAGTCATGTTACCAGTCCTTTACCATGCGCACACCTCCGAACTCCGATCCGGCATAACCGCGGGTGATAGGCATATAGAAGATGTGGCTCAGCCGAGTAAAAGGGATGGATGCGATGAGAAGGTTCCCGGCGATGATGTGGATAAGGGATGCCAGTAAAAATCCCGGCATCTGAAAACGAGCCCAGAGAGCGGAAGAAAAGAGGACCATGAGAGAACCCAGGAGGAGGTAATCCATTAGGCTCGAGATAAACCGGACATCCCTGAGGAGGAGGCGGCGCCCCATGAAAAAGAGGAGGGCGGCTACACCTGCCACGGCCAGGGTATCCGAGACAATCTCGGGAAAGCGAGGCAGAAAGAGGATACCGCTGTCCGAGAGGAGGACGGCATGGGCCGAGTAGAAGAGGGGCAAGGTGATGACCGCCGCGTGGAATATGGTGCTTATGGTGGTCATCTGGGGATTTAGGCGCGAGTTACGGCTTGCAAAGGGGATGAGATGAAACAAGATGGAGCGGCTTGCGTACCAAAATGAGAAAAAGGTGAGGAATGCCGCATCTTTTTTAATGACCCGTTTAAAAAAAAGGCCCAGTTTAAAAAGGGTTCCGGCCAGACAGATGGCAAGGGCCAGCTGAAAACCGAGACCGGTCATGAAGGCGTAAAGGGTGTGGGACATGGGAATGACTCCGATGATGGAGGCAGGGACCGCTTTTTTAGGTGCCTGCGCCGGTTTCTTGTCATGGCCATCGTTTTAAAATGGCCCGCCTTAAAGTCTAGTTTAACGCGATAAATTCCCGGGTGTAGATGTAATGGGAGCCCTCTTTTTCGACGCCGCAGATCATGAGGTGGTTGCCGTCTGGGGTGAAGAAGGGGTCGGCCATCCAGAGAAATGGACGGTGGACCTCGGCCCCGTTGAGCAGGAGGCCAAACCACGGCCCTTTTTTAATTTTTACCGCCACATGCTTGCCGTACTGGCTGAAGATGGGATCCCATGCTTTGTCAAAGTTTCCACTCATCAGGCAGTCATCGATTAAGATGACCGCTCTCCCTTTGTGACTGCCCGTGCATCCGACGCGCGATCCGCAGGGGCTGAAGACGGGTTTGGTGAGGTATCCGTCCACGCGACTCTTCCAGGGTACCCCGTCCAGGGCTAGCGTCCATATGCCAAAATGGGGGGCGATCACCGCGGCAATGCGTTGTCCGTTGGGGGAGAAGGCCGGTTCCCAGAGTTGGACGTAGTGGCCGGGCCAGAAAGGTTTTCCATCGCAGGCCAAGGTCCATCCTTTGGGCTCTTTCACCGGCGCACACACCAATTTTCCGTCTGGGTGGATAATGGGGCCCCACACCGATGGCCAGGCCGACGACCAGGGTTGTCCGTCGACGATGATGGTGTAGTCGTACTGGGTGATGCGTGCATCCACGGCAGTACGGGTGCCGTCGGCGGAGATGGCGGGGTTGAAGGCGCCGATATAGTGACCAGGCCAGGGGCCCTCTTCTGTGCCCAGGGTAAAGCAACCGGAGAGGAAGGTGGTGAGATCGCCCTCGGTGAGGGGGACGGTCTGGACTACAGCCGCCGATCTGTGGCTGGCTGTGGATAGGGTCAGGCCGAAGCTGCTTTCATAGGAGGTGGACCAGGGGGTGGCGTCCACAATGGGCGTGTAACGACGGTCATCCTGGGTTTGGCAGGCGGTGACCCCTTGGTCGGAGACGATAAGGTTCCATGCGAACTCCGCCTCCATATCCCAGGGCTCTTGATGGGTCACCGCCGTCCATCCCTCATCGGTATGTTGAAGAAATGAGAACTCTTCTTTCGAGAGGGGATGAAGATCGGTGATGGCCAGGCAGGGTTCAGAGATCTCGGGTGTGTCATTCCCTACGGTCCAGGTGTAGAGGCGGCACTCCTCTGGAGTGATCTGCATGGGAATGGCACATCGGGTTCCGTCCCGAGAAGGGGTTATTTTCCAAAAGGGAAAATGGTGGGACGGGGTGTTGGTGGGGCAGGGGATAAGACAGCGTGATGAATCCGTGGGGCTGTCCCATATGTCTTGTGAAGTTCCCCGAATAGTTGACATTGGTATGCTCCTTTCCAAAGGGTCAGGAATATCAAAAAAAAATACTGGGTCAGATGAGTAGATCGTAAATACTACCAGGAACACTGTTATCTCCATAATACATATGTAGATAAAAAACTCAACACTTCTTGCGCTTGAATATAGAAAATGGGGCTGGGTCACACAGAAAAGGGGGCGATTGGTTTTGTATGGGGGTTTTTTTCTTGGGGAGATCCTTTGCTTGATTCCAAACTCCTAATATGAAACGAAAATTATATACGAATTTCGCCGTGTCTTTCCCAGGAAGGGTCCTCTTGGATCGTATCCCGCCCCTTTTTATGGAGGGGCGTTGATGCGAGATGATGCGTAAATCAAGGCAAATAAATTGTTACACCTATTCATATATGTGCAAAATAAGTCATCGGTGGTTTGGCGGCAAAATTTTGCTCTTATGATGGGGATGATTTCGTTATTAAATGATTAAAACAATGGGTTTTAATGAGTTCATATCGATTTTTTAGGGGTGCTTATTTTGGTGCGCTTGCTTCTATTTTATGAGGGGATGTAGTGAAGATAAATGGGGGCTTTAAAAAATATTGAGGAAAATGATCTATTTGATTTATGTATTATACTCGTGGACAGGTATCGAAAATCATTGATTTCTGCCTTGACTTTCGAAGGGGCTACTGTCATGTACTATTTGAGTAAATATAGTTATTTCTTTTGCGGTGTGTTTGGCTACTCTCCCTCGGACTGGCCGATTTTGCAGGACTTCCGGTGCCGGGTCTATCCCTGCCATATTTCATCGGGTATGCAGTTTGACAACCGGGCAGGGCGTGATCTCTTGTCTTCTTGCCGTGGTCCATGGTCGGTGCTATATAAATAAAATAATTAAGATGCACGTGACGCCACCTGGACGGTCTCGCCCTTGGGCGGGTGGTTCGGGTCTTCGACCATGACGACAGATGGAGCTTCACCCCCATGTATTCTGAACGATTTAAGAATCTGACCCCTTATGTCCCCGGCGAGCAGCCCCAGGACCGACGCTATATCAAGCTTAACACCAATGAGAATCCGTATCCCCCGGCTCCGGGTGTGGATGCGGTGATGGCGCATTTCGATGCGGAGACCCTTCGGCGGTACCCGGATCCCAATGCCGATGATCTGTGCCGGACCATCGCACGTTTCCATGGACTCCAGCGGGAGCAGGTGATTGTGGGGAACGGCTCCGATGAGATTCTCTCCTTTGTTTTTTTTGCCTTCTTCGATTCGAAGACGGATCCTCTTCTCTTTCCCGAGCATACCTATAGCTTTTATCCTGTCTACTGTGATTACTATGGTATTGTCTATAAAAAGATAGCCTTAAATGACGGCTATGGGATCGATATCGAGCGGTTTCTCGATGAGAAGGGGTGCGGTATCATTATCCCTAACCCCAACGCCCCCACCGGTATCCTCCTCTCTTTGGACAAGGTGACGGAACTCATGGAACGATGGCCCAGTGACCGTGTGGTGGTCATCGATGAGGCGTATATCGATTTTGGTGGCGAGAGCGCTCTGCCCCTTATCCATCGTTTTCCCAATCTTCTCGTCGTATGCACTTTCTCCAAGAGTTACTCTCTGGCGGGGAGCCGTCTGGGATGGGCCATGGGGGACCGGGCGCTCATCGATGCCCTCTACGCGGTGAAGGACTCCTTTAACTCCTATCCGGTGGATACGATTACCCAGAAGATCGGTATTGCCGCCATGGAGGACCGGGCATGGTTCGATAAGACCCGCGGGATGGTTATGGCCGAACGGGAGCGCGTCTTGGGGGCCCTTAAGGGTTTTGGCTGGAAGGTTCTGCCCTCCTCGGCCAACTTCCTCTTTGCCGGCGCTCCGGACCGTGATGGGAAGGCGGTATATGACGGTCTGAGGGCCCAGGGCGTACTGGTGCGTTTCTTCAACAAAGAGGGGCTCACCCCCTTTGTTCGTATCACCATCGGTACGGCTGAGGAGAATACGGCCCTCTTGGAGGCGGTAAAAGCCTTGCCGTGATCTTAGACACCACGGACTGGTTCTGTCGATGGGGTTCCTCTATAGGGGGGAGCCCATCGATTCGGCCTTTGTTATTTTTATGACTCTCTCCCTTCTTTTTTCTCTCTCCCTCGACCCCCTTTTTTTATAGCCACCCCAATCACTATTGGGCTTATACCTCACCGCCGAAGGCGGCCGGGTTAAAGATGCCTCCAGGGGCCCTGCCGGGAGCCAACCTTTTGTAAAAGGTTGCCAAACAGACTTATAGTGACTTGGCCCGTCATGGTCACAAACATGGGGGCCAGGGGTGGCAAAGCCGCTTCGACAAAAAATTACCTGGCCGTCGGGAGTTGGCGTTTCTCACGCCCCCTTTAACCTTATAAGGCGGCCGGGTTAAAGGTGCCTCCGGCAGCCCTGCCGGGAGCCAATCTTTTGCCTCCTTTAATCATAGAAGGCCATGCGGTGAAAGCGTGGCCTCTGGCGGGGCGCTTTTTGATAAAAAAAAAGAGGGATCCTCACCGGTTGCCCGGGAAGATCCCTCTTCTCACTTTTCTATGGGGATAGAAATTGTGTGTGTCGTTTTCATGGAACGTGGTGCGACGAAAATGAGAGGGGGCCTTTTTTTATGCCCCCTGGTGCGTTTGAACCCTTACACTGCCTCGGTGGCATCGAAGATCGCCTGGTCGAATTCGCCTTCGCTCTTGGCCACAATCACGGAGGTCATGGCATCCCCTGTGACGTTGACGCTGGTTCGTGCCATATCAAGGATACGGTCGATACCGGCGATGAGGGCGATCCCTTCCATGGGGAGGCCGATGGAGGAGAGGGTGACGGAGAGCATGATGAGGCCCGCGCCGGGGACGCCCGCCGTTCCGATGGAGGCGAGGGTGGAGGCGAGAATCAAGGTGATGTAATTGGCAACAGTGAGGTCGATGCCGCTGGCCTGGGCTACGAAGAGGGCAGCTACCCCCTGGTAGATGGCGGTGCCGTCCATGTTGACCGTGGCGCCCATGGGGAGTACGAAGCTTGAGACGCTCTTTGAGACGCCCAGATTCTCCTGGGTGCATCGGATGGTCACGGGGAGGGTTCCGGAGCTGCTGGTGGTGGTGAAGGCCACCGCCTGGGCATCGACAATGCCCTTAAAGAATTTAATGGGGCTGAGTCGTGCCACCAGGGCGATTCCCGATCCGTAGACGAAGACGACGTGGATAATGGCTCCGATGTAGACGGCCAGGATTACCTTGAGGAGGGGCAGGAGGGTGGAGGCCCCATATTGTCCCACCACGTAAGCCATGAGTGCAAAGACGCCGTAAGGGGCGAACTCCATGACGATGGATGTGAGGGTGTACATGATCTCGGCGATGGATTCGCAGAGCTTTTTAAAGGGGTCGGCCTTCTCGCCGGTGATGTTGATGGCGATGCCGAGGAAGATGGCAAAGCAGATCACCTGGAGTACATGACCGCTGGAGAGGGCGCCCAGGGGGTTCTTGGGGACGATGGATACCAGGGTGTCGATAAAGGGCGGCGCCTGTTTGGCGGCCACGCTCTGGCCCATGTCGATCATCATGCCGGCACCGGGTTCAAGGATGGTGCTGACAATGAGGCCGATGCATACGGCAAAGGCGGTGGTGACGAGATAGATGGCCAGGGTCTTGAGGCCGATGCGGCCCAGCTGCTTGCTATCTTTAAGGCTGGTCATGCCCACGATCAAGGATGAGAAGATCAGTGGGATGATAAGCATCTTGATGGAGTTAATAAAGAGGGTTCCGATGGGCTTTACCCAGACGGCTCTCTCCTGTAAGACGAGACCGGTCACGATGCCAAGCCCCAGGCCAATCATAATTTTCATCCAAAGTTTCATATGGTTCCCCCTCTTTCTTTGTGTGGTGAGTGCGTATTGATGACGGCTCCTACATAAAGAGCCAGTAGATTGCGTTTTGGTCTCTGACCCCTTTTTTTTGCAGCGCATGAAGATCTGCGGTGCGTATCTTTATATTTGCCGCCATTGAAGCATTGGTGAATATAGCAAGGATAATGCCAAAAAGCATGTTTCTTTATTAACTTATTGAATTTAAAAGGCAAAAATAGGAGGACTGGGGTGGAGGACGGGGTGAGGGCCTCCCTATAACCAAAGGAATAGCGATGGGGGGAATTAAGGGCACTGGGATTGCATCGTTTTAAATTTGAAAATTTCCCCAAGATAGTGTGGTTTTACGAGAAGAAAAATCACACCATGTCGTAGATCGAAATAGTATGAGCCCCGTGCCCGATCTTTCAAATCAGGCAAAAGTTTAGCTCCCGGCAGGGC
>JABXKT010000122.1 GCA_013619155.1 Desulfobacteraceae bacterium
CGAGCCCCCGTGAGAAGATCCGTCAGCAGATGATGCCCCACCTCACCCCGGGGCAGGATCCCCATGGCGGATATCTCCTCGATGGGGCCCTCGAGGGGGACCCCTTCAAGGAGGGCCTCGAAGAGAAGGGAGCCGGCCCGATGACGCGCCAATCCGTTTAAGGCAAAGGGTTCACAGCTCTCCGCCGCCTCCTCCCGGCTCTTCAGCTCCATGCCCAGACAGTCACGCAGGAGATAGCGACTTGGCTGCGCGTAAAAGCCGTCCAGATCATCCAGGCTGAGCTGATCGGGAGGCACACATGCGGCATCCAGGTCGGCGGCTGGGGCAAAGGGGGGCGGCGATTGAAGGGGCTCCGCCATGCGTCCGGCCACGCGGCGACTGGCCGCATCGTAGCTAAAGAGGGGCGCCCCCTCCTCGCCAAAGTAATCGCCGGAGAAGGGGTGTAAGGGGTGGGTCACCACAATTCTGTGGGAGACGCCACCCTCCACGGCCCCATCCACATAGTCGAGGAGCTCGGAGAGGAGGACCGAGGGCTGCAAGGGGCTGTTGTCCCGAATACTCTGGCCCGTATAGGAGATCCAGAGCCGCTCACGCACCGAGAGAAGGATCTCTTGAAAGAGGTAGCGATCGTCCTTGCGGCGGGAGCGATCTCCCCGCCTCGGATGGGCGGCGATAAGATCGAAACTGGGGGCACGATGCTGACGGGGGAAGGTCCCGTACCCCATGCCGAGGATGCAGACCACCTTGAAGGGGATACTGCGCATGGGCAGCATGGCGCAGAAGGTGATGCCGCTCGTGATAAATCCAGCGGCAGGATCCGGAGCTCCCAGGGCCGTTTTCAGGATAAACCGCACCACAGAAAAGTCCACGGGATCCTCATTCTCCGCCTCTCCGGCGGCCTCTCCCATGCGGTAAAAAGTCTCACGAATGCCCTGGAGCCCCTCGGCCTCCCCGTCCTCGTCCATTAAGAATCTCGCCAGGACCCCGTCGAAGAAGGTCACCCACTCACCGGCCGTTCGCGGGCGGTCCAGGGCCTTGACGTACCGGGTGAGGCACCCCATAAAGTGGGCCAGACGCCCCAGAAGAAGCCCCTGCTCCCCTTCCACGGGACCGGCGGCCAGGGTGCCTCCGAAGACTCCTCGGGCGTCCCCTCCCACGGCGTACCCCGTAAAGAGGCGATCGAGACCGGCCTTCCAGCTATTCTCCTCGAAGGGGACGGTGCCACAGGCCATGCGCTGCTCTCCATCCACCCCCCAGCGAATAGCCGTCTGGCGAATCCACTCTCCCACCTGCTCCAAGTCCCCTTCCACCAGACCAAAAGAGGTGCGGATGGCCTCGTTTTCCAGGAGCTCCATGACCCCTGTCGCCTCAAAACGAAACCCGGCCAGATCCAGGAGGAGGAGAAAGGCCTCCACGGCATGATCGCCACTCTTGTTGGCCTGGTCGGCGATGGAGAAGGGAAGCCGCATCTCCCCCTCCACCCGCCGGTTGAACACCGCCTCGATCACCGCCCCGTAGGCGTTGATATCCGGAGCCATGACGAGCACATCCGAGGGACGCAGTCCCGAATCCTTGTCCATCATCGACAAGAGGGCATCTCTCAGCACCTCCACCTCCCGCAAGGGGCTGTGGCAGTTGTGAAGGGTAAAGGAGAGATCCGAGGGATCGAAGGAAAAGGGGGGCACCCCCTCTTGGGTGCGGTCGCGAAGATGGTAGATATCGGCCTGAACCATGCCCAGAAGGGTCTCCTCCCCGGGTTCGGAAAAGAGGGGAAACTCCTCCAGACCCCGTTCGGCAACCATATCAAAGAACTCACGTCCCTGCCCTCCCATGGAGGCGAGAAGGGGATTGCCCCCGTCCATGAGAAGGGCCGCCTCCCCCTGTCCGTCTCCCTTGGCCTTGAGCCTCTTCTTTTCGGACTCCGATAGAATATCCCCCCAGTACAGGGGGCAGGGATTGAGGAGGAAAAGGTTCACCTGACACACCGATGAGAGGGTGGTCAGGAGCTCCATATGAAACTCTGGAAGGGACGAGATCCCAAACACACACACCCGCTTTGGGATCAATCCCTCTTTATTTCCAGAGGTTTTTACCCATTTTTTAAAGGCCTTCATGAGGTGGATACGGTGACTAAATTTTAAGGAGGAGAGAAGATTCCGGTAGAGAACCGCCTGAAAATCCTCGTCCGCCCCCGTCTCCCAGAGGTCGATCATATCGGGCCGGTAGGTGAGATATTGGTCCAGGGTATCGGCGAGAAGCTCTGCGATCTGATACCGCTTTAAAGGGTCCTCATCCCGCCCCAGGTAGTGGGCTATAGGGGCAAAGACGGGCTGCTCTACCCACTGGGGTAAAAACCCCATAATCTTCCAGGCCGCGCTCTTGGCATCGAAACGACGCACCCCGGCAAGGTCCGGTACGGCCAGGGCAAACATATCCTGGGTAAAGGCGTTGGGAAATCGCCAGCGGATATTGGCACAGATCCCGTTGTGGCCGGAGAGGGCGATGGAGAGCCACCGCGCCATGCCCTGACTCTGAAGCACCACCACATCGGGTTTTAGAGGATTCTCCATCGGAGCTTCCAGCACCTTGGAGAGAGCCTGGGCCAAAATCTCCAGGCGATTTCCGGTGAACAGATTCAATCCGACATCCATATCTCTTTATCTCCAGTATCGTTTATTCATTATCACTTCATTAATCACTTGAAAATAATTCGAGCAGAGAGCATCAACATATGATATATATTTACTTCTTTGTGCATGATGCCTACACTCATCAAGCTGAGTCTTAAAATAATTTCAGACATTTTATACTACTCGTTGAGGAATAAAAGAGGAATAAAGGCGTGATGGAATTCATTATCCAAATATTCAAGCTCCACCCGAATCTTATCAGTGCCCTGGTTCAAGGGGGCGTCTACATGGGAAGTGCGATCCTTTTTTTTAATGCCCTCTGGCTCATTTTCCAGGCATATCGCCATGTACGCCTCATCACAGAGAAAAATCTTTTTCAGATGGCCGGCGAGGCCTCGGACTTAGAAGATCCCCTCATGGTGATCGCCGTCAAAACCTTTAACGCCGCCCACCACGAACACAGCCACACCCCGTATCCCGTCTCTTTTTTAGTGGACGCCACCCACCAACTGGTGGAGAACCTCTACCATACCCGTTATATAAACAAAATCACCATGATCACCAACCTCCTGCCCCCCATGGGTTTCATCGGGACCATTTTCGGCATGATTATGATTTTTTTGGCCAAGGGAGACCCCAACAGCGACCTGAACACCACAGGGCTTGGGGTTGCGCTCTTTACGACCCTCATCACCCTAACCTGTTTTGTCATTCTTGAGGCCTTTAAAAAGAGCCTGATCAACCTTGCGTCATCACGCATCGAACGGGCCCTGATTCTTCAGCCCCCCCCGTCAAAGGAGGCAAAGGAAGTGGCAGAGGACGCGCCAAACCAAGGTTAAGAACCAAAAAATCACTATCAGGATGAATTCATGCGATACGAAGATTCTAAAATCTGGCTCTTCTCCTTTGCGGACCTGGCCTTTCTGCTGCTTATTGCTTTTACCCAGGCCTCAACGATGGGACGACACCCCGTTTACATCGGTGAGATGACCATACCCAAGGTCGTGAATGGTCCCAGTATCTCCTCCGTAGACCAACCCCTTCTCTCCTTTCAAATCCGGGTCCTTAAACCCACGATCCCCGAAAGTCAACCGTTTCAGATGGTAACCGTCACCAACGGAGATGTAAAGCCCGACGATACCACCTTAGATGCCCGCGGATTGAGACGCCGCCTCACCGAGATGCGGCAAGAGGGAGAAAACCGCCCCCTACTGGTACCAGATCAATTCTCCCTGACCAAGGACACCCTCATGGCCATGTCCATGATCGAGACGGTGTACGATGATGGTGAAAAACGGGTCACCGTACAAAAAACGGTCAATCTGGAATAAACCATGACAACACTTCCCATGCAATATTTTGGCCACGGCTCGGCTCGCATCATCATGCCAAGGGCCCTCACTCGTCACACTCGAAGAGAGTGGATCATCAGCCCTTTCCTGATCATCCTCCTCCTCTCCCTTACCTTTTATATCCTTCACCAACTCACCCTCGACAAACTATTGATCCTGAAGCACCCCCGAACCATCATCATCATGCCCCAAGCGCCGCCCCTTCCAGAACCCATCCAAAGAGAAAAGCTTCCCCCTCTCCGGGTGGTGAAGGAGGCTGAAGAGGTCCCAAAGCCTATCCAAAAAAAAACACGACCACCCCTTCTCGAAAAACCAAAAGAGATCATTATTCGCGAGATGATGAGGCCCAAACCCAAGAGCCTTGCCCCCCTTGTGCCAAAGCCCATGAAGCCCCTGATCGTCCATAAAAAACAGGTGCCACAAAAGGCGCGCCCCTTAAAATCCAAAATACCCAGTCCGCAGCTCAAGGCTGGCGCCCCTCTGACCTCGGCAGAGCGTACCAAGAGAGTCATACACACAAAAAAGAGGAGAGAGCTCTCCTTAAAAACGACGCCCAAAGCCATTGCCCCACTGTCGGCCACACAAAAAATCACGGCCACTCCGGTGACCCGGGCTATCAAACGACTTCAACCGGTAGACGTCACCACCACCCCACGCCTTCAAGAGCGGCGGACCCCGACACCCGCCCCCCTCCTTTCTATGGCGTCGAAGAGAGATTTTTCACCGCTCTTAAGTCCAAATGCCGTCCCTCTCATCGCCGCTAAAAAATCAGGTCCGCGCCCGGGGATCCTGGAGAGCGCCCCTCCCAAGGGAGGTCCCCGTCCCATACTGACCCAATGGTCGGCACCCGGAACCGTAAGGGCCGCAACCACAGCTTCAGCCGTAGAATATGATAGTGCCCCACCACCGCGTCCCCTTAAACCCAGCCTTACGCACCAATCATCGATGCCCGGTGCGCCTGACCCTTCAAGTAGCGCCCTCCCCTTTCAGATCGATGATCTGATTCAGATTCAAGGGAGCACCCTGGGGCACTCCCTGAGAGTCCAGAACCTGAAAGAGGAGATCTATAAAAAAACGAGATTTATGGCCGCCGCCCAAAGCCCATATACCTACCAGATCCGACACTACCGATGCAGGGTAATCATCGATGGCGCAGAGCCGCCCATGATCACCCTCACCTTTGAACCCAGCGATGCCCCTTTTGATGTGGTGTCTGCCCTCGAGCGGATCCTTCCCCGGAGGAGACCATAACCATGAAAGAGATCATGACGCAAAACCGTATCCGCCGTATCACGCCGGTCAACAGACCCCTCGTGATCCTTCTTGCCACCTTTTGTCTCCTTCTACTGGAAAGCCCCGCCGCATATGCCACCTCAACGCCGATGGGAAGCGCCCCAGCCGGAGAGTCATATAGAAAAGAGGCCCAGCCTTTATGGATCGCCACCGTGGGACGACTCTATATGAAGGAGGATCTCACGGCCGAGGAGCGCCTCTCACTCTTCACCCTCCTGGAAGAGCACCTGGGTATTCACCCGGATGGCTCCCTCGATATCAGCGTCACGCGAAAAGCCGCCGATGAGCTCCACCGATACACCCGACTCAAGAAAAGGCCCTTCACCCATATCTATTTTGACGACAAGCTGAGCCTTACCGGGTACCATTACATCTATCTTGAGACCTGCGTCCTCAACCAGGCCCTCGAGACGAAACGATTTATCGCCTATTTTGAGAACGGTTTTTATCCCAACCGCTCTCTCTTCGTCAGAGAAGAGCACTACTACAAGAGCCTCTACTACTATCTATATCTCACCCAAGATGCCTTGATTACGGCCATCAACAATACCGTATCCGCACTATCCTCAAGGCCGGATGCCCTTATTGATTTTCCCGAAGCACAAATCAGGCGCCTCGAGATTATCGCCACCGTCTGCACCGAGCTGGATAATTTAAAACGAGGCACCCGCTCTACGAACGCACCCTGGGAGCGCATCTTTACCAAAGATGAGGCGGCCTGGATCGAGGCATCCATCGCCTACTTTACCAGCATGGAGACTCACATCGCCTTAAACAGCTACGACGGATTCAAACGCACCCTCCCCTTATCCATCAGCAGCCGGATCATCAGCCATGGCTTAAATGAGGCCTGGATAAAACAATCGGCCTCCCACAGGACCGTCCTACCGCTCATGCTCTTTATCGACCATGACACCAAAGAGTTCAGCGTGGAGCGACTCTTCCACAAGACCCTCTCCATGCTGAAACTGGATAATCGTGAAGTGGATCTACTGGTCCTGTCCGCCATGAAGAGTTGGCTCCTCAAACAGATCGAGAAAGGCGTCCGGGTGGAGGACCGAATCCGTTATAAAGAGGTCTTGGATGAACTCAACATCTGCCCCTCGGGATGGATTTTTTATAACCTCTACGCCTGCCGTGCGCCCTTAAAAGAGCTGAAGCAGTACGTGGACGACTGGGAGGGACTCCCCTTGGAGAGACGGAAACAGCTCTTTAAGACCGAGATCCAGCCCAGATATGATGATGCAAAAACCAAGATCGACCTCGTCTTCTCAGACCTGGAGAAGATCTTCGGCACCGAGGAGATTTACGGCCATCAATATAAGGCCTCCAGTATCAACCCTATTTTTCATCGATACAGAGGAGAGATCGACTACACCTATGAGTACCTCCAGACAGGACTCTACGGGACAGAACTCGCCACCATGCGGCTCCCCTTAGCCAATGCTCCGAAAAACTGCCTACATGACTTCACCGCCGCCTTTGTCAAAGCACCGGAGCGACGCATCAACCACTTAAACCTTCTCAATGCATACACCCTTCTCTTTCGCGAATTGACCGCCCAGGGCAAAATGGAGGATATCGCCCGCCATGAAAACGAAATGGAGGAGCTGATCCGCTCCAAGGCCTACACCCTGGGAGACCTCCTCGACCATGAAGAGGACGCCCGCTATCTCATCTATCATATCATTGCCGATGCCTACCTCTCCACGCCCCCCCTCAGAACACGGGCCTTAGCCGTTGCCGAACGCTGCTTCACCCTGGCCCGCGCCTACTTCATCGAAGCCGCCCGCCGTGAAGGATTTATATCCGGAACACTTCCCGGGGCCTTCTCCTTCGAGGCCACCGAGGTAGACGACTACGAACGCCAATACGAATACTTCCAGACCATTGCCGAGAGCCTCGGCAAGAAAATTCTTTTCCTGCTCCCCCAGGAGGACGTGGATCTGTACAATCGCATGCGGGACTCCAAGACCCCAGAAGGGTACCTCTTATGATAAAAAATGGTCGATTCACCCTATTTTGTATGGTCTGGATGCTGATGATAAGCCAGCCGGTATCCGCTGATCTTGTGGAGAGGTTCCAAACCGGGGGACAAAGCATCTATCTCCTCCACGCCCTGGCCCCACCACACGAGGTAAAAAAGGCCGCCATCACCGATCTGGTAGACGAGGACCATGCCCACCTCACCGCCCTGTCCATGCCATCTAAAAGGAGTCCTCTCCTACCCGTCGATGATATCGATACCATGGTACGGCGCATCGACCGCCTCACCGAAGCGTTTGAAATCGCCAAGGATGGCGAGGGACTCCAGCGACTGCAGTTTGAGATTGCTTACGAATATTTTCTTCTCTATTTACACTTCCAGAAAATCAAGTACGGCCCGGGGGCAGACGAAAACGTCCCCGTCAGCGAGAATGAACTGAAGCAGTACCTGATGCTCAGCCGTCACTACCTCTCTCCCTTTATGAAAAAAACCGCCGTACCGACGGCGGCACGGACACCCCATCGGGTCATGGATAATGTCACCTTTCCCCTACGCGACAACCCGGAGCATTCCCTTAACGTGCACTTTCTCTCCATGATGATAGAGACGGAGTGTCTTGCCGGAGAGTGGAAGATAGAAGGGATCCACGGAAACGGACTCGCCGATGAGACCCAGACATGGCACTGGCTGGAGACCCTCTGGAGACAATCTCACTCCCTAGGGGGCCAGGAGATGACGCCCGCATCGGATCACCTCTTTGATCTGTACGACCTCTACCTCCGCTACCATTTTCTCGGACGAAGCCTGCGTCATGAGACGAGACCAGACCCCCTCATCGATATGAGGACACGCACCCTACTGGGTCGTCTCCGTGACCTCGCTGGGGCCTCGGACACCATCGACGGCACCCTTTACGCCCACTACGCCGAAGAGGCAAATATGGACTCCGGGAACACGCGGTTCCTTGTCAACCTCTATCTCGCCCGGCGCGGCTTTGCCCTTCTCAATAATGATGATGCGTTCGCCTCCAAGGCCGAGGTGTTCCAATTTTTTAAGGGCTATTACGACCGAGCCGCCGAAGAGATCCACTACAACATCCCCTTACGTAAAAAGATCTACAACGAGTTAATTCTCATGGGCGTTCAGACCGGCAACTTACGTCTCATGGAAGATGTGCTCTACCAATATGGCCTCATGGCCATGCATATCCCCGGACCGGAAAAAAGGGGGCGATTTATCGAAGAGTCCTCACGTCACACCATGGCCTACCTGCTTGCCAACATCCTTGATAAAAAAAGGATCTCAGGCCTCTGGGCCGACTCCGGACAATACGCCGAAATGGCCCGCACCCTGGCCCCCGGTCTGGCTTCTCGGAGACACTCTTACTGGCGTTACGCATCGGTCATCCATCGCTGCCTGGCCGAATACCACTCCAACACCCCAGGTGACCAGAGCGAGGCCTTAGCGATTTACCACTCCCGCAAAGCCTTTCTCACCCTGTGCAAAAAGCTCAGCCTAAATGGCCAGACCGGAGACTGGACGGCCTTTCAAAAGATGCCGGGGGCGAATCACTTTCTGGGACTATTTCTCTACTATCAGAAAAAATACCCCACGAGCCCCCATGCCTCGATACCGCATCAATACAATGCCCAAAAAATCATCGCCATGCGATTGAAGCAAAAAGACATCGCTGATTGATTTTTAAAAAAAGAGGGGAACGATTCAAATCCAAAAGAAGCCTCCGGCGGCCAGGGACAGGGCCCCTGGACCCCAGATTTTTGAATACGAAGGGCCTTTAGCCCTTCATATTCACTGAAAAAATGTTTGACAGGCATGTGTTTTTTGTCATCGAAAAGTTTTTTGCGGCGCTTTTTGAGAAAAAAAGCACCGGAGGCAGGCTTTAGCCGCATGGCCTCAACGATATTTCATCTAAAAACCTGTTTATTAAACTTTTTAAAAGTTTAGCTCCCAGCAGGGCCAACCGAAGCATAGCTGAATAGTTACACCAGATCTTTCAAATCAAGCCAAAGTGTGGCCCCCGGCAGGGCTGCCCGAAGGCTCATTTTCGTTAATAAAAGATGGATAGTTACAAAAGAGGAGAGGAAAACTCATGGTCGAAAGGAAGCAGACCCCTAAAAGAGACGCCCCGATTATCATCCTGCTCTGTACTCTGCTGATGACCTTTTTAATAGGTGCCGCCCCTGCACCAGCCGCAGGGACAAGTACCATGGAAGAGCTCAAGGCCAATTACCTCACCAGTATATACGACGATTGCCGCATCTTCCTCGAGGGGATCGAGCTTTTTATCAGCCGTGATTACCCAAAATTCTGGCCCCATATAGAAGAGGGGGCCCCCATGGAGACGGCGGAAATTCATCGCTACATTCGAGAGCTCAACTATTTTAAAGAGCAGCTCGACACCCTCTATGAAGAGTTTGTTGGGTATGCCAAGAGTCCTGCCAACAGAGAGGCGGGAGGCCAGGCGACGATCAAGACCCTTGAGGCAAAAATTTACCAAATCCTCTCTTACGCGTACATGCGCACCGGAGATTTTGCCATGGGATACGCCCTCATGAGCCATAATAAAATCATGGCCCACGAGTTCACCATCCCCCTCATGGATATCGAAGGCCATCCGAGACCCTTTCCCCTCACCCGTCGCTTAAAAAAGCTCCAAACCCTCATCAGCGAGCACTTAAACGTCATCGAACTTCGGATGAAGTACTTCTTCCCCACGGACCTTGAGGCCATTAACGCCTACCTCACGGTGGTGCCCGAAAGGGACCCTGACCCCATCACCCTCACCTTTCTCAGCTATTACGATCAGACATTTCTCGAGCTAAATGCACCGGAAAATCCAGGAATCCACTTCAGCGAGATCATCCACTTCTTCCACCAGATGAAATACAACAACGCCTTCAGCAAGGGGATCGGCAACACCATAGGGGATGAGCGTATCTATCACCTACCCATTATCAAGGGGACCTATGCCATGGATTTCAAGGAGGCCACTATTCTGGGAGAATTCTCCAGGGACAACCGGGTGCTCTCCTTAGAACGGCTCTGCTATTACAGGGGATTTGTCCGGACCGATTTCCGGAATCTTAAAGGGGAGGAGAGGGGAAATGTTAAACTTAAGACGGACAAAGAGCTTTACATCTCACGGGTGGGCGACGAGTCACCGGCGGGTGCCTTAGAAAACGAGAGTCGACTCATGGAAGGTGCACCCCTTCGCTATGGCCGCTACACCCTCCTTGAAGGCTCGACGCTTCTGGGAACCATCGAGCTTGTCCCCTGCTACAAGGGGCGCCCCTGTCGAAAACGAAGCCGCGATAAGGCGGTGACCGAAGTTAAGGTCTACAATCATGAACTCACCTTCTACGAAGACACCCTCGACTCCGTGCGCATGAACACGCGCATGCATGGTCACCCCGTGTATGCCACGCCCAGTCCCGCCCCCGAGGTCGACACCGGTGAGATTCATATCGGAAGGGGATGTGCCCCAAAAAAATAAAAGATGGGTGGGCCAAACCAACACCGGCGGGGATTCGGCGCAAGATTCCCCTGATTCATTGGAAAAATGACGGCCGAGGACCCATCAAAATGGTGCACGATAGGGCTCCCTACGGATGGAGATGCAGGCTCCATCGGCCCTTCGGGAAAATGAAAACGGATAGTCCACACCCACACCGGTAGATATCGCGATCGTAGGGTGCATTTTATGCACCAAAACCGATGGCGTAGAGCACCCCGGATTCATTGGAAAATGACGGCCGGAGATCCATCCAAACGGTTCACGATAGGGCTCCCGATGGACTTTCACCGCACGACCTCCGGTGGCCAGGACAATATATCCTTAGACCCCTCATGGGCACTATTAAAAAACCGGTTTGGCAACCTTTTGTAAAAGGTTGGCCCCCGGCAGGGCCGCCGGAGGCTTTTAAAAAATTACCTATCAGTGGCCCCCGTTGCCCTTCTTCCGGTTCATCCACGCCGGTTT
>JABXKT010000011.1 GCA_013619155.1 Desulfobacteraceae bacterium
GGAGGGGGGCTTCGCCTTCGAAAAATCCACCGAGATCGTTGTCCTCTCCGATGAGACCACGGCCACCGTGGATCTCATGACCCTGGGCGGCGCAGATGTGGATGCCTTCGCCGGGATCAACGGCGGCACCGCCAACCAGATGGGTTTTGCCCTGGGGAGCGTCGATTTTGCCCTGGCCCTCTTAAGGGATCAGGCCGATCCTTCCCGCCAGTGGACCTCTTTAGAGGCCCACGTGGGCAGCGCCGCCTTTGCCGGCATCGACGGTCTCACCATTTCCGCGACGACCCTCGCCGTGGAGATCAACCGGGCGGCTACTGACGGGACCCTGGTGGATTACGCCAGCCAAGGCCTCATGGTCACCACCGGACCCGATAAGACCCTGACCCTCACCATGGACGGTGAAGATGGCGAGCTCCTCCGGGCCTCGGGCCACATGGAGATCGCCGTCTCCGATTTTTTTATGGTGGATGGGGGCTTTGCCTTCGAAAAATCCACGGAGACGGTGACCCTCGAAGACGGTACCACGGTAAACGCTGACATGATGAGCCTGGGCGGCGCCAATGTGGACGCCTTTGCCGGCATAGGCGGTGGTCGTGATGATGCCCTGGGCTTAGAGCTTGGAGCGGTCGATTTTGGTCTGGCCATCTTGAGCGACCAGGCCGATACGAGCCGGAGCTGGATGGCTCTAAAGGCGGATGTCGCTCGTGTCGCCTTCGTGGGTATCGATGCCATCACCATTGCCGCGGCGGATATTTCTGTGGAGATCAACACCGCCTCAAATTCTGGCGATGCTGTCGTCGATTTTGGTGAGACACCCCTGTCCGTCTTGACGGGACCCGGTAGCGAGATCGTTCTGGATTTTGACGGAGGTGCCGGTGAACTCACGCGGGTTCAGATCGGTCGGGCCACCCTGGCCATCTCCGATTATATCTATGTGAGCGGTGGCTTTTATCTTGAAAAATCGTCCAGCCTTGCCGTGGACGTGGTCACAGGGCTCCCTTCCACGTACGCAACGGACATGAATGCCTCTCTACGATTTGGCCTGGGGCAGGTGGCGGGGCTGAGTGAGGATCACTCCCTGATCGACGATCTGGCCGTGAACAGCATCACCCTGAGCGGCACGGATGTGGATCTTTTTGCTGGCCTGGGGCCCTATTTTATCGACAGCAACGAAAACGGGCTCTTCGATGCCGATGAGACGATCAACCCCGATGCCCTGGGCTTTACCTTAGATGATATCGATCTGGGTCTGGTGCTGATGGACTCGACCCTGGCCGCCGACCCCGATTCTGTGATCCCCTCCCTTTATGCCATGCAGGTGGCGTGGGAGAATCCCCTCGATATTGACTGGGACTACTTTAAATTCGATATCGACGGGCTTCAGGTAGATCTCAACCAGGGGGGCCCATGGCTCGATCCTGCCCTGGCCAATCCCTATGTCGATTTCTCCTCAAGTTTTGGCGAAGGCGGGCTCTCCATCCCGACAAGCGCCGATCCCATCGTCATCGACTATGATCGATCCATGATTGGTGTCTCCATCGAGCATGCCCTCCTCAACGTGGGTAATTTCTTTCAAATCGAGGGCCGCTTCGCCTTTGAAAAATCCTCGGGCGTAACGCTCGACGTCGCCACCGGTCTGCCCTCCCGTTTGACCGGAGAGGCGGCCTCCCTTGCCACGAAGCTGTCGCCGTTCAAACGGGATGGGTATCTCTCCGCCGATAACGCACGGTTCGAGGATCTCCCCTTTGATACCTTACGCTTCGGTGCATCCGATGTGACCGTCACCGTGGGCGATACGGATGACCCCTTCTTTGAACTGGATGGGATCGATGTCGGCTTCATGATGATGCGGGCGGGCGGGGCCGTGGATCCTAGCCGAGTGATCCCGAAGATGTACGCCATGAAGGCCGAGTGGGCGGATCCCCTCGATGTGGATTGGGGCTTCATGCAGCTCGATGTCGATGACCTGACCGTGCAGATGAACAAGGGCACTTCATGGCAGGGGCTCTCCATCGCACCCTATGTCGATTTTGTCTCCAGCTTTGGTGCGGAGGGGATGGCGGTGAGCACCGGCGGCGAGCCGATTATGTTCGATTTTGACCACTCCATGATTGGCGTTGCCGTCGATCATGCCCTGATTAAAATTGATGACTTCTTCTATTTGGAAGGGGGCTTCGCCCTGGAGAAGACGGGCAGCATCGCCGTGGATGTGGCCACCGGTTTTTCTGACACCTCTATTGATGCGGCCACAGCGCTGGCCCCCCTTGTGACAGACGGCTATGTCACCCCCGGTCACTATTCGCGGATTGAAAACATGCCCATGAGCGCGTTCACTCTCGGCTTTTCCGACGTGGACCTCTTTGTCGGATCCGGTCCCTATTTCGTGGATAGCGACGGGGATGGGGATGTGGATAGCCAGGATCTCCGCGATCCAGATGCCGTAGGGTTGGTGGTCGAGGATCTGGATCTGGGCATGACCCTTTTTAAGGATCCTGAAAAGATCGTGCCGGAGCTGTGGGCCCTTTCTGCGACCACGGATGAGATCGCCTTTACGGGCATTGATTTCCTCACCATTAAGGCCCTGGGCGCAACGGTTTCCGCGAACCAAGGCACGGCCTGGGCCGGTACCGAGATTACCCCTTACGTCGACTTTATAAGTAGCTTCGGTGCCCAGGGTTTCAAAATTGCCACGGGTGGCGAGGCGGTGACCCTTTCTTATACGAGCGGATATTTTGGCGTTCAGGTGGCCCAGGCGACCCTGGCCATCGACGAATTTATTCATGTGCAAGGGGCGTTCAGCTTCGAAAAGGGTGAGCGTCATCGCGTGACCTTGAACTCCGGGCTGACGACCATGGATCTTGGTATGGCGCCGACCATGGCGGCGCTCACGGCTGCTGGGGCCGACGTCTCCGCAGACTGGTCTACCATCTCCAACATCGAGGTCGAGGCCATGACCATCGGCATGGAAGATGTGGATCTCTTTGTGGGATACGGGATCCCGGATTTTGATTCTACTACGCCCATCCGCGATCAGGACGGGGTCTTCGGTCTGGCGTTGAAGGATGTGGATCTGGGCCTTGCCATCATGAGGGCGACGAATAAAGAGCTCACGCTGCCCACGTTTACGGCCCTTCACGGTCTGGCAGACGAGTTTGCGGTGGCCGGCGGGGGCGATATCTTCGGTTTGTCCGGAGATGACATCGATGTTCAGCTCAACTGGAGCACCGGTTGGCAGGGTGCCCCGGGCAAACGCCCGGTCGTCGATTTTGTGGCCAGCTTCGGAGAGGGCGGCCTCGCGGTACCCACGGGTGGCGACCCTATCGTCCTCGATTATCGCGACGCCTTTATGCAGGCCAAGATTGAAGATGCCCTGCTGGTCGTCTCTCAGTTTGTTTATGTGGCGGGTGATTTTGCCTTCCGTCGGGGGGAAGGCACCGATATCAGCGTCAACGCGGGCCTGGCAGGGACCATCGAAGGTGTCCGGGCCCATAGCATCGAATTTGGCGCCAACAATGTGCAGGCCTTTGTGGGCGTGGGTGGTCCCTATCGCACCGATAGCAACGAAGACGGCATTATCGATGACGCCGATACCGTTAACGGTGATGCCATCGGTCTGGTCATCGGAGATTTCGATTTTGGTATGACGATCCTGACCACCGGTACGCCGGATCTTCTGGCCAACCCCCTGGCCGCTCTCATTCCCCAGGGGACGACCTTTACCGCCCTTAAGGCCCATGGGGGGGAGATCTCCTTTGTCGGCTTCGGCGACTTTATCGATTTTGACCTAAATGATGTGAACGTGGCGGTCAACAACAGCAGTCAGATTGGGTTGGTGGCTGATTTTACCGACGGTGGGACCTCGAAGGGTTACGAAATAGAGACGGGCGGCGATCCCGTGATGCTCGATTTTAATAATGCGATTATCGAAGCCTCGGTGGGCAACGCCTTCGCCAATGTGGCCGGTATCCTTAGCCTCCAGGGTGGGTTTGCCTTCCAGAAGCGTACCATCGAAAAAATCGGCTTTAACGTGCCGGGGCTCGAGGTCATCGCACCGGCTGACGCCCTGGTGGTGGCCGGCAAGGATATCTACGCCTTTGCCGGGATCAACGGTCCCTACCGCACCGACATCAACGGCGACGGTGTGATTGACGACTCCGATACGGCGAATGGAGACGCCATTGGTCTGGCCATCGATAATCTCGATTTTGCCATGACCATGATGTCTCCGGCCGCGGCACCTGGACTCACCGTTCCCGGGGTCAATTTTTACAGCCTTGCCGCGTCTGCTGAGTTTGCCGGTCTCGTGGGTACCGATCCCTACCTCACCTTAAATGCCACCGACCTGGTCTTTGAACTCAACGGCGCTTCTATAGGTGGTTATCCCGCGCCGGGATTTTATGTCGACTTCGGTGAGATGGACGGAGGGAAACTGGATATTCCCATCGGAAGCGACGGAGATGGCCTCGCCCTTGATTTTACCCGTAACTCCCTTCGTATCGGCATGGATGCCACCATCGGATTGTTTGATCTATTCACGATTAACGCCGGGTTTGATTTTGCCTTTGAACTGCCCGAAACCGGTGGCCTCTTCCCCACCATCAGCCTCTCCGGCATCGGTGACATGCTCCCGGATATGTCTGGGGCCCCCGCCTTCCTCAAGGGGGCGGTCGATTACGTTAAAAACCTCGATATCTCCATCGGCTTCGATCCGGCCTTTGGCCTGACCCTTTTGGGGACCCTGGATCTGCCCGATCTGAGCCTCGACCTGGGAGATTTCGTCCATCTGCGGGGGGATTTTCAACTCAACCTGGGTGAGACCTTCACCGGGTCCATGAATACCGGCCTGCCTGCCGAGGTGGGACTTCTCAAAAACTTGCTGGATGCGGCCTTGGGGGATACGGCCTCCACCGTTCTGGATGGGCTCACCAACCTGGCGGGTATCTCCGACGATTTCTCGCGGTTTAATGATGTGGGCTTCCAGGGCCTCTCCTTCGGGGCCAAGGACGTCTATGCCTTTGTGGGCTACGGCACTCCAGAATACGAGGAGATCGCCGGCCAGGAGGGTAAGCTCCAGATTATCAATGCCGATGATATCTATGGCTTCGGTATGGAAGGGGTGGATGTGGGGCTGGGCATCTTCAAGGCCGACCTGCCCGATTTCTTTAAGGCCCAGAATTTTTACTCCCTCGCCGCCCACGCCGACGCCGTCACCACCTACGGCTTTGGGGATGTGTTTAAGGTGAGAGCCCAGGACATCACCATCGAACTCAATATGGGGGGCGACCTCTTCGGAGGGATCATGGGCTCCCGGGCCGATTTTTCCACCAGTTTTCCCGCCGATGCGGACAAGGGGCGCCCTAAGGGCTTTGAGATCGAGACGGGTGGAACGCCCGTCTATCTCGACTACACGGGTGAAAAACTCATCGGCCTCGATATCGGATTGGCTGAAGTCCAGGTCTCCGAGTTCCTCAATCTGCGCGGCTCCTTTGCCTTTCGCAAGGGCGAACGGTACACGGTGGACGTCGACCTGGGCGGGTTGGAGAAGATCTTCGACGAGGCCGCTTCGCTGGTCGTGGATAATTATGTTCCCGGCTCGCCCCTTCCCCTGGAAGTGGAGAGTATGACCTTCGGTGGGTCGGGTCTCACCGGTTTTGCCGGGGTTGGCGGACCGTACCGGTATGGCAGTGATGCCGACAACGACGGACTGCTCGACCAGATTAACGAAGGCGCCGTGGGGCTGGTTATCGACGATGTGGATTTCGGCATGGCGATCATGACCCCGACCCTGGCCGGGCTGATTCCGGGTGCCGAGCAGGTGACGCCCAAATTTCTGTCGGCCACGGCCCATGTGGGCTACGCCGGGCTGGTGGGCATCGACGAAGCGCTTTTGGCCGTGAAAGCCGAAGCGGTTGAGGTGAACATCAACACCTTTTTCCTGCCCACCGATCCCACGGGTGGTTACCTCAATGCAGCCCTGCAGCTCCTGGGGCCGCCCTCTATTAATTATCAGACGAGCTTTGCAGGCTCCCCTGAAGACGCCAACGGCGACGGAATCCTGAACACCTATGACGAGGACCTTAACCACAACGGCCTCCTCGACTTAGGGGAAGACCTCAACGGGAATAATCTCCTGGAGGTCACCGAGGACTTAGACCGCGACGGGAAACTCGATGCGTACGGCTTTGCCGTGCCCGCCGGGGGTAATAGCGCCGTCATCCTCGATTTTGACGAGGAGATCATTCAGGCCAAGGTGGGGTATGCCGAGATCAACCTGGCCGGGTTCATGCAGCTCTCAGCCTCCATGGCCTTTACCAAGCGGGGGAGCGAGACGGTCACCCTCTCCAACGGCGAGACGACGACGGTCACCACCCTGGCCATCGGTATCAACGATGCCAACGGATTTATCGGGGTCGGCGGATACTGGCAGGACAGCAACGACGATGGGCGGATCGACGAGAGCGACACGCCCGATGACAGCGCCGTAGGGCTTGCCGTCGAAGATCTCGATATCGGGGTGATCGTGGCCAAGGAGCTGGTCATTGGTCTCACCTCCGTGGATGTGGGGGTTTATGTGGCCGCCCAGGCGGACATCGATATGGTGGGCCTGGTGGGGGTGGATGCTGTCACCCTCAATGCCCGGGATTTGAAACTCGATATCAACACCGGCGCCCGTTTTACCCTGGATCTCGGCGAGATCACCAAGGACGAGGCGACGGGTGCCGTCTCCTTCGATGCAGACGTGGAGGTCTCCCTTAGCCTCACCACCATCGATTTTTCCAAGAGCACCTGGGTCGATCCGAACGAGGTGGTGCATCAAGGCTACGCCATCGATACCGGCAACCCCTTTGAGCCCATCGAGCTCCTCTACGACGATCAGTATCTTCGCGTGGCCGGCCAGGCCGAACTGGCCCTTTTCGATGTTGTCTCCCTCACCGGCGCCTTTGAATTCAAGGCCTCGTCCACAGGGCTTACCGTCTTTGTTGATGCACAGGCTGCCATCGGCACGGTCGGTTCCATCGCCTTTAATTCCCACGCCATGGGCCTTCTGATTCTGGGTGAGGTGGAGGGCACGGCCGGTGTGGCCGTCACGCTGAAGCTCGACAAGACCCTGGCCATTCCGGGTATCCTCACCTCGGATATCCAGCTCGAGCTGGCCATGAACGCCTTCGGCAAGGAGATCGTCTATGAGGTACCCGAAGTGCTCTGGATCGAAAATGGCGGAGTTCTCGATTACCACAGTGTGACCATCTCGGATATCCCGCCGGGCAAGACGGATTCGGCCGATTTCTATGTCGCCATGACAGGTTCCGGTGATCTGAATCTTCTGGATGTCCTGGAGCTCAAAGGGGAGTTTGGGATTCTCTTTAGCATCACTGAGGGCGATCAGATCCAGGCGGAGATGAGCGTGGGGGCCATCATCGACATGAAGCCCTTAAAGGTCGGGGTCGTGGGAACCTTAGGGTTTACCAACGGAGGCCTCTACGGCAGCCTCGATGCCTCCGGTATGGGGGATGGTAAGGAAATTATCGGCGTCGATGGTATCTTCTCCATTGCCGGAGACTTTCTGCTTCAGATCAACACCACCGATAAGGTGCAGACGGTAAGGGCCCTCGAACGGGATAAAGAGGGCAACTTCACCGGTAAGTTTTCCAATACGGATCTTTCGGCCGAATCTTTTCACCTGGCCGGTTCGGCGGTGATCTCCCTTGTCGATACCCTTGAGATGAAAGGCTCGGTGGATATCCTCATTAATGAGGAGGGCTTCCAGGCCGCCCTGGATATGTCCCTGACCTTGGGGGCCTTCGGCAATGTATCCGTGTCAGGCGCGGCCGTGATTCTGGATACGGACGAAGGGGCCGTCTTTGCCCTCCGGGCAGGCATGCACGTCGACCTCGGTGTCTCCATTATCGGGATCAGCTCTGACGCAGTTTTGGAGATCAACACCAGTGATATCAAGGAATATGCAGGCGTTGCCGCCGGCACAGATTTTCGGCTCGCTTTAGGCGGGCCCGATAGCTACATCAAGCTCGTGGCCTTTGATATCGGTTTTCAAGGTGAGATTAGCCTCGTGGATGGTCTCTTCGAGCTTCGCGTCGATGAGGCGAGCTTGAACTTCTTCAATATCGTTACTGTGGAAGTGAGCGGATTTGTCCGGTCCGATGGGGATTTTTCCATTAGCGGTAAGGCCGCCCTGGATATCAATTTGGGTATCCTTAAGATGGATGCCGGCATGGAGCTGAGCTTCAGCAGTATCGATGGCCACCAGAACTTTTACGGCCATGTCTGGGGGTCTGTGGCTGTCTCCATCGATATGGGCTTCTGGACGATCCATAAGACCCTGGCAGGCATCGATGGGGAGATCAAGCTGACCGAGGTCAGTGCCTATCTGGGCCTAAAGGTCACCGTGATCGGGATCAGTATCTCTGGCGATATCAGCTGGAGCTGGGGAGAGCCGCCGAAAATTGCCCATCAGGTCGGTGACACCCTCTATCTCCATTCGGGATCACGGGGGGGGCTGCGCGGTGATCTCTACGAAGATATCACCGCCGAGAGTTACAGTATCGAGGCCACCGACGATGGGGGCACGATCATGGTCCACTCCCTCGGGCAGTCTATGCAGTTTACGGGGGTCAACAGGATCGTCGCCGATGGTGGGGCAGGCAACGACTTCATCCGTGTCGGTTCCAATGTGAATGCCGTCCTCGATTTCGATGGCGGTGCCGGTACCGACACCTATCTACTCCTGGGCGGCGCGGCGGGCAGTGTGATCCGGGGTGGTGACGGCGATGATGAGATCATCAGCGAGATGGGTGGCGCCGTCTATGATGAAACGGCAACCCTTGTGACGCCGGCATCCGGACCTTACACCTATTACCTGGGCTCCGGCGATGACCTCTTCGACGGATCGGGGGCCCATGAGGTTGTCTACGCGGCCTCAGGAAACAACATCATCAACACCCGGGGCGGCAATGACACGGTGATCGTGGGTGGGGGCAGCAGCACCATTTTGACCGGGGACGGTGATGACGAGGTGACCATTGACTCCGGGTTCGGGATAAGTACCGTGGAGACCGGAGACGGCGCCGATACGGTCACGGTGCGCAGCGGGACCAATACCATTAACACCGGTGCCGGGGACGATATCGTTCATCTGGCGCTGACCGCGGGTGAAACGACCCTTATCGGCGGCGCGGGCCGTGACACCGCCGATCTCGCCATCGCCTCTGAGGGCACCCTCTGGTTGGGGGATCACCAGTTCCGGTACCAGGACCTCATCGTTCATGTGGCCGACAGCCAGGAGATGCTCGTCGTTTCCGATACCTCTTCGTCCTCGATTTTGCGAAGCGACAGTGATGGGGGCGATACCTGGGGAGCGGCCGGTCTGACCCTTGACGCCACCGGGATCATCGACGTTACAGACATGCGATTTGTCGCTCCCGACGGGCAGTTGGCCCTCTACGGGGATGGTATCGTTGGAACCATCGAGACCCAGGTCGACGTTTTGACGGTGGTCAACACAGGCACCGGGGCCTCTGCGGATATCATCGTTCGGGAGCAGGATGATCTTCAGATTACCCGGAACGATCATATTCTGGGCGGACTCTACACCCGGGCCGGGAATATTGATGTCGTGCTCGCGGAGAAGGACTCCCTTATGGTGCATCGCTCCGGGAATATCTCCACCGGTATGGGCGGCGGGAGCATCTCCCTGCGTGCCGATGACGTGGATTTCAGGGCCGGGCAAGATACCATCAGCGGGACCGGAGCCTTTGTGCTCCGGGGCACTAGCGAGAGCCTGGTCTATAAGCTCGGGGGGGCCGGTCAGAGTGCTTACGGTAATGACTACTCCAGTGGAGATCCGGACGGATCCATGGATCTCTCCATGCGGGATATCGATGCCTTCGCCGGTGGGTTTTCCCTCTTGCAGATCGGGCACGCCGGTGATGCCACCACCATGTATGTGGGTGACTTAGAGGATCGCCGCTTCGCCGCTTACCTCTCCCTCGTTGTGGATGATGACGGGGCCGCGATCCTGAACGCTACGGGCGGCACCCAGTCGGTCATGGAAGACCGGACCTTTGCCGCGAAACTCGGTGACGATGCCAGGCTCCTCTCCGATCATATCCTCGTTGTGGGGGATGTTCAGGCAGATAAACGCCTCGAGATGGTGGCCGAGCTTGTGGAGATCAGCCGGGCGAACATCCATGACCCGATGGGATCTCCCGATTCTGGCGTGTACGCCCGGGAGGCCCTCTTTAACGTGAGCGAGCAGATGATTGTGTCAGGCTGGATCACGGGGGATGAGCGCGTCAGCATCGTCATCGACGGAACCACCGGAGAGCATTCCCTGCTCTCCTTCAGCGAGGGGCCCACCAGCCTGGTCGCCGACAAGGGCAGCGCCATCTTTACCAAAAATGATGGCAGCCGGGTGGATATAGCCACCACGGGTGCGGTGAGGATCGCCACCGGAATGGAGGCCAAGGGGCTCGGCTCCTCCCTTACGGTGAATGCCGGCACCGGCCTCACGGTGCTGGAAGGCGGGGTGGTCGCCGTACGTGAAAGCGGTTCCAGTCTCACCCTTCACTCCGGTGATTTCCTGCATATCGCAATCGGTGGCGCGGTGACGGCGGGTGTTCGTTTCGAGGCTGTGGACGGCGTGCCCACGCCGGTCAAAACCGGGGACGACACCACCATGACCCTCGATTCCGGGGGCGAACTGATGATCGCCGGATCTATCACCTCGGCCGGGGCCGTCACCTTGAATTCCACCTCATCTCAGTTTGATCATGCGGATTATTTTGATCGTATCTTGGGCAAGGTCCTGGCCCGAACGGATATCGATGGAGATCTCCTCGATGCCCTGGAGACGGGCACGTTCCCCGAGGCGCTGAGGGTTATACTCGCCGATAATGTCCTCGAATTCGGAAATATGGGGACGGTCTCTTCCGTGGGCAATTATACGGATTTTATCGACCTGACTCCGGAGCAGCGGCAGCTCGTGGCTGCGTACCTCGGGTATAGCACCTCGGACGGCACGAGCTATTACAAAGCCGATGCCGAAGGGGGCAAGCAGCTGGTGACCGCCTTTGTGCAGGGCACCTTGCCCCAGTTTGTCCTGGCCGATATCGACTGGGGGACGGCCGGCACGCCGGTGGCGGGTACCTCCTTTGCCGGTCTCACGGTGGCCCAGCAGCGGGTGGTGGCCGAATCCCTGGGATATACGGTCATTGACGGCCCGGTTTACTTCAATGCCAATGCCGAGGCGGGTACGCTCTTTGTCTCCACCTTTTATCAAGGGGACGATCCCGATTATTGCAATGATGAGATCGTCTGGGGTGCGGCTGGGACGCCCGCTTCGGGGACTCCCTTCGAGGCCCTTACCCAGGCCCAGCGGGCCGTGGTTCTGGAGACCCTGGGGTATACATATGATCCGTCAACGGGGACATATTTCAATTACCGGGCTAACGACGCCGCCAAGAGAGTCCTGACAGGCTTTGTGGAAGGTCATGCCGCCGATTACACCAACGACGATATCTTCTGGGGGGATGCCGGTACGCCCACCGAGGGTACATCCTTTGATGCGCTGAATGACGCACAGAGGGCGCGGGTCACCGATACCTTACGCTATACGCTCCTGGATGCGGCGACGGTGTTTTACAACCCCGACGCCGTGGCGGGTCAGCGCATCCTCACCGGTTTTGTCGAGGGGACCGTGCCGGATTACAGCAACGCCGCCCTGGATTGGGGGGGCGTTAAGGCACCGGAGGAGGGTGCCGGCTTCGAGGCCCTGGCCTCGGGTCAGCAGGTGGTGGTGGCCGCCCATCTCGGCTACTCTCTGTTCGATGGAACGGTCTACTATAACCCCACCGCCGAAGCGGGCTTCCAGTTTGTGGAGGCCTTCTCCCAAGGGGAGGGGCTGGATTACCTGAATACGGAGATCCAGTGGGGGAAACAGCCCGTTCCCCTTGAAGAGACCGCTTTCGAGGACTTGACCACGGATCAGCGTCGGGTGGTGGCCCAGAGCTTGGGGTATATCGAATTCCATGGTGACGTCTTCTACAACCCCACCACCGTCTTTGCCGATTGGTTCCGCCTCTCCTTTACCCAGGGAGAGGGAGAGGATTACCTCAACGGGGAGGTCACCTGGAGCCAGGTCGAGGTACCCGACGACGACACCCCCTTTGAAGCGCTCTCCGACGTGCAGAAGGCTCATGTGGCCGAACAGCTTGGGTATACGGTCTATACGGACCCCGTCTATTATGACGCAGACGCCACCACAGATGCCTTGATGACCACCTTTACTCAAGGGGTCGACTATACCAATGCCGAGGTCGGTTTGGATGCTCTCCTGACCAACAATCGATGGCTCATCAGTGACGGATCCCATGAATATCTCGTGTATGCCTCGGACGCAGATGGCGACGGCCAATTTGATGAACTCCAGATCCGTGAGAACCATGAACTCATGGGGCAGCGCGGATTCGGCTTCTTACTGACCGGGACCATCACCACCCTGCAGGACGACCTGGATATCGTTGTCCAGGGGGCGGACGATGCCATTGTCAGGGGATCCTTTAACCTCCTGGGGGCCGGTTCGGACTTAGATGTCCAGTCGGATAATTGGATTTACTGGGAAGGCACGGCCAACGTTACGGGTGATCTCGGCCTGTACGGTGGGGCCAGCGTGGACGGGACCAGTCTGCATGGGGCCAATGACGACGGCATGAGCGTGTATGTGCATGCCACCTCGAGCCTTGTGACCTCCGGTGCCGGCACCGATATCACCGTTTTCGGCGGGCAGGATGTCTATTTAGGTGGCGTCACCGTGGCCGGGGGCACCATCGGAACGGACGGTGTGACCTGGAGCGGGCCCGACTCCACGGTTCATCTCACGGCCGGGGAACAGATGTACGTTGGCACCACGGTGATGGCGGCGGCCAGTGTCGAGGTCGTCTCGGGGGCGCCAGGGGCCGATGATGAGGGGCTTAGCCTGGTTGTGGCGACAGACGGCGGTCTCGTGGCCACCGGAAATACCTCGGATGGATCTGGTGGGCGGGTCTCCGTTATGGCCTCCGGTGACCTCCAGATGATGGGGGGGATTCTGTCGGGGGGGACCAGCCATGATGACGTGATTACATGGTCGGATGAGGACTCCATGATTCATATCGAAGCCACGGGCCAGGCCTGGATCGGCGGCGAGACCGTGGATATCGACAACAACCCCGTGGAGGTGGGTGGTAAACTCTTTGCCACGGAGCGCATCGAGATCATCGGCGGCACCCACATTACCGACGGCGAAGCCGTGAAGCTGCCCGGCTCGGCGCAGGTGATGGTGAGCCACAAGGATGGCTCCATCTACATCCGGTCCGGCCAGGACGCGTCCATCGATGCGATTATGGCGGCCGGTGGCGAGATCATTACCCACAAGGATCCCGACGGGATGACCCTGGGAGCCACCGTAATCAGCTATGACGGCAATTCTACGATAATCATCGAGGCCGAAGACCAGATCCGATTGGGCCGTGACCTGTATGCGGGAAAAGAGATTACCCTGCGTGCCGGGGACGATCCTCTGGACGGGACCAGCGGCAGCCTGTGGGAAGGCCAAGGGATCGTGCTCTACGGCTCCACCCATGTGGCGACATCTCAGGACAACAGTGAGATCAATCTGAGTGCCGACGGTGATATCTCCATTCTGGCCCCGGCCTGGACCAATGAGATCCTGGCCGATGGCTTCGCCGAGTATGCCAACGGTCATCTGTCGGGGGATGTGACCCTTGAGCTGTCCATTGATCTGGGCACCCATGTTTCAACGGCTCACGTGGTTCTATCTCGTGGTGATACGAGTGGGAATACCGGTGGTCTCGGTGACCTGGTGGCCGATCTGCAGCAGGCCATCAATAGCGCGCAGTTCGTGGTCACCGAATCCCGGGGCAGTGACGCCCCGGCTCTGGGCAGTACCCACGGGTTGACCGGGGATGAGCTCACGGTGCGCCTGAGCAACGGGCGGCTGATGATCACCGGTTATTATGATTTTTCTCTCACCCAGGGCGGTTCTGAAAATGCGGACCTCATCGGCTTCACCCAGGACGCCGTGGCCTCCCGTCGCCGCGCCGTGGATGCCTCCGCGCAAGGGTCCGTGGTGAATATCGGGTCACCCACCGAAGGGAATGGCCGGATCTATATCGCCAACTGGATTCGCGGGTATGAGGGTATCAATTTTTATAGTGGCACCCAGGAAGACGGGGCCCAGGATCTTCTCTTCGAGACGACCGGTGTCTTAGAGACGATGAACGGCGGTATCTCCATGGATCTGGGTGACAACGCCGTCATGAAGGGGTCGCTCATCGCCCGGGGCCGCAACGCGGACGTGGTTATTCATGCCGCCGAAACGCTGGAACTCCATGGGGATATCACGGCTCAAAATGATATCATCATCACGGCCGGCAGTGCGGTGAATTCCGGTGATACAAGTATTACTACATATGGAACCGGTCGTTTTACCACCGAAGATGCAGGGGGCGTCATCCGCATCACCGGTTTGAACGATGTGACAATCAATAACGTCATCGGTGCGGACAACCCCGACCTCGGCTTGCTGGAGATCGAGTCCACCAGCGGTACCCTGACCCTGGATCATGAATCCGGTCAACTGGTGACTGGTGCCCAGATCAACCTGACGGCCCGGCAGCTGGATCTGGCCGGGGTGATTACCAGTACCCGGAATACCTCCGCCATCTATGATGACGAGGTGGTCCTGACGGCCACAGATGGGATCGATCTTTCGGGGTCCTTGAACCTTGCGGGGTCCATGAAGATTGTTAGTGACCGGGATGTGGAGATCGTCAATATGCGCCTGGTCATCGACAACCCGGGCCAGCACCTGGCGATTGCTGCCGGCGGGGATGTCATTATCGGCAATATCCATCCCGTGGAAGGGGATGATCGTCCCACGGCGGCCGTATTGCAGGCGGCAAAGTATGTCACCATAGATGCCGGTGGAAGTGTGTACATCGGCAGTGACGGCCAGCTCTTCTCCACGGCCGACGGCAGCGCCATTACCGTTGAGGCCGCCGGGGACGTCGTTGTCAGTGGCGTCATCTACGCCGGTGCCGCCCTGGATGATGAGGCGGGATACACCTGGACCGGTGAGGGGGCTGAGGTGACTATCTCGGCAGAAGGCAGCCTCCTCGTGGGCGGCCAGGGGCTCGATGCGAGCCTTACGGTCGTCGAGACGGCGGGCAGTATCGCCTCAACGGGCCGGGTATCCATCGAGGTGGGCAGTAACGCCGAGGGCCAGGGATTCACCCTGATGCACTCCAGCTCTGTGTATGTGGACGCCTCCGGCCATGGAACTTTTTCTGCAGTGACCCCGGGATCTCTGGAGATCGAATCAGACGGCGAGTTTCAGGTGTATGGCCTGATCGATGCCCGGGATGGGGGAGCCGACGCGACGCTCTCATCGGGCGGTATGCTCTATATAGATGGCTTGGTCCGGGCCGACGACACCCTCTCCCTCATCGGAGGTGCACGCGCCTTCAACTACGGAGTCGACGGCTCCGATGACTCTTTATCGGAGATCGAAGAAGCCGGGTCCCCCGATATCGGGGTCTGGATCGCCGAGGCCGTTTTCGGGGAAGACGGTTCATATCAGAGCGGTGGCGCCCTGGATACCGGCGTCGGGGGCTCCATCACGATCTCCTCGGCAGATATGATCTATGTGCAGGGTGTGGCCGGCATGGTATTCGCTGGTGCCGCCCGTACAGCCACCATGGAGATCGAGTCCACTAAATCCACGGTCATGATTGTGGGACAGGTGGATGCGGGAGATAGCGTGCGTGTCACGGCCCGGGACATCAACGTGTGGGAGGGCGGCCGGGTTAAAGGTTGGCAGGATGATTCTCGGGTTACCCTGGATGCCTCCGGGAATATTTATGTGCGGACCGCCCTGAATCCGGGACTTGTGGAGGCTGGCGCCCTGGTTCACATCACCGCGTCGACTATGCGCTTAGATGGTATCTTGAATGCCACCTCCATGGCCGCCGAACATCCCGGGCGGGTACTCTTGAATGCCGTGGATGAGGTGATCGTCACAGGCGGGGTCCATGCCGAAGGCCTCATTGATATTCGTGGCGGCGTGGATGCCGGATGGACCATGGAGACCCTCCGGGGCGATATTCAGATCGATGCCTTGCACGATGCCATCGTCCTTGTGGCCGGCGCCGGTTCCCTTGAGACTCCGGGGGCGATGAATATCCGCTCCGGAGGGGTGATGCGTGTGGTGTCCTCTTCCAGTTTTGACGCAGACGAGGTGCTCTCCATCACCACGCCGATGGTGACCACGGTGGCAAAGACCATTCAGGTCGTGACGGGCTATCAGCAGGTCGCCGTCGGTATCCGCCAGGTGCCGGTGACGTCCCTGGTAACCACCACCTATGTCGAAGAGCTGCCCCCGGTCCTGGTGGATGTGGGCGATCGATTCTACTCCATGAATGTCAACTTAGAGCAGGCGGGTTATTACAACCCGAACGCCGCTGAAGGAGACCGGTTCAAGGAGACCTTTATCGAGGGGATCGATTATCATAACTCCCAGGTCAATTGGGGGCTGTATGGGGTCGACGGCTCCCAGATGACCGATAATTATAGGCTTTTGGCCTACAAATCCTTCGGGCAGCTCAATGATGCCCAGCGTAATGCCGTACTCAACACCCTGCATTACAAGGCACTCTATGATTTTTCCTACTCGAATGCGCGGGTTCACGAGCAAAAAGGCATCAATGATCCGGTGACCTATGCGTGGAATCCGGAGTGGAAAGCCCAGTACGACACCTATGCGGGCTCCGGTCAGCAGGAGAAGTTGGATAACTGGACGGTCTATACCATTGATGTGGCCGGCTGGAGCGACAAGTACATCCTCATGCCCGAGGGTGCCAATGAAGATGTGTTGCGGGTGGAGTCCTTCGGAGAGGCACGGTATCTCTCGGGGGATACGACCCTTGATGGGGAGAACGGTGGAACCTGGAAGAGTGCCACCGAGCTGGGGCTCACATTCATAGCTTACTACAACCCCACCGCCGATACCGGGGACGCCTTCAAGGATACTTTCATTCCGGATACGGATTTTACCATCGCCACGATTGACTGGGCCGCATATGGCGCCGTCGCTCCGGATGCGGGGACGGCTTTCGCCTCCTACAACGCCGATCAGAAGCTGGCGGTGGCCGATAGCTTAGGGTATGTGGCCCAATACTCGGCCCCTAAAAAAGGGGAGTTTGTGGCCCGGTACCAGGATGAGGCCGGCGTGAACTACACCCAGAATAGCTCCACCTTTGATGGCGAGGTATTGGATTCGACCACCTCGTACGGTCATTGGGGGGCAGCCTACAAGCGTAATATCAGTGATTTTGATGAAAACGGTGGCGTCTGGACCGTCGGTTATGAGGGGGCTTCGGGGACGCGTACCTTTGAGTTTACCTCGGAAATTTTGGATATGACCCGGGATCCGGACTGGGCCTGGGGGAACACCGGTCCAACCACAGGCGACGATTTTTGGAACTCTCGGGACACCACCAAGATCTATGCGCCGTCTGAGTTCATCAGTACCCTCGACAAGAGTGAAGGGGATACGCTCTCCCTCGTTCTGACAGACACGGTCACCCATCGCGGTGTGCATGTGGGGAGCTACCAGTGGTGGGCCGAGAACTGGCTCTGGACCCAGGACTCGAAGTTATGGCAGACAAAACCCGCCCCGTATGCCGATCACGACCCCAACGCCATGGTCACTTTTTACAAAGATAACTGGTTCGGTGGATGGTATCAGGCCTTTCGTCCGGGTTATTTTGGCTCCGACGATTGGCCGTCCGCTCAGACTACGGGTAAAAAAGACTTAGATAACAATGACTACAGCTCGGTCTCCATCCCGAATAATATGAAGGTGACGGTGTATGACGGGGACTGGTTCGATACCGGCAGTGCTACCTGGACCTCCACCATTGGCGATTTCAGCAACAACTGGGACAATGATATCGAAATGGTCCGGGTCTATGGGTACATGGATAACGGGACCTGGCATACCCAACAACTCTATGAGGACACCCATGATTACACATATGACTGGACCTCGGATTACCACAGTGTCTACGACACTCGAATCAGCCTGGATTACAATTGGACCAGCCAGGCCGAAGATATCTTTGATTACCAGTCGGTGACGAAATTGGTGAGTGTGACCCAGGAGGTCACCACCATGCAGGACGAGACCATCTGGGAGAACCAGACCCTCACCAAAGATCAGACCATTCTCGTGACGGAGAGCACAGACGTCGGCTTGGATGTGGCCAGCGGCTTGTTCGACGGCAACGCCCTTGAGGCGGAAAATATTACCATTGAGACCCGGGATGATATCTTTTTAGGGGGACCGATCGAGGCTTCGGGCTCCCTATTCGTCCATGCGGGAGGGAACCTCACCGTTGAAGGGGCGGTGGCCGAAGGTGCCGTCGATCCCTCCCGGGTTGAGATTCAGGCCGGGGGCCAGCTGAACCTCAATGCATCTCAATCGCTGATCCTGTCCGATTCCGCACAGCTGACAGCCCAGGGTACGGTCACCCTCCGGGCAGATCAACATATCGTCGTGGGCAGGGAGACGACTCCCGCATCGGCCCTGGGCGCCTCGGTCGCCTCGGGTGATCGGGTCGAGATTATGGCCCGTATGGATATCTCCCTCAGTGGTCATGTGTCGGCGGCCACCCAGGTGGTTATTCAGGCAGGCGATACGTCGGACGGCGGTTCGGCCAGCGGCTCTATCTTCGGTGATACCGAAGGTGCGGTCACCGTGACGGAAGCCGGTGGCTTTATCTCTCTTACGGCCGGCAAGGCTGGGGGGGATATCGCCCTCTCCGAGAGCCGGGTGGAGACCCCCGGTGAGGTTCTCTTGAGCGCCGTGGCCGGGACGGTTGGTTTCGATGACGGCCAGTTGATCGCCGATACATTGACGGGACGCGCGGCCCGTGGGTTTGATGTCTTTACGAAAGATGCGGGTGGCGATCTCGTCGCCAACGCCCGGGTGACCCATCTCGATATTGCCTTGATAGAAAGTGGTGACATCGTCTTTGCCAATGCGGGTGACCTTGTTCTCACAAGCGTCATGGCCGTGGACGGTGGGATCACCATTGACGTGGATGGCAGCGTCGACGTTATCAAGGTCCTCACCCAGGGCGCCAGCGATAGGAATGATATTTTCATCACGGCCGCACGAAGTGATGGTGGCTCGGCAGACCTCGGCATCGAGCGGCTCGAGGCCGGCGGTCGGGGGGATATCGTACTGGATATAAGGGGCTCCATTACCCAGGCCACAGGAACGATTGTGGCCGATCGGCTGGATATAGAGCTTCAGGGAGGGGCCACGGGGGCCGGCGGTCTTGATATTCGTACCCGTGTTTCCGCGCTCTCCCTTGCGACTCGGTCCCAAGGGGATGTGACAATCACCCAGGCTGGAGAGGCACAGCTCTCCTTGGAGACGGTGAGGGTCTTCAACGGCAACCTGACGGTTATCGCTGAAGGCAGTGTCGAGCTCGTCGATGTGCGTGTTGCCACCGAAAGCAATCGCACGACGGTGGACGGGGTGACGACCTGGACGGACAACGTAGTGACCGTGGATACAGCCCACGATGGGGGGACCGGCAATATTCTGGTCCGGAGCCTGGTGTTCGGCAGTGCCGTACAGGCGGAGGATGGTTCATGGCTCCTCGGTGACACGGTGGTGGACTCCCTCATTGCCCAGGGGGACGTGGTTTTTAAGGCCGGCGGGGCGATTGCCGAGTCCTTTACCGATGACGGGGTGGATATCGTCGCCGATACCTTGTCGTTTACGGCGGGCAGTGGGATTACCGGTCTTGAGGTGATGGCCAACACCCTGGCCTCCCTTGTGACTACCACCGGGGATATCCAGATTCGTGACATGGATCGTAGTATCGATAGGGTCCCTGGCCTTGAGGTCGGTGTCGTGCATACGGCAATCAACGCGAACACCTCCGTCAACATCCAGGCGGAGAACACCCTCCAGCTGAAGGGTATCGATACCGGAGACGGGACCGTCTCCTCCGATATCCAAGGGGATACCATCCATCTGACCAGCATCGATGGCAGTATCCTGGTGGCCCGTCCCGATGGGTACGCATACAACACCGGCGCCCCCACAGGTGACAGCCTGCATTACACAAGCGGAATCGCCTTTGATGCCGGCAAGTCGGTGGAGCTCTATCGTTTTTTTAATGGGCCCACGGTTGGCGATGGGATCGCCTCCTTGAAGTGGCTTGAATACAGGACCGGCGCGGGATTTCAGTTCGGCACCGAGACGGACGGAGGGGAACGGGGGACGACCGCCCAGATGCCCGATGATCTGACGGCAGATACCATTATCCTGGAATCTCCGGATACCCTCTCCATTTCCGGGACACTGACCGCCAGCGAAAAGATTGAGTTGATCTCCGGTGCCAACGTCTCCATCAAGGGTAATATTGTGGCCGGGGCCAATGCCATCGGCGGTTTGATTGGTGAACTCTCCATCACGGCGTTGGGGGTGAACACGGTCACGCAAGCTGTGCTCATGCCCGGTGAAGAGTATTTAACTCCAGAAGCGCTCAAGGCCATCCTCGAGGCTCGTGAGGCCGAGGCCAGCGGTTTTATTAATATCCACACCGATGGGATTGATGCCGCAAATTTTGAGCTGCGGGCCCTGAACGGCGTGACCGTGGACTTAAAGGAAAATTTCCTTCTCTCCGGTTTTGTCGGTGGGACCACTGGTTTCAGTGCCACGAAAAATATCACCTTAAGGACTTTAGGCATCCTGACGGTTCAGGGGGGGATCGTCAGCGCGGATGAGGATTTGGGTATCTCCGCCGCGGATGTTCGCAGCGACCAGAGCTCTATCTTTATCGCCGAAGCGCTGTCGGTGGTTTCCGAACACGGTATCCTGCTCAACACCCAGGTGGGACTCCTGGATGCGGCCTCCACCGGGGCCGGGGACATCATTATCAACGAGGCCGACGGCATCACCTTGGAGAGTGTGGTCGCCAACTCTGGAACCATCGAGGTGAGTTCCGGAGGTACCATGTATGTGAGGAATGCCGAAACCATCGAAGATGGCGGAAATTATTTCTTCGAGGTGTCGGGGGGCTCCACGGCAGGGGTCTCTGTGGATGGCCCGGCGGTGGTGGTGACCTCGCCCGGCCAGGCCAGTTCGGCCGCCGAGTATTCATACGTATTGAATATTGGCGACAACGCCATTGCCTTCAGGGCCCTTGAGGACGGCAACGGTAAGGAGTACCTCTTTGTGGCCCTCGTTAGTGACGGCGTGGAAGAGACCGTTGCCGAGTACAACGGCACCGACACGCTGACCATTCACGTGCGTACCGATGGCGCAAGCACCATCGGGGCGGTTCTCGCCGCCATTAACGGTGAATCCGGCGGTCTCTTTTCCGAGGCCCACCTCACCTCCGGGGATGCCGCCGCCACCCTTGGATCGACGGCCTTGGTCAGCAACATGACCCCCGGGGCCCCAAAGGCCGCGGCACGATACAGCTTTGAGCTCGCCGGTGATACCATCTCCTTTTGCGTCAGTGACGATGGGACAACGACTGGAGACGGAAGCCAGTACAACGGTCTCTTTACCCGGGTCGAAGTCGTTGGGGACAATGCCGGGTCGGTGTTTGTGGCGTACAATGGAGACGATACGCTGACCATCCATGTCAACAGTGATGGCTCGAGCACCACAGCCGAAGTCGCTGCGGCCATCAGCGCCACATCCGATCTCTATTTTGATGCGGAATCTACCGGGACCGCTTCCCTTGCCATTACGCGTCAGCGCATGGTTCAGGTCGTGGAAGGGGAGGATGGCACGGCGGCTGCCCACTCTTTTGAGCTGGCCGGTGAGACGGTTTCCTTTAAGGTCAGTGATGACGGGCTGAGTACGGGGGATGGGGCTGGGTTTAATACACTGACCGTGGTGGTGGCGTATGACGCCATTGATGCCGCCGATGTATCGGCGACCTATGCAGGCAATACCCTGACGGTGCATGTCACAAAGGATGGTACCACATCCGTGGGTGCGGTTGTCGGGGCCATCGACGCCCTGGATGATTTCTTTGACGTTGACGCAATAAATGAGGCGGTGTTCGTTCCTGCCACCGCACAGGTTGTGAACACCGAACAGGCGGGGCAGACGGGTCAGGCCGCGATGTACTCGTTTACCCTTGCGGGAAATGATGTTTTATTTTACGCCAGCGCCAACGAGGCCCTGGATGGCGACGGGAGCGCCTTTGGTACCCTTCAATTCATTGTCGTAAATGATCTGGACGCCGAGGCGGTATCGGCGGCATATTCTGACGGGACCCTCACTGTTCATGTGAAACGTGATGGCACGAGCACCACGGAACATGTGGCCGCCGCCATTAATTTACTGGAAGGCTTCTTTGATGCGTCTTCCACGGGGTCGGCATCCCTTGCCGCAGATATGACCCTGGCGGTGGACCCCACACAGGTCGGCCAGGTGGCCCAGGCCGCCATGTATTCGTTTACGCTTGCCGGGTATGACGTGTCATTTTCCGCCAGCGCCAACAAGGCCCCGGATGGCGACGGCAGCGCCTTTGACACCCTTCAATTTGTTGTCGTCAACGATCTGGATGCCGGAGAGCCCTTGGCTGAATTCGATGTCGAGACTCAGACCCTGACCATTCATGTCAGAACGGACGGCACCAGCGCCACGGCAGAAGTCGTCTCTGCCATTGAGACCCTTGACAACTTCTTTGGGGTATCTTTGCCGGGTACTGCACCCCTTGCTGTGGACATGATCCAGGCGATTGAGCCTACCCAGGCAGGTCAGGCGGGTCAGGCATCCAAATTTTCCTTTGTCGTCGCCGGCGATACGGTCACCTTGTCTGTCAGTGACAACGGCCTGACTACGGGAGACGGCAGCCGGTTCAACGAGCTCTCCGTCGTCATGACGGATGATGCGGAGACCGTCTTCGCCGCCTATGATTCTGCGAAGAATCTGTTGACGGTGCATGTGAAAAATGACGGTACGAGCACCACGGCCGATGTGGTAGCTGCCATCAATGCCATGGTACCCATCCCAGACGTGGGAGCCTTTTTCGGTGCAACTGTGGCTTGCGTCATTGCAGAGTCTCCGGCACAGGTGGTGTTCGGCGCACAAGATGTTCAGCAAACCACTGTCGGCGAACACGGCACCCCAGCGGCGTTCCGTCTCGACGCCAACGGCGAGACGGTCACCTTCTCTGTCAGTGCTGACGGCACCGCGACCGATAGTGGCGCTGCGTTTAATAATATGGTGATCCGTATCGCCGGGGATGCGGCAGGCGAGGTGAGGGCAGAGTATAATGCCGGTGTGCTCACCCTCCATGTCAAGGCCGATGGGACCAGCACCAGCCATGATATGGCGGCGGCGATCGATGACCTGGCCGGCTTCTTCTCGAGCGTTGCCAGTGGGGATGCGTTGATCTCCGCTGATACCCCCACAATCACCCAGATGGAAACCGGGACCATCGGTACGGCGGCAGAATTCTCCTTTGAGCTTGCCGGAGAGACGATCTCCTTTCATGCGTCGACGGATGGTACCGAGGCGGGCAACGGTACCATATACGAGGGCCTCTCCGTTACGGTGGTCATGGATGTGGATCTGGTGGCGGACCCGGATAACCTTATCCGGGCATCCTATGATTCCGGTTCAAAGGTGTTGACCATCCACCTGAAGAGTGACGGGACCTCCACCACGGCAGATTTTGTTACGGCCATCAATGCGGAAGAGATCACTGACTTCTTTGGGGCAACGTTCTTCCACGGCACCGTGACTGTCCCGGACATGGCTCCTGGGGTTGTCATTAGCGAGGGTGCCGAGCATACCCCGGCGGCGATCTCTTTTGATCTTGCCGGTGAGACCCTCACCTTTTATGCGGCGGTCGCTGAAGGGAACGGTACGCCTTTTAGCGATCTTACCGTGCGTATGGAAGGGTCCGCCGATGGCGGCCCGGCCCAGTATGATGCCGAGGCGCATACCCTGACCCTTTATGTCCGAAGTGATGGCATGACAACCATCGAGGATATCATCCAAGCTATCAACGATGAGGTAAGCGGGTATTTCTTCGAGACCACGATAAGCGGGACGCCTGTGGCCGTGGGTGGTACCCAAACGGCCACGGCTGTTGTCGATGGTTCTGCCGGGACGGCCTCTGATCATGGATTCTATCTGGCCGGTGATCGGATCACCTTCAAGGCCAGCTCGGATGCCACGGCCCAGGGCAATGGGGCGGCCTTTGACACCCTGTTTGTCACGGTGGTGGATGATGTGGCGACCGGGAGTGATGAGGGCGTCACCATCACCTTCAACGGCCTGGACACCATGGTCGTTCATGTCAGAAATGACGGAACGACAACGACGGCAGAGGTGGTCGCCGCCATCAACAGTGCTTCCAGTGACTACTTTTTTGACGCCCAGGCGGCATCGGGCACCCAGGTCCTTGTCTCGGATACGGATGTCCCCGTGGTACAGGCCGCCACCGATATGGGAACGGCGCAATCCGCCACCCAGTACACCTTTGAGCTGGGTGGCAAGACGGTGATCTTCAAGGCCAGTGATGTGGGGGCCGAAGGTGGCGACGGCAGCGCGTTTAATCATATCCGCATCCTGCAGGTGACCGATGCCGTGGGGGGGGCCTACGCGACCTATGATCATGACAACGGGTTGCTGGTCATTCATGGCAACAGCGATGGCTCAAGCACCATGGGTGATATTGTCTCCGCCATTGGCGGTGCCAGTGGATACTTCTTCGATGTGACCGCCTCGACGACCGGTGTATTGACCAACGCCAGTGAAAACCTCCATGGCACCCAGACCGGCGGCCAGAGCCAGGCCGCGGATCTGGCCCTCACCCTGGGTTCCGATACCCTGACCTTTCAGGCGAGCCAGTCAGGTACGGTAATGGGGGATGGCAGCATCTTCAACGGCCTCTCCGTGAAGGTTGTGGCCGATGCCGCCGGAGAAACCTACGTCGAATATAATGGGGACTCGATTCTCACGGTGCATGTCAGGAGCGACAACGCTTCCACCACCCGGGATGTGGCCGATGCCATTGGCAAGGAATCCAGCGGCTCCTTTTTTAATGTCGTGGGCGGCTCTGCGGCGACTGTCTCCGGATCGGCCCTCGAGGTCACGAAGACGGTCATAGGCGCCGATCACCAGGCGGCTCTTCTCTCCTTTGTCCTTGAAGGCGATACCCTTGTCTTTCATGCCAGCGATGAGGGCACGGCCACCGGTGACGGGCGAAATTTCAACGATCTCTCCATACAGATTGTGGATGATGCCGTGGATGGCGCGTATGTCGCATACAATGGCCAGGATACCCTGACGATCCATGTAAACAGTGACGGGTCGAGTACCACGGCCGATGTGGCCGTGGCCCTGGCCAACGCCGCCGGAACGAGCGGGGGCAATGACATTCTGCTTCGTTCCAGTGGTAATCTGTATGTGGACAGGGTTGAAGTGGCGGTGAATGCAGGCAGTCAGAAACAGAACTCGGAGATCACCTTCGATGCTCGGGGAACCATCTATGAGTGGGAGAACCGTGACGGCGTTTATGACAACGCCTCTGCCGATGTCTATGCCTATAAGGTTCACATCAAGGGGAACACGGCCCTTCCCCCCCTTGTCCTCACCGATTCGACGGTGCGGGGAATCGGCAGCGATTTAGAGATCCGAATCACAGCCGAGGCGATGGGCGGAGACGTCACGGCCGGGCTGACCACCGGTGAGACCACCATGACCGAGGCCGGGATCCATGCCGAGACCGAGGGCGATTATGTGTTGATCGCGCCGAACACCACCCAGGAGACGGTCACTGTGGTGGCCGGTGGGACCCTTTCCGTGGTGGATTTGCCCACCCACGCAGGCCAGACCATTGACCTGAGCGCGGGCGAAGACCTGGTGGTGGTCTCCGACCTGAACGTGGGCGCGGGTACGGTGACCCTTATGGCTACGGACAACGTCACCCTGGGTGGAGAGGTCACGGCCTCTCATCTGACGGTCAGTGCCGGTGATGACCTGACCCTGACCACGAAGGTGGGGACGATGACGGTGATCATGACGGGCGACGGGGATCTGGCCGTGAGGCAGACGGGCACCCTCCATCTCGACTCCCTTGTCATGGATGGGGGCGATGTGACCCTCATCGCCACAGGCGACGTGGTCATCGACACCATCAGTGGCCTGGCCGGCACGGTGACCATTATCTCCCAAACCGGTAATATCGTTATTAATGGTACGGTCAACGCCGGAGCGGTGACCTTTGCGGCGAGTTCTGGCTCCATAACTGGACGTCTCGAGGCGGACAACCTGGATATCACGGCCGGCGGTGAGGTCTTCCTCACCGAGGCCGATGATGTGGTGATCACCCACATGGACCAGACTCTTTCCGGTGCCGGTATCACCCTGATGGCAGGGGGCGACGTGACCCTTACCGACGCGGTCTCCGTTTCCCATGGGGCTGCCCTTGTCTTAGGCGCCGGAACAGACGGCTCCGGGGCCCTTACGATCAACAACGCTTTAACATCGGATACGGGAGCCATCACCCTGACCGCCGGGTCCGGCATGCGCGTGTCCGAGTTGGGTGATATCACCACAACAAGCGGAGATGTCACCCTCCATGCCGGCTCCGGTACGCTGACCATGACCGGCGAGACCGTCATTGACGCCGGCAGCGGCCTCATCGATATCGACGCGGAGGGGACCATCACCCTCGGTAAGCTGCGCACGACCCATACGGGAGATTTAGAGATTCGAAGCACGGCTGGTGCCGTCCTTGACGGCGGTGACAGCCCCGTGGACATTCGGGCGGAACATGCCCGTCTGGTGATCAGCGCCGTAGGTGGTATCGGCAGCGGTGAGTACGGCGCCCTGGAGATCCAGGTGGCCGAGTTGGACCTGACCAACAGCGGCTCCGGTGCCGTTGCTGTGGAAGAGGCGGATGGCCTCGATATTTGGCGCATCAACCAGTTCGCGGATGGCGGGGTAAGCGTCTCCACGATTTCAGGTGGCCTCACCGTCATGGCCGCGGACGCTCAAGGCACCAACGGCCATGGGATCACCGCCATGATCGGTCAGGTGAGCCTCTACGCCGGTGGGGAGACGAGTTTCATCACCGTGGGCACGGCCATGAGCACCACGGGCGGTGGGGTGAGCCTCACCACCGAATCGGGCGATATCCTTCTGGCCGACGGCATTCGGGTTGTGGGCACCGCGGAGACCGTTACCGGTGATATTTCCATCATGGCATCTCAAGGGGCCATCCTCATCGATACGGCCTCGGCCGGATGGCGCACGGAAAACGGTCGTTTCGACAGTGATATCGAGTGGGCCCTCACAAACGGCAAGTTTGACGTAGACCAGGTAACGGGGGCCATTGTCGTGGCCAATACGTCTACCTACGAGCAGCTGGAACATGAACCCAACGGAACGCCTCTGAGGTTTGCCGATGGCCCGTATATCCAGAGCACAGGGGGGGCCATCTCCCTCGAGGCCCAGGGCCAGATCGGGGATGGGGTCGACGGGTTTACCATCAGCCCCCTATCCTTAGTCGTCGATGCGGTGACCTTGAGCATCACCAGTCAGACCCGTGAGATGATCCATGTGGTGGTGACGGGAGATGTGGCCGTTGGGGCGGATACCTCCGACAACGCCCAGAGCGGAAGCGCAAGCTTCGTGAATCTGGGGGGCGAGCAGATCATTACCGCTCCGGTGGATGCGGCGGGTAACGATGTCTCCATCCGGGGGGATAGCGTGGCTATCAACAGTTCTGTGAGCAGCGCCGGCGGCACCCTCGTGTTGAGTCCCCAGAGCCCCGATCAGGCCATCGGCTTAGGGTCCGGCTCGGAAGGGGGGTTTAACCTGGATAACGATGAGCTCGGAAACATTCAGGACGGATTCCAGGAGATCGTCATCGGCAGTGAGGGCGGTAGCCATCGCATTCAGATCGGCAGTCAGTCCGATCCCACGGGAGAGGTCCGGGTCCTAGATCCCATTGTCCTTCAGAATAATGGTGCAGGCGGGCATACGGATATCTTTGGTTCCTTTACCGGGGGTGACGGGGCGAGCCTCACGGTATTCGGCTCCGGACACACCACGACCTTGCATGACGCGGTACTTACGTTTGAAGAGTACAATATCAACGACTCCCTTGAGATCAGCGGCAATGTTGTCATCACCGCCAATGCCTCTGGGGGCGATTTCAGGGTCACCGGTTATGTCAATGGAGATGACAATACCGAAGGTGATAATGATATCAATGAAGACAAGGTGTTTGGAGACGATTCCCTCACGTTGAATATGAATCAGGGGGATATCACCTTCGGCTCCCAGATGGGTGACGATGACGCCTTGGAAGCATTGACCATCAACAATGCCGAGGATGTCACCTTTGTCTCTGACTTGGTGCTGGAAGGTGATGTGGTCATCGAGGCGTCGGGCAGCGTCTATTTCGGTGGAAAAGTAACCATCGCCAAAGGCGGTAGCCTGACCATCCTGGGGGCCACGGATGTCTACTTTGACCGAGATCTTTCTGTGGAGGGGGATATTTTCCTGGAAGCCGATGAGATCGATTTTGATGGCCGCGTTCATACTCTGGTATCAAACGGTGGGAGCATCACTCTGCGGCCCCGGACTGTGGGCGCGGATATTTATATCAACTCTCCGGCAGGCTACAGTGACAACGATACCGTCCTCGATCTCTCCTTAGACGACATCGATGCGCTTCAAGATGGCTTCTCGTCCATCACCATCGGCCATGTCGTTGCAGACGGGAGCCATGCCATAAGCGGAACCGGGGATATCTTTATCGGCGCCCGAGACGGATCCGATCGCTCATTCCTGGACCCCACCTCTGTCTATGGCGGGTCCATCACCATCGTGGACGATTCGGATGAAGACTGGACCGTGATTGCCAATGAGAGTCTCACCTTGGATGCGGTGGGGAACATCACCATATATAACCAGGTGGCGGTTAAAAACGGTCAGGCCCTGACACTGAACTCTGCCGCCGGTACCGTGAAACAAGTCGACGCGACCATGGAAAATGACGACTTGACCGGGGAAACACTTCGCACCGACGCCCTTGTGGTGAATGCGGGCAACGGCATCGATCTCTCCTGGGTCGAGGCTGGGAGTGTGGATGCGGTCAACACCGGTGATGGAGATATCGTCATTACGGAGGTCGCCGCCGGTGGCGATATCCAGGTGATCCGTCTGGCCCAGACATCGGGTGATGACGATGGCGATATCCGTCTCATCACGGAGAGCGGCACCATGACCCTCGTCTCGGAGGGAGGCAGCGGAGTCAGTACCCTGGGTCGTGGCGATATTTTCCTCGATGCCAACGGAGCAGACGCGGGGCTGAATGTGCAGGCAGCCATTTCCGCAATTTCAGGCAGTATTTCCCTGGAAGCCACAGGGGCCATCATCACGGGTGCCGCAATCGCTAACTCCGGGGTGGGCGCCATCACCCTGGAAGCCACAGGTTCCATCACCACGGGTGCAGAAATCGCTAACTCTGGGTCGGGTGCCATCACCCTTGCTGCGGGGACATTCGTCGCCCAAAATGCGGATATCGAATCCGCGGGCGGATTGATCACCGTTGGTGCTGGCACGACGATAACGATGCAGGACGGGGTTCTGACATCATCTTTGTCCGGTGGTGGGGGACGCATCGCCTATACCGCCGGCACCGATGTGGCACTGTCGATACTAAAAGCAGATGCCTCCGTTAATGTGACGGCAACAGCAGGGGCCATTGGCGATAACCTGATATCCAGCGAGAATGCCAACATTCTTGGCGGTGGAGCAACACAGCCTGAAGTGATACTTACGGCCACAAAAGGAATCGGCGCTTCCGGTGATGGTGATATCGATACTTGGATTGCATCTCTGACTGCCACCAATACAGATTCAGGTGATCTGTTTATTCACGAAGCCGACGGCCTGGAGATTACCGCAGACGACAGGATAACGCTGGGGGGGAGCTCCGGCTCTGCCGTCATCATCACCGAAAACGGAATCCTTACCGTTAGCGGTGAAATTACGACCACCGGCACTGAGGGCAACATTCGCCTGGAATCCAAGGGTGCGGATACAGATATCGAAATCCATGGTGCGGTCAGCTCTGACAACGGCAGCCTGACCTTGGTTTCTGCGCATAATATCACACAGAATCATGATCTGCTTGTTTCCGGCGGGGGGACGATTGATGTCCAGGCAGCAGGGATCATTCTCATGACCGGTGATGCGATGACTCGGACCGCTGGCGGTAATCTTCGTTATGAAGCCGGTGGCAGCTTGCAGCTGGGGATGATGGATACCCGCACTGATGATGGTCGAAACGAGACCGATATTCCCACGGATCAGGAAAATTGGGGTTCTGTCACTCTGATTTCAGGGGGCAATATCACCGATGCTGAAACAGCTGATGCGGCTGTAAATATCTATGCCAAAGAGCTGCGCCTCAGCGCCACCGGCAATATTGGTGCCCTGGGAGATGGCGCTGCCAATGCCCTGGAGACGGAAGTCGTCACCCTGGCCGCTGAAACGACCACCGCCGGTGTGATCAATATCCTCGAACGTACGGATCTTGTTATCGGTGGCGTGGCCGGTTTAACGGTCAAGCGGGTGGCCATAGATGCCAGTACAAGCGACTACCTTGATCCTGATGAAACACCTTTAAATGGATTGACCACCTCCGATAGCGGCTCCATCGTGGTGCGGACCGTGGCTGGGAATTTGGTCGTGGACCAGGCCATACGTGCCGATGGTAGCGGCAATATCTTGATTCAGGCCCAGGGTGTTGGGCAGGATGTGGATTTGAACGCGAATGTGCAATCTGGTACGGGAAACATCTCTGTACTTGCAGCCGGAAACATCTTGCAGGATGGCCATATCGTCACCGGAGGGGGCACCATCGATGTGGCGGCCACAGCCGGTTCCATCGCCATGGGAGCTAACAACACGACAGAGACTGAAGGCGGCAATATCCGCTACGCAGCCAGTGGCAATGTGACTGTGGGAGCGCTGGACGCGCGGACGGATGCTGACCGTGTCGTGCCGAGACTGGATGGTCAGGCGACCACCTGGGGAGCCGTGAGCATCGTCTCTGGTGGCTCGATTCTGGATACGGCCGGAGACGGAGCCGTGGATGTGTACGCCCACGAGCTGCGCATCAACGCCACAGCCGGTGCGGGCGCCAGCGATAACCATTTGGAGACTGAAGTCGCTACGATGAGCGCCGTGGTCGGCACGGGCGGGCTCTTCATCACGGAATCAAGCGGCATTCAGGTTGGAGAGACGGCCGTGGTTACGTTCAACCGCGTCACGGCCGATGGCACGCTCACCGGTCCAGCGATGAACGACGCGAAGCAGTCAACCCTCACTAGTGGTGGCGCCCTCGTGCTCCAGACCATGGACGGGAGCATTGACACCCTGGTCACAACGGGTGCTGTCATGGCACACACCGAGCTGCTTCTCATGGCCGGTGGAGATACCTCCGATATCATCTTGGGCGGAGCCCTGAGCAGCACAACCGGCAACATCAGCCTGAAGGCCGGTCAAGATATTAGGCAGGATGCCAATATCACCACTCATGCAGAGGCGATGACCATCGACCAGCTGGCCGGTCGAGACATCACCATGGCCGATGGGGTCTCCTCTTCGAGTGTCAACGGCAGCATCCGCTACGAAGCGACCGGCGGCAGCGTGAAGACGGATATGATCGATGCCGGAATTGGCGGTGTGGCGCTCCTCGCCTTCGGGGATATCTCCGATATAGATAAGGATAGCCTGATCACCGCCCAGGGACTCTTGCTGAATACCGGCGGCGGAATCGGTTCTGGGACCAATGCGCTCGATATCACGGTGACGACACTCAGTGCGGCCGCCGGAGTCGATGGCGCCTTTATCACCGAAGCCGACGGCGTAGAGATAAGTTCTGTCTCCGTGGATATCAATCGAGTTGACGTCCATGGCATGGCGGAAGAGGCCCAGGTCAATGCCTTGACCGGGACCAACACCCAGGAAGATATAACACTCATTGATGGCGGGGCGTTGGTGCTGACCGTCACAACGGGCAACTTGACCGTGACGGACGGGGCTGACGCGCTCACGGCAGGCATCTCCGCCGCCGGAACCGGTAACGTCCGTCTTGAAACCGTGGATGGCAATCTGGCCCTGAACAGCAGCCTCGATGCCGGCAGTGGCCATATCACCGTGCTGGCCTCCGGGATCTTGCATCAGTTTGCCGCAGGCGACATGACCACGACGATCGGCACCATCGACGTGCAGAGCGCCGTTGCGATTATGGCCGATGGTGCGTCCACCCACTCTGGCACCGGCAATATTCGATATAACATCACGAACGGACTGGCCGTGGGGGCGATCCTTACGGCCGGGGACGTCAGCCTCATCGCCGGGACGATTACCGATAGCGCCGGTGTTGATGCGGATGATACCTCTGTCGATATCACAGCGGACGAGCTGCGCATCGTCACCACCGGGACCGCTGATGGAGATGGTCTGGGAGCTGGAGCCAACCACGTCGAAATCGAAGTCCGCAGATTGGCGGCCGATGTGAGCGGTACCGGTTCGGGCGGCATGTTCCTGACAGAGACGGACGGCCTTGAGGTCCACACCGTGAGTGCGATTGCCGTGAACCGGCTTGACGCCGCCGCTTCCATTTTAGCGGAAAGCCCCACGGACGATGCCCTCTCCGACCTGGATTCTGCGGGGCATCTCGTGCTTATGAGCGATGGCGGGTCCATCACCATCTATGAGGGGGACTCCGATGATACCGGCATTGTTGCCGTAGGCAATGTCCTGCTCCAGGCTGGGGGCGAGATTTCAGATATTACCCTGAATGCGAATTTGAGCAGTACCACCGGCAATATCAGCCTGAACGCCGCTCGGGATGTCCTGCAATACGCGAATATCGGTACCGGCACGGACGGAATGACCGTCGATGTAGTGGCCGGTCGCACGGTGACCATGGGTGATGGGACTGCGAGCACTTCCAACAACGGGAACATCCAGATTCAGGCCGGAGTGGACGTCACGGTGGCGCTGCTGGCTGCCGATCAGGGGAATGTCAGTATTACAGCCATCACAGGCGATATCATCGACGGTGATGCCGACGTGGACATCGTGGCCGCCGGATTGATTGCCCATGCCGGCAGTGGTATCGGCAGGTCGGGAGATCACCTGGAGACCGCGGTGACGACCCTGACCGGTAGTGCCGGGACGGGCGGCCTGTTTGTGACGGAAAGTGACGGGCTCATGGTGGATACCCTCAGTCTTGATATCAACCGGGTGGGCGCCACCTCATCAACGGATGCGGTCACCTCTATCCAGTCCGATCTGACAACCAGCGCAGGTGGCCATATTGCACTTGTCAGCACGATGGGTGATCTTACCCTCAGTGACGATGTAACGGCGGCTGGCGCGGGCAATGTACTGATCGAGGCCACGGCCGGTGCGATTATTCAGAACAATGCCATTGACGGTGGCAGTGGTAGCATCACCCTGCTGGCTTCCGGGGCCATCACTCAAATGCTGGCGGATACTGTTCTGGTTACGACGGGCGGAACGATAGACGTCGAGTCGACCGGCAGTACCATTACTATGGTGGATGGCGCGGTCGCCCAGACCGATGGCGGGAATATCCGTTACAAGGCGAGCGGCGATGTAACGGTGGGGGCGCTGGATGCGAGGGCGACTGCTGACCGTGATGTCCCACAGCTGAGTGGGCAGGCGAGCTGGGGGGCCGTGAGCATCGTTTCTGGCGGATCTATTCTGGACAACAGCGAAACGACTGTCGATGTCTACGCCAAGGAACTGCGGCTCAACGCAACAACGGCGGTGGGTGAGAGCGGTAACCACCTTGAGACCGAAGTGAGCACGGTGAGCGCCAGTGCCGGCACGGGCGGGCTCTTTATGAGCGAGTCGACGGCGATTACGGTGGGACAGACGGCCACAGTCATTGTTAACCGTGTGAAGACAGATGGCACGGTTGACGGATCGACACAGACGGATGAGCCACAATCCAATTTCGTAAGCACGAGTGATCTGGTTCTTGTGACCATGGCGGGTAGTATCACGACCCTTGCCACCGGTGCTGTTACAGCGACTGGCGATATACTTCTGCAGGCCGGTGGTGGTGCCTCCGACATCACCCTAGGCGCAGCCCTGACGGATAAGGCGACCGGCGGCAACATCAGTCTTAATGCCGGGCATGATATTATTCAGAACGCCGACATCCTGGCCGAGACCAATGCCATGACCATAGACCTTGTGGCCGGCCATGATATCACCCAGGGGCAGACCTTTGCCACGATGAGCGAAAGCGGTAATATTCTCTTGGAGGCGGGCCATAACATAACCATAGAGACCTTATCGGCGGGTACCACCGGCACCATCAGCGTGACGGCAACCGTGGGCAGCATTATCGACGGTGATGCCCATAGCGACACCGAGATCGACATCATGGCGGCGGGTCTTAAACTGACGGCTGGTGCGGGCATCGGCTCCGGAATCAACCACATCGAGACCACGGTCGGCACGCTGACCGGCAGTGCCGGGGCGGACGGCTTGTTTGTGACGGAAAGTGACGGCGTGATTGTCGATACTCTGCAAGTCAATGTGAACCGGGTGAATGCAACAGCGACGCCATCGGCAACGACCTATAATGCACAGGAAGACCTCAAGACAGCGTCGAACGGCAGCATCGTACTGGTCACGACAAACGGCAGCATCACCTTGAATGACGGGACGGCAGCATCGGACAACACCGCGGTATCGGCCGACGGTAGTGGGAACATACTCCTAGAGGCACTGCATGCGGGTACGGATATCACGGCCAACGCGGACATTAAATCGGGCAGCGGCCATATCACGGTCCTGGCAGCGCAGGCGGTGACCTTCAATGCGACAGCGGATATAGCAACGGCCGACAGCGGTACAATCTATGTAGAAGGTATCATCGGCAACGTGACACAGGTCGACGACAGCCGGCTTACGGCGGTTAGCGGTGACATCCGTGTATGTGCTGGCGGTACGATCAACCTCGGTGGGATAACGACCGAGGCCGGTGTCTCCTTGATCGCCGGAATGTCGATTCTTGATAGTGGCTCGGTATCCGGCGGGGAAGACGTCATCGCCCATACGCTTCGTATGAAGGTAGGGACGGGCATCGGCACCAGCGGTGATCATATCGAGACCCGGGTCGAGACGGTATCGGCCAGAGCGACCAGTGGTGATGTCTACCTGTTGGAGAGTGACGCACTGATCGTGGGTGACACGAGCGCAACGGTCCAACGGGTGACTTCCTCCAACGGATTGACCGAGACGATAGACGCCACGCAGAGCGACATCCTGACGACCGGCGGTAACGGCAGCATCGTAATCCGGACGACCAACGGCAGCATCGTATTAAATGAAGGGACGGTGCTGGCGGACGGCAGTGACGGGACTGACAACACGGCGGTATCGGCCAATGGCAGCGGCAACATACTGATAGAGGCGCTGCATGCGGGTACGGATATCACGGCCAACGCGGACATTGAATCGGGCAGCGGTCACATTACGGTCATGGCCGCTCAGACAGTGACCTTCAACGTGGCAGCGGATATAGCAACGGCCGGCAGCGGTACCCTCTATGTGGAAGGTACCAGCGGCAACGTGACCCAGGCCGACGACAGCCGGCTTACGGCGACAGACGGTGACATCCGCGTGGTTGCCGGCGGTACGATCACCCTTGGTGGGGTGACGACTGAGGCCGGTGTCTCCCTGATAGCCGGAATGTCGATTCTTGACAGCGGTTCGGTATCCGGCGGGGAAGACGTTATCGCCCAGACGCTTCGTATGACGGCAGGTACGGGCATCGGTACCAGCGGTGAGCATATCGAGACTCGGGTCGAGACGGTATCGGCCAGAGCGACCAGCGGTGATGTCTACCTGCTGGAGGGTGACGCCCTGATCGTGGGTGACACGAGCGCAAAGGTCCAGCGGGTGACTTCCTCCAACGGACTGACCGAGATGATAGACGCCACGCAGAGCGACATCCTGACGATCGGCGGTAATGGTAGCATCGTAATTCGGACAACCAGCGGTAGCATCACCTTGAATGACGGGACGGCGGCGGATAACACGGCGGTATCGGCCAACGGCAGCGGCAACATACTGATCGAGGCGCTGCACGCGGGCACGGATATAACGGCCAATGCGGACATTGAGTCGGGTAGCGGCCACATCACGGTCCTGGCTGCACAGACGGTGACCTTCAACGTGGCAGCGGACATAGCAACCGCCGACAGTGGTACAATCTATCTGGAAGGTACCAGCGGCAACGTGATCCAGGCCGACGACAGCCGATTTACGGCGGTAGACGGTGACATCCGTGTGGTTGCCGGCGGTACGATCAGCCTCGGCGGGGTAACGACTGAGGCAGGTGTTTCCCTGATCGCCGGAACGTCGATTCTTGACAGTGGTTCGGTATCCGGCGGGGAAGACGTTATCGCCCAGACGCTTCGTATGACGGCAGGGACGGCCATCGGCACCAGCGGTGATCATATCGAGACCCTTGTCGAGACGGTATCGGCCAGAGCAGCCAGCGGCGATGTCTACCTGCTGGAGAGTGACGGCCTGATCGTGGGCGACACGAGCGCAACGGTCCAGCGGGTGACTTTGTCCAACGGGCTGACCGAGACGACGGATGCTACGCAGAGCGACATCCTGACGACCGGCGGCAACGGAAGCATCGTGATCCGGACGACCAACGGCAGCATCGTATTAAATGATGGAACAGTTTTGGCAGACGGCAGTGACGGGACCGACAACACGGCGGTATCGGCCAACGGCAGTGGAAACATACTGATAGAAGCGCTGCATGCGGGTACGGATATCACGGCCAACGCGGACATTAAATCGGGCAGCGGCCACATCACGATCTTGGCAGCGCAGACGGTGACCTTCAACTTGGCAGCGGATATAGCAACCGCCGACAGTGGTACGATCTATGTAGAGGCCACTATCGGTGACGTCACACAGGCCGACGATAGCCGATTTACGGCGGCAGACGGTGACATCCGCATGGTCGCCGGTGGTACGATCACCCTTGGTGGGATAACGACCGCCAGTGATGCATCCCTGATCGCCGGTGTTTCGATTCTCGACAGTGGCTCGGTATCCGGCGGGGAAGACGTCATCGCCCATACGCTTCGTATGACAGCAGGGACGGGTATCGGCACCAGCGATGAGCATATCGAGACCCGGGTCGAGACGGTATCGGCCAGAGCGACCAGCGGTGGCGTCTATCTATTGGAGAGTGACGGCTTGATCGTGGGCAACACGAGCGCAACGGTCCAGCGGGTGACTTTGTCCAACGGGCTGACCGAGACGATAGACGCCACGCAGAGCGATATCTTGACGACCGGTGGCAACGGCAGCATCGTAATTCGGACGACCAACGGCAATATCCTATTAAATGATGGGACGGTACTGGCGGACGGCAGTGCCGGGAGCGACAACACGGCAATATCGGCTGCCGGTAGCGGTAACATACGGATAGAGGCGCTGCACGCAGATACGGATATCACAGCCAACGCGGATATCCGTTCCGGGACGGCGGCCATCACCGTGCTGGCCGGTCGATCGATTGTATTTGAGACCGGAGCCGATGTGATCACTACCTCCTTCGGTGATATCGATGTTGAGGCGGGGACTGGTTCGATAACTCAGACCGATGGTACCCGTTTTACAACCACCGACGGCAACGTCCGCCTGTTGGCGTCCCAAAATGTCAATCTTGCGAGTATCAGCACTGCGGGTGATGTCTCCATTACCGCGACAGCCGGATCTATCCTGGACAATGGAGGCACCCACACCGATGTGATTGGCTACGGCTTGCGCCTTAAGGCAGGTATTGGCATCGGAACCCTGGGCACCGGAGCGAACGGGCTGGAAATCAAGGTGAATACGATCAGTGCCCGTGCTACGTCCGGGGGAATTCATATCGTTGAAACCGACGATATCTATGTTGGTGATGTGATTGTAAGCGTTGAAAAGGTGGGCGTGACAGGAAGTACGACCCCTGAAGCAGACGCAACCCAGTCTGATTTGCGCACCACAGCCGGTAACGGATCCATCGTCTTGTGTACTCCCCATGGGTATATCTCCTTAAGTGATGGCAGCGCAGAGGCTGGAGACGGTGCCGTCTCTGCCCACGGCAGCGGCAATGTGCTTATTAGCGCTGGTCAGACGGTGATTGCGAATAAGAATGCCGATATTCTTTCGGATTTTGGGCATGTGAGCGTCCGTGCCGGCAGTAAGGTGACGTTTAGGGAAGATGCGGATATCCGGACGGCCGGAGGTGGTACCATTGATGTAGAGGCCAGTACGGGCGAGATACTACAGCATTTCACCAGTATGTTTCACTCCGATACGGGCACTATTCGTCTGCTGGCAGAGACCGACGCCACCATTGGCGATATCGTAAGCGACGGCGGTGTTTCCATTACCACAACGGACGGATCGATCATCGATGCCGATAATGCCGGTGATACCGATGTCGATATTACCGCAAGGGACCTGATCCTTTCAGCAGGAATGGCCATCGGTGGATCGATAAACCATCTTGAGAGCGAGGTCATCAATCTCACAACTCAATCCACGGCAGGCTCCACCTTTATTATAGAGAGCGACAGCATCATCGTGACGAACCTGAGCATGACGGTTCAACAGGTGAATGATGATGCGAGTACGACCGAGACAGACGCGGTCGTCCAGGAAGACCTGATCAGCGGTGGGGACTTGGTCCTTGCAAGCCTTAACGGCTTTGTCACGGTGAACGGCGGAACGGCAACCGCTGCCGCCGGCATCAGCGCCGCCGGCGATATCCTGATCTCAGCGGGCGAGACCAGCGAAGAGACAGACAGCGATGTGACCCTGAACGCCTCGGTGACCAGTACGGGCGGGAGCATTAGCGTTATCGGCAGAGACGGGATCTTCCAGACGGCCACTGGGGACATACGGGCAAGCGGTACCGAGAAGACCATCGACCTCAAAGCCGATGCTGGCATCACCATGGTGGACGGCGCCCTGACCCAGAGCACCAAGGGCAACATCCGCTACGAAGCGACGGCCGGTGACATCACCCTGGGCGAGATCCATGCG
>JABXKT010000123.1 GCA_013619155.1 Desulfobacteraceae bacterium
GATTATCAAAAATTTGGAATGGGGGGTTTTTAGAAAAGAGGTGGGGGGAGGCTTAGGCCTTTTGAGTATACGCCAAATAAGCTTTTTGATTGCTTATTTTTGGAAAAATCGAATACTTTATGAGGGGAGATGGCAAATATAAAACATAATAAAAAATAGCAGAGTGGGGGAGGGTGGACCATGGGGTGTATTCCCATGATTGGGTCCTATTGGGTGCCCAGGCTTTACCCGGTGGGGACTATTGTGGGAAGATGGCCAGAGTATTGGCGTGTTATTTTTTTAAAGCAGGTGATGGGCCCCATAGTATAGTCCGAAGATAGAGAGATTCCCCTTCACTTAGCACTATAGTGTCCATGGTGGCCCCTTTTTTTTTCTCTCTCTTCTTGAGGATTCTGACCCCGGGAGATTCACCATGAAGATCTCTTCCCACCGATCCCCTTTTTCCGTGAAAAATGTCCGTCTCTTCATCGCCTTTCGGCTCTTTTTTACCGCCCGTTTTTATTACCCCGTTTTTTCCATTCTCTTTCTGGATTTTGGTCTCTCCATCTCCGAGTTTGCCCTGCTCAATGCCATCTGGGCCGCCGTTATTGTTGTGGCCGAGGTCCCCTCTGGGGCCCTTGCCGATACCATCGGCCGTAGGCACCTGCTGGTAGCCACCGGGGCCATGATGGTGGCGGAACTCTCTCTTCTCTGTGTGGCTCCCCGGGGAGGGGGGACCCTCTTGTTTGGTATGTTTTTGGTGAACCGGATCTTAAGTGGCCTGGCCGAGGCATCTGCCAGTGGCGCTGATGAAGCCTTGGCCTATGATGCCCTGAAGCATGAGGGGATGGAGAATCAGTGGGGGCGGGTGTTAGAGGTACAGATGAGGGTTCAGTCCTTGGCCTTTGTGGGTGCCATGGTGAGCGGGGGCCTCATGTATGATCCGGAGGTAATGGGGCGGCTATTCTCTTTTCTGGGAATTGATCTCGTTGTGACCCAGGGGGTGACCCTTCGTATTCCCCTGGTCATGACCCTTATTTTGGGGTTCCTCACCCTCGGGTGTGCCCTGGCCATGGAGGAGCCTCTGCCCAGGGCTGGTACGGAGCGTCCATCCATTGGTGATGGGTTTAAGATGACCTGTGCCGCCGGGCGCTGGATTTTTGCCACCCCTTTTGCCCTGGCCGTCATTGGTGCGGGTCTGATTTTTGATGGGGTGATGCGCATGGTGATCACCTTAAGTAGTCAGTATTACCGAGCCATTGGCCTCCCCGAGGCGAGTTTTGGGGTCATCGGGGCACTTGTGGCGGCCTTGGGGGTTGTGACGCCGAGGCTTGCCCGTCATCTGGCCGAGACCCATGCCCCTTTTTTTAACCTGATGGTGATTTTTACCGCGACCACCATCAGTCTCATCTGGATGACCTTTTTTTCTCCTTTTTTTGGGCTTTTTCCCGCTCTTTTTCTCTTCGCTGCCATGGGCATGGGGACTTTTTTTATCAGCCACTATCTGCATCATCTGGCGGCATCGGAAATTCGGGCCACGGTTTTAAGCTTTAAAGGTTTGGCATACAATATGTCGTATGGGCTCATGGGGGGGCTTTATGCCGCTATCGTTGCCATGCGGAGAGGGCCTTTGGGGCGTGAATACCCTCACCTGACCGGATTGGATCTCGAAGACCGCCTCTTTATGGAGACTTTTGGCTTGTTTCCTCAGCTTTTTTTAGTGCTGATGGCTTTTTTTATGCTGGGTCTCTTGGGGAAGCGGGTGTTTTTCAAGGAGAGGCCTCGGGGCGGGTAAGCCCCCTTATCATCGGCCATCCATGATTCAGGTGGCCCCTTCCTGCCTTTTTTAGTGACCGATGGGCCCGCTTTATTTTTTTTCCTATCATGATGGGTGTGTTGGGTTCCCTTTCCAGTGATCGATTGTCTATTTCTAAATCATCAATGTATTGATGATTTGTTTCTTGATGGTTTGTGTGTTACCGTCTTTAGATACGTAGATTTTGTTGTGTATCGAACTGAATCATCAAGAATATTTGATAGATAGGTGGAGTTTGTTGGATAACGAAGTAGAAATTAAAAAAATGGTGGGATCTATTCGAAGATTTTACCGTGTGGTGCAAAATGATGGGGCAAAGGAGAGCAAACGCTTTGCTTTGACCAGCTCCCAGGGCAACGTCCTTCGCACCCTGTACCATCTGGGTCCCCTCTCTTCGGTGGATCTTAGCCGTCACCTTTATGTCACGGCATCCAATATGACAGGCCTTGTCGATCGATTGGAAAAAAAAGAGCTGGTCTCCCGTGTGCGTAAAGAGGGAGATCGACGGGTGATGCTCATTGTCTTGACCTCTGAGGGACTCGAGTTGTCCCAGGCGCTCCCCGACCCCCTGGAGTCAAAATTGATTTCAGGCCTGGGGCATATGCCGGTGGATAAGGTGAAGCAGCTCAATGAGGCCATGGATCAGATCCTTTGCCTTATTAATGTTAACGGGGGAGATGCTCTCCTGTCTGAGCCTTAGAAGAGCCGAGGGAAAGGCTATTTTTAAACCATAATTTTGAGTAAGGGATTTAAGCGTAGGGACTATGAGAGAATTAAAGGCATTGGATGTACAATACCGAAGGGGAAAAATCTCACGACGCGAGTTTATAAGGCGTGCTGGGATTATGGGTCTTGCATTGGCCGCGGCACCCACTCTTTTCCCCTTGGGGGCCCAGGCTGCCCAGGGACCGAAGCGGGGGGGGCGACTGCGTATGGGCATTGCCGGTGCGTCCACTACCGATACCTTGGTACCGGCGGTGATGACCGATATGATGATGGAGACCCTTGTGTGTGGCCAGCTGGGAAGCAGCCTCATGGAACTTGACAATGAGGGGCAGGCGGTACCCGAGCTTGCCGAGAGTTATGAGTCCTCTCCCGATGCCAAGACCTGGATATTCCGGTTACGGAAAGGGGTGACTTTTCATAACGGCAAAACCATGACGGCAGACGATGTGATCCACTCCATCAATCTCCACCGAGGAGCGAAGAGTAAGTCGGTGGCCAAGGCCCTTGTGGCGCCTATTCAGAGTGTGACCAAAGAGGATGCCTACACCGTTCGCTTCGAGATGGAGGCGCCCAATGCCGATTTTCCTTATATCTTAAGTGATTATCACCTCATTATCGTTCCCGAAGGCCATGATGGCAGTGAGGGGATCTTTACCGGTGGGTATACCCTCAAGAGTTTTGAACCGGGGGTCCGCAGCCTTGCCGTCCGAAATCCCAACTACTTCAGAGATGACAGGGCGTGGTTTGATGAGGTGGAGACCATCGCCATCAACGATACCAACGCCCGGACCAACGCCTTGAAGACGGGTCAGGTGGATGTGATCAACCGGTGTGAACTGAAGACGGTGCGTTTCTTGGAACGCGTGCCCGGTATCCAGATCATCAAGCAGGAGGGGTACAAGCACTACACCTTTGCCATGCATACGGATAAAGCGCCCTACAGTGACAACAATGTGCGTATGGCCTTGAAGTATGCGGTGGATCGGGAGCAGTTGGTGAAAACTGTTTTTAGAGGGTATGCCGTGGTGGGGAACGATCATCCCATCAGCACCGGGAATCGATATCACGCTAACGATATTCCCCAGCGGACCTACGATGCCGATAAGGCAAAATATTACCTTAAAAAAGCGGGACACGACCACCTGAAGGTGGTGCTCAGTGTCGCCGATGCGGCGTTTCTTGGGGCCGTGGACTCAGGGGTCCTCTTTCGGGAGAGTGCCGCCCGGGCCGGCATCGATGTGCAGGTGAGGCGTGAACCCAACGATGGGTACTGGAGCAATGTCTGGCTGAAGCAGCCCTTCTGTGCCTGCTACTGGGGGGGAAGAACCACTGAGGATATGATGTTCTCCACTGCCTATGCCGAGACCTCGGCCTGGAACGATAGCCACTGGAAGAACAGGCGGTTCAATGAACTGCTGGTGGCGGCTCGGGGTGAGCTGGATCAGACAAAGCGTAGAAGTCAGTATGGCGAGATGCAGCGATTGGTAAGGGATGAGGGGGGAACCATTATCCCCGCCTTCGGCATGGATATCGCTGCGGCAAGTAAAAAATTAGGATTCGATAAGCCTGCGGTGAACTGGGAGCTTGACGGTATGCGGGCCCCCCAGCGCTGGTGGTTTAAATCGTAAAAAAAGCCTCTATCTGAGCGTATTAAAATACCTTTCGGGGTCGAGGGGCAAGGTGCCGATGCATCTTATCCCTCGTATCTTGGGGCACATCCCCTTCGTCTTTGGGGTGATCGATGTGTGTGCTTTTAAACACCCTTTGCCGGGCTCGTTTTTTTTAAAAAATCGGGCATCCGGATGGCCGCTCTAAGCACCTATGAATGGGTATCGAAGAGAAGAGAGAGAAAAGGATCGTTGTCTTTAGCGTTTTGTCGTCAGATCCAGGCGATGAATGTAAGGAGGGGGGCGCTCGTTGTCGCCCCTTTTGTAATCATAAGAGAAAGGAGAGAGGGGGTTCGGTCAAGCCCGAATCTTTTGTCATGCATCGCCCGCTTTTTTTAAAGAACAATGGGTATGGATTATGGGGGCCGCATGACACGTGTTATGACGTGGTTTATTAAAAATCCAATTTTTAAGATGGTGGGCCAGAGATTGGCCATTGGCCTGGGGACCCTTCTCGTGATCTCCGGTCTTATCTTTGTAGGGGTAGAGGCTCTTCCTGGCGATCTGGCCGAAGCCGTTTTGGGGCAAAATGCCCTGCCGGAAACAGTGGCGGCCTTTCGTGCCGAATTAAAACTCGATCTTCCGGCCCATACTCGTTATTTTACCTGGCTTGGAGAAGTGATGCAAGGGGAGTTGGGAAACTCTCTGGCCAGTGGGAAACCCATCAGCGAGCTTATCGGCTGGCGGTTTAAGAACACCCTGTTTCTTGCCGGAACAACGGCCCTTGTGGCCATTCCTCTGGCCCTTATTCTGGGCATGCTTGCCGCCTTGTATCGGGATACATGGCTGGACCGATGTCTATCCATCTCGACCCTGGCCGCCATCTCTTTTCCTGAATTTTTTGTGGCGTATATTCTTATTACTCTTTTATCGGTTAAATTTGCACTTTTCCCCAGTATCTCCAGCATTACCCGCGATATGCCCCTGATGGTTAAACTGCATACCATCACCCTTCCTTGTGTGACCCTTACCCTCGTGGTTCTGGCCCATATGATGCGCATGACCCGGGCCGCCATTATCAATGTGTTGGATCTGCCTTTTATTGAGATGGCCCGCCTCAAAGGGATTTCAAAGTGGCGTATTATCTTCAATCACGCCCTGCCCAACGCCCTGGCACCCATTATTAACGTGATCGCCTTAAACCTTGCCTATCTTGTGGTGGGCGTGGTGGTGGTGGAGGTGGTCTTCGTCTATCCGGGGCTGGGTCAGCTCCTTGTGGATTCGGTCTCCAAACGGGATTTACCCGTGGTGCAGGCCAGTGGTCTGATTTTTGCCGTCACGTATGTGGGGCTGAACCTCACGGCAGACGTTTTGGCCATGATGAGTAACCCGCGTCTGCGGCATCCGCAATAGGGGGATTGATGAACCAGTTAGTTAATTTTTTAAAACGGATGCCTCTCAGCGCCCTCTTTGGACTCGTTGTGATTCTATTGAACCTGGGGGTCTTTTGTCTGGCTCCCGCCATTGCCCCCTTTGGAGAGACCGAAGTGGTGGGCGATGTGTGGCTTCCCATGAGCACGATCCACCTGTTGGGTACGGATCATATCGGTCGGGATATGTTTACACGCATTGTCTACGGCGCTCGAAATACCATCGGTGTGGCACTTTTGATCACCTTTATCGCCTTTTTCTCCGGAACAATCCTGGGGCTTGCGGCGGCTACCATGAAGGGGTGGGTGGATCAGGTCCTCGGACGCATCGTGGATATTGTGATGGCCTTTCCCCCCCTTATTTTTGCCCTTATGGTCCTTTCGGTGATGGGGTCATCGACGACGGTACTTGTGGTGGTTCTCTCCCTTCTGGACTGCACCCGGGTGTTTCGTCTGGTCCGAGCCGTTGCCATGGATGTGGAGGTCATGCCCTATGTGGAGGCGGCTCGCCTACGAGGGGAGGGTTTCTGGTGGGTGATGCGCCGGGAAATTTTACCCAATACGATGCCGCCCCTCATCGCCGAGTTTGGCATGCGATTCTGCTTCGTGTTTCTCTTCATCAGCGCTTTGAGTTTTTTGGGGCTTGGCTTTCAGCCACCGGCCGCAGACTGGGGCAGTATGGTGAGGGAGAACGCTGGTGCCATTACCTTTGGTATCCCCGCAGCCCTGTGGCCCGCGTCGGTGATTGCCCTGTTGACCATCGGGGTCAACCTGGTGGTGGACTGGCTTTTGAACCTGCAGTCCAAATCCGCGCATTAGGCGACGGGTAGAGACGCATCCGGTAAGGCTGAGACGCTTTCTATGGTGATTCATCCTCACCATGGCCGGATGCGTCTATTTTGAAGGAGATATCTTATGTTGATGAACAAAAAGAGAAAAAACGACGATCTGCTGACCATGAAAAATATTCACATTGCCGGTGGGAAAGATGAGATTATCCATGGCATCGACCTGACCCTCAAACGGGGCGAGGTTCTGGGGCTTATTGGCGAGTCCGGGGCGGGGAAATCCACCTTGGGCCTTGCCGCCATGGGGTATATCCGTTCCGGATGTGCCGTGACTGAAGGGTCCATTGTCTTTGACGGTATGGATCTGCTGACGATGAATGCCTCGGCACGGCGAAAATTATGGGGGACCCGCATTGCCTACGTGGCCCAGAGTTCGGCGGCCTCCTTTAACCCGGCCCATACCCTTATCCGTCAGTTTACGGAAGTGCCCCTCCAGCACGGTATCGCCGGAAAGGCCCGAGCCGAGAAAAAGGCGGTGAAGCTCTACGATCGCCTGAATCTCCCCCATCCGGAAGAGATTGGACGCAGATATCCCCACCAGGTCTCCGGGGGGCAGCTTCAACGGGCTATGGTGGCCATGGCCATGGCCGCAGACCCCGATATTATCATCTTCGATGAGCCCACCACAGCCCTTGACGTGACCACCCAAATTGAGGTTTTGGCCGCCATTCGGGATGTGATCCGGGACAAGAATACTGCGGCGATTTACATCAGCCACGATCTGGCCGTAGTGGCCCAGATGGCCGACCGTATTATGGTGCTCAAAGACGGAAACCTCGTGGAAGAGGGGGAGGCGGAGATGCTCCTCGATGAGCCCAAAGAGAGCTACACCCAGGAGCTGATCTCCGTACGACTCAACCATGCGCGGCCGCGCAAAGGGGAGAAGGGTGGGGAGACGATTTTAAAGGTCGATAGTGTGACGGCCGGTTACAAGAAGGGAGAGCGGGTTCTTAAAAATATTTCTCTCCATGTGGGGAAGAGGCGGACCGTGGCCGTGGTGGGTGAATCGGGCAGTGGTAAGAGCACACTGGCCCGCGTGATCACAGGGCTTTTACCCCCCACCAAAGGACGGATTCGATTCGGAGATGACCTGCTCAAGCCGAAAACCTCACAGCGGAACCGGGAGACCTTGCGGCGCCTCCAGATGATCTATCAGATGCCCGATGTGGCAGTCAACCCGTGCCATACTCTCTTGCAGATCATCGGCCGGCCCCTCTCCTTCTATTTTGGGATGGAAAAAGAGGCCATCGAGGCGCGGGTTCGAGAACTCCTCACCATGGTGGAACTTCCGGAATCCTATATAAATCGGTACCCTTCAGAACTCTCTGGGGGCGAAAAACAGCGGGTGTGTATCGCCCGTGCCCTGGCCGCCAAGCCCGATCTCATCATCTGTGATGAGGTGACTTCGGCCCTGGATCCCCTCGTGGCGGAATCTGTGTTAAAACTTCTGCAGCGCCTTCAAAATGAGTTGGGGGTCTCCTATCTTTTTATCACCCACGATCTTACCACCGTCAAGGCCATCGCCGATGAGGTGGTGGTGATGTTTAAAGGCCGTATTGTGGAGCAAGGTCCCCGCTCTGAAGTGCTGACCCCTCCCCATCATGCCTACACCGAAAAGCTTCTCGCCTCCGTGCCCGAGATGGATACCGACTGGCTCGATAATTACCTCGAAGGCAGCGTCGCTTAAGGGCCTTCCCATCTCTCTTTTTTGGGGCTTTACTGAGCCTCAAAAGGGAAGGGGCCTTGGGCGATTCGTGACTTTTCAGAGATCACGTTTAAAATATATGGATCAGATGTGTGGTTCCGGCAGGGCCCTAGCGGTATTTTTGCGCCTGTTTTCTCCTGTCGCTTAGACAGCCGTTCCCGTTATGGGATGTAAGGCGAACCACCGAAGAGGACATTTTCCCATTAATTTAAGTACGGAAATTGAAGGATTCAGTGACGCGTTATGCAAAAATTAAATGAGTTGGAGTCCCTTTATACGAAAGGGCGCATATCGCGCCGTGAGTTTATGCGGCGTGCCGTGATTGCCGGGATGGCCATGGCGGTCGCCCCTACTTTTTTTCCGAAGGGGGCCAGAGCTGCCGAAGGACCGAAGCGAGGGGGGCGCTTGCGTGTGGGGATGGGGGGTGCGTCCACCACCGATACCCTCTCACCGGCCGTGCTAACGGATATGATGATGCAGACCCTGGTGTACGGCCAGCTGGGCAACAGCCTGATGGAAATTGACAATGCCGGGCAGGCAGTTCCCGAACTCGCATCGAGTATCGAGTCCTCGGCCGATGCCAGCACCTGGCTGATTCGGCTACGAAAAGGGGTGACTTTTCACAACGGCAAGACTATGACCGCCGATGATGTGATTCACTCCATCAATATTCACCGGGGGAAGAGTAGTACCTCGGCGGCCAAACCCATTGTCAAGCCGATTCAGAGCATTGTCAAAGAGGATGCCTACACCCTTCGTATTGAGCTGGCCACTCCCAATGCCGATTTTCCCTATATTCTCACCGATTATCATCTGGTGATCGTGCCCGAAGGCAGCGATGGTACCGATGGGGTGTTTACCGGTGCCTACCGTTTAAAGAGTTTCGAGCCGGGGGTTCGCAGTCTCACCGTGCGAAATCCCGATTACTTTAGAGAGGACAGGGGTTGGTTTGACGAGGTGGAGACGATTGGTATCAACGATATCAATGCCCGCACCAACGCCCTTAAAACCGGTCAGGTGGATCTCATCAACCGGTGTGAATTAAAGACCCTTCGTTTCTTAGAGCGCATGCCCAATATTCAGCTTGTTAAGCAGAACGGCTATAGGCACTACACCTTTGTGATGCGTACGGATACGGCACCCTACAGTGACAACAATGTGCGTATGGCCCTTAAACACGCCGTGGATCGTCAGCAGCTGGTCGATGCTGTCTTTCGAGGGTATGCCGTGGTGGGCAACGATCATCCCATCAGTACCGGAAACCGGTATCACGCCGGAGACCTCCCCCAGCGCGTCTACGATGCCGATAAGGCGAAGTATTATCTTAAAAAAGCCGGTATGGATCGACTGAAGGTGGATTTTCATACCGCCGATGCGGCCTTTTTAGGGGCCGTGGATGCCGGGATTCTCTTTCGAGAGAGTGCCGCCAGGGCGGGGATCGATGTCAATGTGGTGCGGGAGCCCAACGACGGCTACTGGAGTAACGTCTGGACGAAAAAACCTTTCTGCGCCTGCTTTTGGGGCGGACGTGTCACCGAGGATATGATGTTCTCCACCGCCTATGCCGAAAATGCCGCCTGGAATGACAGTAAATGGAAGCACAGGCGATTTAACGAGCTACTCGTGACGGCCAGAGGTGAGCTGGACGAGGTAAAACGCAAAGCCCAGTATGGAGAGATGCAGCGTCTGGTTCGCGATGAGGGTGGGGTGATCGTCCCTGTCTTTGGCACGGATATCGCTGCGGCCAGCCAGAAAATTGGCTTCGACACACCGGCCGTCAACTGGGAACTCGATGGATTTCGTGCCGCCCAGCGCTGGTGGTTTAAATCCTGATTCGTGCCGCCAACCGATTGATCTCTTTTTAAAAAAGCCTCCGGCATCTTATGCCGGGGGCTTTTTTTATGCCTTTTTTCGATGCGCGCCCACCATAAATAGAAGAGAGGGCGGGATCACTATTCAGCCGCTCTCTATGGCTAAATTGACCAGAAAACATGCCTCCGGCGGCGAGGTGAGCCACCTCGAAAGCGAGTAACCGCAGCGCTTTACCCCTCGTACCTCGGGGCAAATCACAGCGATATTCTTATGGGATTCAGGCATTTATTTTTTATCAGCGTCCTAAGGCATTAGGGGGGTACGATCCGTACGTATCTCTAATTTTGTAACTGCCATGGGGGGTGCAAACGGTTAAAATAGGCGCTTTTCCGATTAAATCGACATGCCCAGCCAGGAGATAAATCCCCTGGACCCCAGGTGTGTGAGTGTAACGGACCGTTGGTCCGTTACACTCACGATAAAAACCTGTTTGGCAACCTTTTGTAAAAGCAAAGGCCCCCGGCAGGGCCACCGGAGGTAAGCGTTCGCCGCATGACCTTCTATGGTTAACGAGGCCAACCGAGGCATCGGTCAATCCTCACACGGGCTCTTAATTTTTAGAAGGTGACACCTGCCTTGAGGATCACGTTGGCGTACGGGGTGAATTCACCGGTGCGCACCACGGCCCGGCATCGCTTGGTGGCCAATTTAAAGGCTTCATGGCGAATGTAGAGAATGGGGATCTCTTTTCCAAGGCTCTTCTCCTCCTCCTTGAGAAGGGCGATGAAGGCCTCATGGAGGGCCGGGCTTTTCTCTGGGAACTCTTCGGCCATCTCAATGCACTCTAAGGTCATCTCGGTGAGTATGGCCCTGACTGTATCGAGAAAGGAGGGTATGCCGGGGCTTAAGGCCAGGTCTATGCGTGTTGTCTCAGGCGGGATGGGCAGTCCGGCATCGCAGACACAGAGGCTGTCCATGTGGCCGAGTCGTGCCACAGCATGGCTGAGGTCAGGGTGGATCAGTGTGCCTTTTTTCATGGGTACTCCTTAGAAAAGTAAGTATAGTCCTCATCTTTATTGACGGAGGGGATTTATGCAATAAAAGGGCATTATATCAGATTCGGATGCGATTTGCGTCAAGGTTTCAAGGGGGAGGGGAGGGGGTGGACGAAATATAAACAACGACTTGAAAACAAAGGAGAAAGGGGGGTCTCTATTGCCGTGGAACGATCCTCGGGAGGCTTTTTTCTGG
>JABXKT010000124.1 GCA_013619155.1 Desulfobacteraceae bacterium
GAGATCGGTGCCCGCTCGGGCGATGGGTACCCGGTTGACGTTGGTGACGGTAACTTGAACGTGGTCAGAGTCTTTGGTCCCATTATTATCGGTGACGGTCAGTTTGAATAAAAATACAGTGTCTGATGTTACGGTTGGGAGTGTAAATGTGGGGGATGCTGTATTGGAGTCTTCAAGCAAGATTGTAAAACCTGGGCTTATGTCGACGCGGGTCCATTCGTAATTAATAATGGATCCATCTGTATCGTGGGATGCATTGCCATTTAAGGTAACGAGGGAGGAGGGGTCTGTTGATTCAGGGATGATTTGGTCTATGCCTGCATTGGCAATGGGAGGACTACTGCTATTATAATATCCTATCTTTGTGGATACTTCATCGGAAAAGTTTAAAGGTTGGTCTGAAGAGTCAAAGTTTTTGACGGTAAAATAGTAAGTTTGACCCATGGCAAGGTTATTTATAGTATAACTCATTGAATTTTGAGTTATGGGGTCTGGTTGGGGAATTCTTTTACTGTTTTGAGTATAGTTTCCAGAAGTCGTACCTATATATATAATATAATAAGATGCGGCACTATTTGTTTTCCATTCAATGGTCACTTCCCCTCCCCATACTGCGTTTGAAGAGGCCCCCAAGAGAATAAAGAGTCCTATAAAAAAAGCAAAATATGAACGCATCCGGTGAAGGTTCCATTTGGGTGTGAAATGACAAGCTATCAGAGATATATTTTTTTTCACCACACGCTTTTTATGAAGGTAAGATGAGTGCAAAAAAGGCTCCTTTCCATTTGGAATGGGTGGTCGTTTTATGCGACATTTGATTATCTCTTATAAAAAGTCATGAATTTCTCTATTTATTTCAGATGTCCATTATACAATCGATTCATCTCTCTCTATGAGAGTTATTGAAAATATTACCATTTTATATCATGTCTCTGCATGGGCGGTTATCACCCCTTGCGATGGGTATATATTGGATTTTTATCCGTCTTTATGACTTATGTGATTATTTCAGGGTAGAAGTTGTGGTCTTGGGTGACGTTGTGGAATGGGTGGCTATTTTTATGGTCGACCTTTAGCGTGTGGTGGCTGCGTTATGGAAAAAATTGCGTGATTATACTACACACGGCTCTAAGTTCATTTAAGGCCGTGTCATAGAGACAAAATTAAGTGGGGCGGGGTTTTCTCAGGAGAGGGGTGCTGGCACGTCGTTTTATATATCTCTGGAATATACAATGGTTAGCTGTATAATATATATTTAAATATAATTTAATAGCGTTTTTTTATCAATACAATATAAAGTGATTTTATCATTATTTATTTGGACTGCAGTGTAAGTGATACTCTCCTTATTAGTCGTGTGGGGTCGATTGAAAAAATGCCTTATATGCCAAGGTGAGTCGAACACGTTCACCTTTAGGGGAACTCGAATTTTTTTCTAAAAACGGTTTGTCACATCAGATTTTGCTATCTTCGAGGCCTCATATTTATTGAATGGTTAAGAGTCCAATACCTTTTATATTCGCTACAGAATGGATTCGTATTTTAGTAGATTATCCCTTGCTTTAGAGGAGGGACTCGCCGCTATGATTCGCTATTTTTTTATTTTTAAATTGAGAGGCATCAATATGGGTGAACAAGGTGGCATCACCATTACTCTGGAAGAGGGGGAAGGGGTGATCTCTCTTTCTGGCCCCTGGCGTCACTCCGGACCGGGCCGTCTTTGTCACGACCCTGGTAGAGGCCCTGGAGGCTCGCGGGGCGGTGGTGGAGAGTCAGGGGCTGCCAGAGGGGATGTATCGGCTTATGGCTTTGGCCGCTCAAGGGAAAGTCGTGGACGGCGGAGATGGCCCCTCACATACCTCTTTTCTGATGCGTGTGGGGCAAAGGGTGGGAGAGATAGCCTGGGGGGTGATGGACTTTCTCTCCTTTTTGGGGGAGGTGATTCTTGCTCTGGTCCGCGTGGTGTGCGGGAGGGGATCTCTCCGGCGTGATGACTTTCTCCTTCATCTCCAGGATTGTGGGGCATCTGCCCTTCCCATCGTCTCTCTTATCAGCATCGTTATTGGGGTGATCTTTGCCTTTGTGGGGTCGGTTCAGCTCAAGATGTTCGGGGCCCAGATCTATGTGGCCGATATCGTCGGCATCGGCATGGCCCGGGAGATGGGGGCGATGATGGCCGGTATTATCATGGCTGGTCGCACCGGAGCCGCCTTTGCCGCCCAGATCGGAACCATGCAGGTGAATGAAGAGGTGGATGCCTTAACCACAATGGGCCTTAATCCCGTGGATTTTCTCGTGGTGCCCCGGATGCTCGCCCTGGTGATCATGCTGCCCCTGCTCTGCCTCTACGCTATTTTTTTGGGGATAGGCGGGGGCATGGCCATCGGCGTGGGGATGCTGGATATCTCTTGGATGCAGTACTGGAACGAGACCCGGGCGGCCGTGGGGATGACGCAGTTTATGCACGGCATTTTAAAAAGTGGTCTGTACGGTGTGATTATCGCGTTGGCCGGATGTTATCATGGTATGCGGTGTGGTCGAAGTGCCCTGGATGTTGGGGATGCGGCCACTCGGGCCGTAGTCTCATCCATTGTGGGGCTGGTCCTCATCGACGGGGTGATTGCGGTGGTGACCAGCATACTCGGGGTGTAATACCTAAAAGTTATATTCATCGCTTTGTGTTATGGTCAAAATGCTGCTATTGCGAGTGTTTATGATGCCTTCTATGGTTAAAGTGACCAAGAAACATGCCTCCGGCGGCCAGGGCCAGGGCCCCTGGACCCCAGGTTCGTGACCATGACGGCCCAAAGGCCCGTCATGGTCACGATAAAAAATCTGTTTGGCAACCTTTTGCAAAAGGTTGGCTCCCGGCAGGGCCACCGGAGGTAAGCTTTCGCCGCATAGACTCCGGCGGCGCGACGATAAATCCCCTGGACCCCAAGTTTGTGCCCATCATGGGCACTATAAAAATCTGTTTGGCAACCTCTTGTAAAAGATTGGCTTCCGGCAGGGCCAACCAAGGTCTCTTTAATCCGGCGACGAGGGTGGTGAAGCCACTTTAGGCAAAAACACCTCGAAAGCGGTATTTTTATGAAATAGTGTGGCTGAAAAAGAGTGAAAAGGAGACGACGACGTGCCCCATCTTAGTGTGACCGATCTTACCATGGCCTATGGTGAGCGTGTAATCCAAGAACACCTCAATTTTGAGGTGGAAGAGGGGGCTATTTTTATTATCATGGGGGGCAGTGGATGCGGGAAGAGTACCCTCCTACGACATCTGGTGGGATTAAAAGAGCCTCTCTCCGGGGGGGTGTTTTATGGCCCCACCTCCTTGTATGACGCCTCCTCGAAGGAGCGGTCGGCGATTATGGCACGCATTGGGATCCTCTATCAGGGTGGGGCCCTTTTCAGCTCTATGACCCTTTTTGAGAACATCGCCTTGCCCCTTCAGCAGTACAGTGATTACAGTCGCTCTGATATTTATGATCTGGTGATGTTTAAATTATCCCTGGTGGGGCTCTCGGGGTTCGAAGCGCATCTTCCGGCCGAGATCAGCGGAGGGATGAAGAAACGGGCCGGGCTGGCCCGGGCCATGGCCTTGGACCCGGATATTCTCTTCTTTGATGAACCCTCTGCCGGCCTCGACCCCATTAGCGCGCGTCGTTTAGACGATTTAATTCTTGAACTTCGGGCCTCCTTCGGGACCACCATTGTGGTGGTGACCCATGAATTGGCCAGTATCTTTGCCATCGGTACCGATGGCGTTTTTCTCGATGCCGATTCACGGACCATGATCGCTTCGGGAAACCCCACAGAGCTCCTCTCACGTTCCACAGATCCCCGGGTGATTCGATTTTTGACGCGGGGGGAGATGTGTTCTGAAAGGGGGGAAACCAAGGAGTGGAAGTCACTATGAAGCAGAAAGCAAGACAGGCTATCATCGGGGCCTTTGCCGTGGGGGCCATGCTTCTGGCGGCAGGGCTGATCATTTTTTTTGGCACGGGCGATTACTTTAAAGAGAAGGAGCGTTACGTTCTCTACTTTGAGGACTCCCTCAAGGGCCTTGATGTGGGTGCACCCGTTCGTCTTATGGGGGTCAGGGTGGGGAAGGTGACGGGCATCGATCTCGTTTTTGACAGTAAAAATTTCTCCTTTTGTACCCCGGTCTATGTCGAGGTGGATACGAACCGAATTTCCCTTATGGATTACGGGGCCGAGGTGGAGCGGAGCCTGGGCTCTATGGATGAAGATGATTTCAGACGTGAGCTCATTCGCCGAGGGCTGCGGGCTCAGCTGAAGATAGACAGCCTGCTGACGGGAATGCTCTATGTGGACATCAATTTTCATCCAGATAAATCCTACATTTTTAATGAGAAGAACAAGGAAGTGATGGAGCTTCCCACCATTCTTTCCGATATTGCCGAATTCTCCAAGGCCATGGAGAGCATTCCCGTGGAGGCGATTGTGGATCGCGTTGTCTCTGCGGTGGAGTCCATCGATCGTATTATTGCGTCGGCCGAGGATAAGCACACCCTAGAAAATGTGAGCGGGGCGATTGAAGAATTTAAAGGATTGATGACAGAGGCGAGGGAGGTGATCGACCCCATGGCCCATGCCATCGAAGGGGCCGCCCAAGAGACCCGGAAGCTTGTGGCACGCTCCGATGAAGGGGTGGCCCAGACCCTGGAGCTCTTGGAACAGATGGCTCTTGTATCGCAGTCTATGATGGCTCGTGTCGAGAAGACCTTAGAGAGCCTGGAGGGAAGTTTTGGCAAAGAGTCCGCCATTACGTATCGCCTTCAACGCATGATCGGCGATGTGTCTGAAGCCTCCCGCTCCATGCGGGGGTTGGCCGATTATATCGAACGGCATCCCGAAGCCCTGGTTTTTGGCAAAGGGAAGCGATGATCGATACTCACTGGAGATGAATCAATTGAAAATTCGTTATATCGCTCTTTTTAGTCTATTATCATGGATGACGGGGTGTGCCGTCTCTTCCCCGGAGCTGACCTATCATCTGCTCTATCCCGAATCTATCTCCGTGGCACATGTCCAGATTAAGGTGCCTCCGGTGTACTTAGTGGTGGGGCCGGTGCTTATGCCATCTCATCTGGGGCGTCCCCAGATGGGGGTACGTCATGGCGATGGGGTACTTCACTTTATGGAGTACCATCGTTGGGCAGAGCCCTTAGATGAGAATATCGCCCGGGTGGTGGGGGAGAATCTCTCTCGCTTAATGGGTGTGGAGACGATGGCTCTCTACCCCTTTGAGCCTCCAGAAGAGCACCGGTCCATGCGTGTTTTTATGGATGTGGTGCGCTTCGATACCAATGAGAGAGGGGAGGCCGTTTTTGATTTGCGATGGGGGGCAAAAGATGGGGATGATGGGGTTATTTTCAGGCGACATACCTCTCTTAGCGGAAGGGTGGTGGGAGAGGGCCCAGCCGCCCGTAGTCACGCCTTGAGCCTGTTGATTGCGGAGTTCAGCCAGGAGGTGTCCGATGCCTTGGCGGCTGGGGGCTATCTGGAGCCGAGTCTTCGGTGATGCCGTATTGCCCGAGTGAGGGCGCGTAAAGTCCCCCCCTGTATGCTTTGGATGAAAGACGAATGCGCTTTACCCGGATTCTTAGGGGTAAAGCGCACTCCTTGGTCTGCTTTTTTTACATACCTTCCGCCCCTTTTCCCGGAAGGCCTCTTTTACGCGTGGCCGAAGGGGCACTCCGGGGCCTTTATCGTGTCTTATGGGTGGCCCCTCCCCCCGGCCCTGTTTTCAGCTCATGGCTTTGAATATGCCCGTCACCCCGTCACTGCCTGAGAAATCTCCCAAGTCCACCTGGACGGGATCCAGAAGTGTGGGATCCACGCCGAATCCTTTGATTATGAGGGTATCCATGACACCTATTTTCTGGTGAAGTTCCTCTTCAGAGTGAGAGGGACCAATCATCCCCTGCATCATCATGGTCTCCATGGTGAGGGTTTTGAGTCCCGTTTCGAACTGGTGCGCTTTTTCTGCCGCTGCCTCCAGATTTTGACGGATGATCATGAAGTGCTCTTGAAGGGTATAGTGACCGGTAAAGGAGCTTAAGGTGATGAGGGCCGTGACCAGATGGGTCTCTAAGTCTTTACCCCGTGAGGAGAGACCCTCCAGGAGCCGGTTGACAAATCCGGTGGTCTCATCGCTCCAGCGTATTTTTTCGCCACGAAGTAGAACGAAAAAGAGGGTATCTCTGCCCTTCGAGAGGTAAGTACGGGCCGTCGTGACCACACTCTCTGGTGGGTTGGCCGTGATGTTGAGGCGTTTGATAAAGAGCACCATACTCTCCCGGGGAAGGGTTATGGAGACAGGGTCGCTGCCTTTGAACCTGACTTCGGTGGTGATACTCTCCGTGCAGACCGCCTCGATGAGGGCCCTTTCGTCGTTTTTGCCGCAGTGGGTCTCGATGAAGAGGGTCTCTAAGTCTAATTTGGTCTGGCGATTGGGGAAGAAGAGGAGTTCAAAGAGCATATCCCGGTCGGTATTCTCCGGATCGTTTAAAAAGAGGCGCAGATCGTCGGGGGTGGTGATGGCAAAGGTTGACTCCAGAAAATGGCACATCTCCTCTTCGGGGGAGATCTCTTTTCGAAGCGCTTGGATCAGTGTTTCGGTGAGGGTTTTAAGGTGGTTTTGTTTATCCATGGTCTTCCCTTTATTCTGAGTCTATCGTCATTGTGGCAGATGGGCGTGGGCTTTGTTTTTATAACGATTCAGCGTGTGCCTTCTATGGTTAAAGTGGGCTTAAAAACTGAGCTTTCAGCGGCCAGGGAATAAATCCTCTGGACCCCAGGTTTTTGAATGTGAAGGGCCTTTCGCCCTTCACATTCGCTACAAAAAACATCTTGCAGGCATGCGTTTCTGTCATCGAAACGTTTTTGTGACGCTTTTTTAAAAAGTGACCCGCGGAGGCACAGCTGAATAGTTACGTTTACGGTATTGGGCTTTTGTGAATGCGGCGACCTAAAGTGACTCGGTCGGGGTATCGGCCATGGGGAGAAAAAAAGGGGCGGACAGTCGGAGGGAAGAGAGTCGGGTCGCGGGGCCGCATCTGCCGCAACACTCTGACACTATAGCATAAAATGATGGTTCGATGGCAGGCTATTTTGCGTACGAAAAAGTGCGGGGCTTTTTTAAGCCAATCATTTAGGTTAGCAGCCTTCGGCTGCTGAGGGCCGAGGCGATATTTCTCCGGTAAGTGCACATAATGAGGACCTTGGTATTTTATCATCACAGGTGATGGGCCGGTAGGCCGGGAGGGGTCATGAATAGAGACGAGATGTTTTCTCAAGTCAAGGATCGGGAACGGATATGGGATGTGATTGTGGTGGGAGGCGGAGCCACAGGGCTTGGGGTGGCTGTGGAAGCGGCATCACGCGGTTTTTCCACCCTCATTTTGGAGCAGGCCGATTTTTCTCAAGGCACCTCCAGCCGTAGTACAAAGCTGATCCATGGCGGTGTTCGCTACCTTCAGCAGGGCAATATTAGTTTGGTCTTGGAAGCCCTTCACGAACGGGGTCTGCTCTTTCACAACGCCCCCCATCTGGTGCATCATCAATCCTTTATCGTGCCCAACTACAGCTGGTGGGAAGGCCCTTTTTATGGCATCGGTATGAAATTTTACGACATGCTGGCCGGAAAATTGGGGATTAAGCCCTCCAAACACTTGAGTCGGGAGGAGACCCTTGAGCGGATTCCCACCCTTGAGCCTGACGAGTTAAAAGGGGGGGTGATCTATTACGACGGGCAGTTTGATGACGCCCGCCTGGCTCTGACCCTGGCCCTGACTGCTGCAGATCATGGGGGGTGTCTGATAAACGGCATGGGTGTGACGGGCCTTTTAAAGAGCCGGGGGCTTGTCACCGGGGTCCAGGCCATGGATAGGGAGAGTGGTGAGGGGTATGAGATTAAGGGGCGTTGTGTGATCAATGCCACGGGTATCTTCGTGGATGATATCTGCCAGATGGATGATGCCACCCATGCCCCTCTCATCGTTCCCAGTCAGGGGGTGCATATCGTTCTTGACGCCTCTTTTCTTCCCGGGGAGAGTGCCGTCATGGTGCCCCAGACCGATGATGGCCGGGTGCTCTTCGCCGTGCCCTGGCATGGCCGGGTCATCGTGGGGACCACGGATACGCCCCTTGAGAGACCTATTATGGAGCCTGTGCCCCAGGAGGCGGAAATCGCCTTTCTCCTCACCCACGCCGCCCGATACCTCACGAAAAATCCCCAGAGAAAAGATGTGCTCAGTATCTTTGCCGGCGTGCGCCCCCTCATCGGGACCACCGGTGCCAAGAAGACGGCGGCTCTCTCTCGGGATCACCATTTGGAGGTCTCCGCCTCGGGACTCATCACCATCGCCGGTGGCAAGTGGACCACCTATCGAAAGATGGGGCAGGATGTTGTGGACCAGGCCTTAAGGGTGGCCGGACTTCCCCATCGCCCCTCTCGGACGGAGTATCTTAATCTTCATGGTTGGTCGGCCGATGACGCGGGCAATGCCCCTTACGCCCTTTATGGCAGCGATGCGCGCCTGATGAAACGCATGGAAAAGGAGAGACCCGACCTGGTCCAGCCGATCCACGAACGGCTTCCCTATCGCCGGTGCGAAGTGGTCTGGGCCACGCGTCATGAGATGGCCCGCACCGTGGAAGATCTCCTGGCACGGCGTACCCGCGCCCTGATTTTAGACGCCCGGGCCGCCGTGGAGGCGTCGCCATCTGTGGCTGCCCTCATGGCTGAAGAGCTGGGTAAGGATGTCGCCTGGGCTGAGGCCCAGGTCCGTGCCTTCGCCGATCTGGCCCGTGGGTATATTCTGGAGGGGTGAAAATAAAAAGGCGCTCGTAACTATTTAGTTATGCCTCGCTTGGCCCTGCCGGGAACCAACCTTTTGGAAAGGTTGCCAAACAGGTTTTTATAGTGACTGTAACGGACCAACGGTCCGTTACAGTCACACACTTGGGGTCCAGGGGATTTATTCCCTGGCCGCCGGAGGCCCATTTCTTGGTCACTTTGACCCTATACGCTTTCTTTTTGAGCAGGATCGTCACCCCCGATTTTACTCCAGCCTTTGGGCCAGGCGTTGGATGCCTTTTCCCAGGGCCAGAAATATGAGGGCTGTGCAGGGGAAGACCCATAGTGCGGGGGTGTTGGCGAGCTTGGCGGCCACGGGGATGAGCGTGTGGCGAACGGGGGAGAGGTGTTCGTCCAAGAGCAGCTGGAGAAAATCGAGGTCCATGGATTGGTGGAGTCCTATCCAGGTCCAGCCTCCGTCCCTGACCAGGGCGATCCCTTGGAGGATCAGGATTTTAATCTCCATAAAAATGGAGAGGGTGACCCCTGCAAGGGGGATATAGGCGATAAAGTGAAGGCCAAGGGCCAGTGCCTTCGATACCGGATTGTTCATGGAGACCTCGTCGAGGGGAAGGGGTAAATAATGGCATGAATCTATAATAGGAACCCTTTGTTTGGCAACAGGGGATTTTAGTTGCGTGGTCGTCAAAACATTGATTCGTGATGATAGTTTCGGTAGGATGGCTATTTTGTGAACGATCGGTAAAAAAATAGAGGAGCCGTGGGTTCATCGTCTGGGCCTGGATGGCGTGTCGATTTTTTATGTGAAGACCGCAGACGATGCGGGGTGGGGTGTTTAGACAATGATTGTTGCTTTAGGAAACGGGGTCTCCCTGAGGGTGAATACAGGGTTTGGATCGTCCAATTGTCTCTTTATCGAGGGGGAGCGGCCGGTTCTTGTGGAGACCGGTGGGGGGAAGGCCCTTGCGGATATTGAACCGGAGAGTGTGGCACTTATTGTCAACACCCATCGTCATATCGATCATGTGAAGGGCAATGGTCGTTTTCCTCGTGCCACGGTGTGTGCCCATGCCCGGGAGAAAGGGGTCATGGACGATGTGGCTCTTTCCGTGGCCAGCAGCGGCTGGGATCGCTTTATGGACGGGTGCTATGAGGATTATCTGGCAGATTTGCCTGTACAACCCCAGGGGCTCCACGACTGTAGGCCCGTGCATGAGACCCTCTCCGATGGCGATGTGATCGATTGTGGCCATACCCGGATGGAGGTTCTTCACACACCGGGCCACACCTCGGGGCATTGTTCCCTATTTTTACCCGAGGAGGAGATTCTCTTTTCCGGGGATATCTGCCTTACGGCGGTGGGGCCGTGTTATGCCGATCCGGATGCCGATATCGATGATTTCCTGACCTCCCTTGACCGGCTCATCGCCATTAAACCAAAGACCCTGGTGACCTCCCACAGCCGAAAGGTCTATAACGGCTCCTCGGTATCGGTCCTATCTGAATTTAAATCGCGTATCTTTCAGCGGGAGGAGAGGGTGCTGGCGGCCCTTCAGGATCACCCCATGACGATTCACGCCCTGGCGAAGATGAAGATTATCTATGCCCATCATCCCAGTATCTTTGTGCTCTTCTGGGAGAAGTGCATGCTTGAAAAACACCTCATGAGGCTGAAGAGGGCGGGGTACGCTATGGTATCCGATGAGGGGCTCTGGTCTGCGGTATAGTCGGGTTTTTCGGGCTCCGGTAAAAATAGAGGCACACATTTTAAAAAATGTCGCTGTGATGTAACCCGTTTTCACGGTGTTTTTGCGTCACCCTTGCTACCAGAGGACGTGCGGCGATAGTTTAGCCGCCGGCGGCCCTGCCGGGAGCCAACCTTTTAGAAAAGGTTGCCAAATAGGTATTTATAGTGACCATGACGGGCCTTTGGGCTGTCATTGTCACTAACGTGGGGTATAGGGGATCTATTGCCTAATTGCTGAAGGCTTGATTTTTAAACCCGCTCTATCCATAGAAGGTAGTGCGGTGGAAGTATAGCCGCCAGCGTTCTTGATGGGAACCAACCTTTTACTATAAGGGTGACGGACCTTTGGTCCGTCACCCTTATAAATCTGGGGTCCAGGGGATCTATTCCCTGGCCGCCGGAGGCTTGGTTTTTAAACTCGCTTTAACCATAGCAAGGCATCGTTTTTGTATATTTTTGTAGAGACTTTAGATGCCGGAGCCCCTTATCTTAAGGGCCTATGGCCGAAGCGTGATCTGGAGATCAGTCTTTACGGCTGATTACCTCTACGAGGTGGTATCCGAAATCGGTCTTGACGGGTTCGCTGATGGCGCCGATTTCTGCGGAGAAAACCACCTTATCAAATTCAGGCACCATCTCACCGGGCTTGAACTCCCCTAAGAAACCACCCTGCTGGCCCGAGGGGCACTTGGAAAATTTTTTGGCGATTTTTGCGAAGTCACCGCCGTTTTCGATTTTTTTCTTGAGATCTTTGCACTCTTTTTCGGTTGCCACGAGGATGTGACGGGCTTTTGCACTGGCCATGATGATATCCTTCCATTTTTAAGTAGGGTTCATTTTAAAGTAACGATGGACATTTCTCTTTTCTATACCATGCAGGGCCCCCTTGCGGCAGCAATTTTTCTGGATCGGGTCCCGGTCCATGAAGAGGGGGCACCCCGTATGGTGGCGATGTGTCGGAGGGAGAGAATCGCTTACGCCGATTTTTGAAGGCCATCTCCATCGGGATCTGTTCGAATACGGCGGGGGGCTAAAGGACATATGGGGTCTTTAAAGAGGCCGCGAAAGGCGCCGTTCCCCGCCTCATCACACCAGAGAGCGGGTTTCTGGGGGGCCAGGGGCACCAGCATGCGGTCCCAGAATCGATTTCGAAGGGCCACCTGGTTGATCAGGCGGGGGCCGTTGATATCCAAGATCGGGTGACCCGTGGCATCGGTCCGAGAGACCCAGGCATCTGTGGCGGATAGAGATCCCGTAAGGATGATACGGCGCCGGATCTCCTCGGGGAGGTGCCTGTAGATAGTGGACCAGATCCAAGTCCCGATGCCGCGTCTCTTCAGGGCATCGGGAAGGGAGAATCGTCCCACGCACATGAGCATATCGCCCAGATTGTTCTGAAACCAGCTCTGGGACTGGGCATGGCATCGTAAGGGGCCCACCCCGGATGGGTCGGGGTAGGTGACGGTAATGGTGATGCGCCCGTGGGTGGGGGCCGGTGCCGAAAAAGAGAGGGTCACATCACCGAAGGGGGTGACCCCATCAGCCGAGAAGAGGCGATACGAAAAACGTCGATGAGGCATCACGATGGGTATGTATCCTCACCGGTCATGAGGCCCTGGGCAATGGGGATATCGGGTTCCAGAAGATCGTAGCCGGTGAGTGCTTCCGGGGAGACCCAGTCGATGCGGTCGTGATCCACGGGGATTAGTTCCCCTCCTTCCCAGATTAGCTCAAAGACCAGGAGACGGATCTCCTTATCGTCGTTGGAGGCGATACTTTCGCCGATGTAGGCGGTTACCGTGGTGGTGATGCCGAGCTCTTCTCGAATCTCGCGCACAATGGCCATTTCCGGGGTCTCTCCGGCCTCGGGTTTTCCGCCTGGAAATTCCCAGCGTCCCGCGTTGCGGAGTCCGGGGCGGCGTCTGGCGATGAGGATCTTATCTCCCCGACGAATCAGGGCAGCTGTTACGGTGAGCATGCCTTATACCTTTTAAGAGGGTGAAATGGAAAAAAAGCACCCTATCAGCTCACCTGTCCCCTTTGCAAGGCAAAGAG
>JABXKT010000125.1 GCA_013619155.1 Desulfobacteraceae bacterium
TCCACGGCATAGACCATGGAAAACCGCTGGATCACACGCACCAGTTCATCTTTTTCACGTTTTTTAAAGGGCAGGCCGTCCAGCGCAGTGCGGCTAATCACATGATAGACACATTTCTGACCCGAATCTATCCGGACCATACGGGGAATACGGGGCATGACATCCTCCTCTTGAGGTCTTTCATCAATTTTATTGGCGAGGCTCAAAAAGTGGGTTTATCTTTAAATAAAGGCAGGTTGAGTACACATACAGAGTCTCATATCTTCATCGATATTTCAAGCATAGAGAGCATGGCCCCTTTTGCTGGTGGGCATCGCTTCGGCCGCGACCTGGGACCTGGGAGCTGGAAAGCCTGAGACAAAAGGGCCGCAAGGGAACTCACACTCCGGTGCGACTTTTTAGTGTGTTGTTATTCATGGCGCACCAAAATGCGGCGCGCCATGAATCAGGATGTTCAAGGGGGGATATGAACACCCTGATGGCCGAAACGATGATCAAGGACGTGGCTGGACGACCCGGATCAAATCAGAGAACGTACCCAGAAAGAACCTCTTCATCGATGCTTCGATGAAGGAAACGACCGGCCCCCTTCTGGCCTTTGAATTCGCCCTCCTCCATGACCACCTTGCCGCTGGCGATGGTCATAGCCACCCCACCGGTCACCTCCATCCCCTCATGCAGGCAATAGTCGATGTTGTTATGCAGGGTGTCGGCGGAAAGCCTCCATCTGCGATCAAGATCCACCAGGGTAATATCCGCATCGCTTCCCGGGGCAATAATCCCTTTCTGGGGATAACATCCGGAGAGCCTGGCCACGTTGGTGCTGGTTAAGGCAACCAGCCTGTTGAGGCTGATGCGGCCCTTTGCCACGCCTTCGGAGAGGAGAATGGGAAGACGCACCTCCAGGCCGGAGAGACCGTTAACCACCTTGGTAAAATCCGGGACAATGGATCCGTCGGCACCTCGCTCCAGAAACATCTCCTTCTCTTTGCGGGAGTAGGTGCAGTCATCGGATCCGGTGACGCAGATAGAACCGTCAGCCAGGTGTCTCCACAGGGTCTCCGCGTCTTCGGGGGTACGCAGAGGCGGAGAACAGATGGTCAGGTGGCCATTTGCCTTGTCTTCATAGAGCTCTTTAAAAAGGGTGAGGTAATGGGGACAGGTCTCCACATAAACGGGGCACCCTTCTGCCTGGGCAGCCCGGGCGATATCCACCGACGGCCCGTTTGTGGTATGTACCAACAGCAAGGCATTGCCGCAGTACTTACTGAAAAGTACCGCCCGGCTCACCGCTTCGGTTTCACAGAGCACAGGCTTGGCCTCGGCAAAATCGGTCCAGCCCAGGGTTCCTTTGCGTTTCATCTCCTCGATATTGCTCTCACAAATGGCGTTGGACTCGGCATGGATCAGGGGAAGCCCCCCATGCTCTTTTGCCAGCTTGAAAATCTTGAGCAACGTATCGTCATCGGACATCACCCCCTCTTTTCGGTAGGTCATGAACATCTTGAAGGAGGGGCACCCCCGCGCGATGATCTTCGGGATCTCCTTGAGAATCGATTCAGGGGCCTCCACAAACTTGCAGTGTACCCCAAAATCCAATGCAGATTTACTCATCTCCTCAATGCGTTTGTCCAACTGCACCATCACCGAATCGCCGGGAAAAGTGTTGGTGAAATCCATGATGGTGGTCACCCCGCCAAAGGCGGCTGAAACGCTCTGGGTAAAAAAATCGTTGGCGCCAAAACACCCCTGAAACGGAGCTTCGACGTGCATATGGGCGTCAATGACGCCGGGAAGAAGGTATTTTCCCGAGGCATCGATAACGCGCTCTGCTTTCACCGAATCTTCAAACAGCCCCAATGCCGCTATTTTTCCATCCTTAATGGCAACATCCGTGCGAATTGTCGCATCCGTAGAGACCATCATGCCATTGCGAATCAAAAGATCAAACATAGTCACACTCCTCATTTCTTAAAAAGGGCTTGCTTCATCACTCTCCCGCAGGCAGGAGCACCTCTTCACCCACATGCTGGTCGTATTTGGGCATGACCATCACGCGCATCAGCACCACATACCCCACGACCCCTATGGCAAAGGTAACAAAAAAGGCATAATCGGGGACAAAGTATCCAACGATAAAAGCGCCAAAGGTGGTAATAATGGCCGCCGGGTTAAACCCATTGGCATAGGTGTACTGACCATTGCTTTGGTACAAGGCCTCCACATTGAGGACCATCTTCCGAATGATATAGTAGTCGGCGAGCATAATGCCACAGATCGGCCCCAGAAGGCTGGAGGAGAAGACCTGAAACTGCACAAGGTAATCGCAAAAATTCCAGGGCATGATCACAAGCCCTACAACGCCGCTGATCACCGTGGCCTGGGCGTATGAAAGGCGGGGAAAAGAGTTCAGGAGAATGTAGGTGGGTGGCATCAGGTTAGCCGCGGTGTTGGTGGACCACTGGGCAAAGGTGATGGTTAAAAAGCAGATAAAAAGAATCACCGGCTTGTCGGGCCCAAAGGTCTTGGCCACGACGTCAATGGGGTTCCACTCTCCGATAAGAATGCTTGAGGTGAGGCCCACCAGCAAAATCAGGGCACCGGCGAGGACCAGCCCAAGGAACTGCCCGACAAAGGGGATCTTATTGCGGGCAAGAAAGCCCTGGCCTTCGACGTCCTTAATCTTAAGCTGCCGTGTCAGGTCCGGGCTGTTCAGTGCCATGGTGATCCAACCACCGGCGATGCCCATGATAGCAAAGGCCATGGAGTAGGTGTTCTCGGCCGGAGCGTAGAGAATGTCCGCGACAAAGGAGGCGTCATTGGCCTTGAGGAGCCATAAAAAGATGGCGATAAAGACAATAGCAAGCATGGGAATAGCCACCAGATCGAACTTGGCCATGGCTTTTAAACCATACACCGCGTTGACAACCTGAAGTGCCCCAAACAGGACGATCCATAGAGTAAGGCAGGTAAACCCGGTGAACATGCTCACCACCGAGTCGATGGCGAGGGCGCCTACCCATGTTTGAAAGCCAAACCAAAAGAAGCAGGGAATCGTTCGAATAAGACCCGGAATCCACGAACCTTTGTATCCGTAGCACGCCCGCATATAGACGACAAAGGTGACCCCATACTTAATGCCCATGTCCCCATTGAGGACGAGGAGGGCTGTAACCATCATGTAGGCGGCAAGGATCGCCCAGAGAACAGAGACCGGTGCAAGCTGCGGGTACAACTGAGCTCCAATAGCAAAACCGGCAATATTGACGGTCATCCCGGCCCAGAGAAGGGTAAAATCGAGAAAACTCAAGGTTCTTCCAGACGGGGTCGTCGGAAGGAGGTCTTTGTTGCACACATCACTACTCATCTTATTACCTCACATATGAACACATTGTTTGGGGAAAAATACCGCTGCATGAGCTAGCATGCCCCATGCAGAAGCTTCAGGAGACCTGTCCAGGGTCCTGATTTTCACCTTCTGCGAATCGGCTCATCTCAAGTGGAAGCCAGAAATATCACCCCGCCCCTGATCCGATAACCGCATTCTATTTATCTCCTGCCCGGGCTTTTGCAAATTACGCGCCCACATAACCTTTTTCAAAAGGTCCGCCCCAAAGCATCTGATAATACACCCCTTCCCCATGGGCATAAAAACAAGCCCCCCAAAGGCAACTTATCATTTCGATAAATATTATCAGTTTGATAATCCCCCGCAGCCCTGGCAATCGCCACTGCCGCCAGACGCCAACCCCCCATTCTCACGACAAATACAAAGAAGAAAACACGCAACAAACCCGCAGACCGATTGTTCTCATAACGATAATCGCTGTGACGTATGGCAAGCGCTCACCTCCCTCAATCCACATACCGCATGCCAAAATTACCCATGATGGAGACAAGTCAAACCGTCTCCCCAGGACACCTGCTGACAGAACGCACAGCACAAAAAAACCCGATTCCACGAGGCGTCTCGATGGGATCGGGCTGAAGTTGTCCACAATAAAGCAGTGTAGTATTGAATCGTTACGAAGCGTATGGCTTTACATCACCTTACCGGGGGGAATAGGAGGCCCCCTGCTTTTTCACCCTAATTTTTCACCGAACCATGGAACACGGCGTCACACCGCATGGCTCACCCCCAAAAAAAACCGCCCTTGCGGATCATCTGTCCCGTAGATGCACGGGTATAAAAATAAGGGGGAAAATGGGGCAAAAAAAAGGGGCCAGGTTTTCCATGCCAATCGAGAGAGCTCCCTTTCAGGAAAAATAAACCATCACAAACCCCACCGAATCGTCTATATATCCGCCTAAAAATATTCGCCTTTATGAGGGATACCCTATAAAAGGCGCCCCCCCAGTAAGATCCATCAATATCGAATAGATCCGTTTTTACATCATAAGGATCCAGGGATCAGGCCTTCGGGAAACCCGACCCCCTTATTATAGAGGAGAATCGCCGTCACACCTCATCATCGATGAGGCATATCCCCCGGACTCATCTCAATCAGCAGATAAAAATGGTTGCTCATGATCGAAAAGCCCGGCACATCCACGGCATAGACCATGGAAAACCGCCGGATCACAGGAATCCGCTCATCTTTTTCACGTTTTTTAAAGGGCAAGCCATCCAGCGCAGGGCGGCTGATCACACGATAGACACATCTCTGGCCTGAATCTGCATGGGGAATACGGGGCACCCCCCTCTGGGGTCTTTCATCAATTTTATTGGGGGTTTTTTTTGTAACTATTCAAGGTACGCATCGCTTGGCCCTGCCGGGGTCCACACTTTTGCCATGATTTTATAAAGCAAGGCGTGACAAACATCTTTTAAAATATAAACCCAAGGTGAACCTAAGGCGAAAGGCAGATACGATTTGCCCCGAGAGACAAAGCGTATCTGTATCCTGCTTCCCTTCAAGATGGCACACCGTGCCGTCGGAGGCATTTTTTAAAAGCCGAACAGTTACGTTTTTCTTTAAATAAAGGCGTATTGAGTACTCTCACAAAAGGCTCACATCTCCATCGACATTTCAAGCATAGAGAGCATGGCCCCTTTTCTTCTTAATAATTATCAGCATTCATTGCATAGGACTCAAAATCATGATCAAGCAAAAACTGTGTTATCATATCGCTGACCGCATCCGCTGTATCAACACGGTAAATACCTTTTTCATCTTTCCCTGTTTTTCTTTTTACATTGGCAACAATTGCCTGAAGGGTGCCCACAGTAATACTGACGTTTGCAGAAATAAGTATTAAATCATCTTTATCTGACATGTTTCTATCCTTTTCGAGAATGTATTATATTTTAGAGTGTTTAAAGACTGAAAAAAAGATGATCTCAATTTGATTATTTGTTAATCTCAAAAAAACAATAATCAAAAAAGACGGCCATCGTGGCAAAAGATTGTACACTATCTCTGAACAAAGTCATCAAAATAGCTGAAACAAAAATTTCAGGCCCACCCCACTGCCCGTCTCGATGATGAGACGTTTAAACCGATCCCTGACCTGATCAATCCCCCCTTTCGAAAAATTTGGTCCCCTTCTTATAAAGAAAAATAAACCGCCGTCGCACCGCGTCATCGACACACAGATTAAAATGTCTATCCATAATCGAAAAACCCAGCACATCCACGGCATAAACCATGGAAAACCACCGTATCACACGAATTTGTTCATCTTTTTCACATTTTTTAAAGGGAGAGCCATCCAATGCAGTGAGGCGGATGACAGGATAGACACATCTCTGACCCGAAGTTCTCCGGACCATACGGAGAATACGGGGCATCCTCCTCTTGGGTCTTTCATCCATTTTATTGGCGAGGCTTAAAGGTGGGTTTTTCTTTAAATAAAGGCGTGTTGATAACTCGTATAAAGATCTCAGGCCCTCATCGACATTTCAAGTATAGAGAACGCATAGAGGGTATGGCCCCTATTCCCTTGGCGCCATAGCCCCTTATAATTTACAAAAGTTCCGATTCAATTTCATTGAAATATTTATCAAAAAGGTTTTTAGATTTTACAGTTAACTTTTCTGTTGCAACACCCCCAGCGGTAACCTTATCGACTGTAGGTTTTAACTCAATTTTTGTTGTTGAATCATCAATCTTTTTAACCATAGCGGTCCATTTCATTAATGTGGATCCACCCCACACAGCTTTATAATCGCCCACAATTAAACCGGCATTTTTATCGATGTTTAATATGGGGTAATCTGTACTATGAAAAGCATTCATCACAGCCGTAAATGCTGTATCGTAATCTTCATTATATGTTCTTGTAGTGATGAGTTGCCGTTCTTCTCTTGAGAGATCGTTTAGTGCCCTATCACAACCAACTGCGAACACACAGATCAATAATAATACAAAACTTCTACACACTTTTTTCATTTTAATGCACTCCATCCTGCTCTTTCCAAATTGTAATATTATATATTAATTCAGAATATTTAACTAAATCAGCCATGGTAGGAATACCCGTTGCCTGATGCCCCACACAGATCGGGACGTGACGTTTTCCCTCATCCCCCACCGCCTCCCACTCTTTCCCTATAAAAACGATAATCCCCCTCCCCATTCCGCACCAATGCATACGCCTCTATCCACTTGAATTCAATGGAAAACATAGACCATCATCTATAGAGGAGCATGGAAAAAGAGGTAGGAGGAGGTATCGGAGGGGGCATGAATGAAAACCCCACAGATCGCTGCAAAGGTATAGAGGCCCGATTTTTTATGTCAATAGACAGATCTCTGGCCCGAATCTATCCAGACCATACGGAAAGGGCGCGGCATTCATCAATGGTATTGGCGAGGCTTAAAAATAAATTTTCTTTGAATAAAGGCATGTTGAACACCCACACAAGGGGCTCATATCTTCATCGGTATTTCAAGCATAGAGAACATGGCCCCTATTTGTCGCCCCTATTTGCTGGCATACCGGCTCTTCTCCAAGATCCATTCCCCGGCTACGGCCCGGTAACTCGTGTAAACCGACCGGTGCGCGCCCGACGGAAGTACCTGTGGTAAACCCGCATGCCGGGTGGTGTGGGGCTGGGGGGAGAGAAACCCCAGCCCCCCAATTCACTGACTTATATTTTTTTAAAATCTGTGACGGCCCTTAGGATTCTGTTGATTTCAGAAACTATTTTAGATTTATCCTTGGTCTTTAATTCATAAAGCTGTTTTCCTTGAAAGTCCCCTTCATAAACCACCAAAGTAAAGGCGCCCCCATCCCATTAAAATTCAGGATACCATCCTAAATCAATCAGCCGATTACCGGCCTTGTGTGTGAACTGTAAGATATCTTCATTGAAGTATGTATCCGTGCATTCAACGTTTTCTTGGCAGGACTCTATATCATAAAATTGGTTGTAACTTATGAACCAACCTTCAGAAATTTGTAGGTCTTGAAGTTTCATATTCATATTTATTTTCTTTCGTTAAGCTGAGGGGCGTCAAAAAGTGAGGCGAAGTACGAGCGCCGCTTTTTGGGAGCCCTTGCAGCGTGTGGTTAGTTTTTATGATGCCGTTCCTCGGCTGAATGCTGAACGAATAAGTCCAACACCGGCGACCGCAAATAGTCCTGAAACGACACTGTTAATCCAGCGGCTAGCATTTTGATACCAAGCCATGACGCCGTTAAAGGAAAAAAATATAGAATACAGGGCGTTAGTGGCAAACCCAACAACGATACAAACAATGACACCCAGCAGGAGTGACGTTGTACTATCGTTCGATCCAAGTCCTACTGAAAGAGCCGCCATCCAAGCGATGACAGTCTTAGGATTCGACACATTGAGTATAATCCCCTTGATAAACCACCCGAAAGGGGACTTTGAATCACTTTCTACTTGCAGGGATTTATTATCGGGGTGGATAGCGTCTCTCCCTGATAAAAAGGCCAACCATATAAGGTAGAGTCCCCCCAAAATTTTAAGTGCCATCAACACATGAATAGAGCTTTGAAGAATTACACCGAGACCACTTGCAGCAATCATTCCCCAGAACACCAATCCGGTAGATAAACCAGCACCATATATTAAGCTGATCTTTCTTCCACGACTCATAGCAACCGTTGCATTTGATACATTCGCTGGCCCTGGCGATACAGCTATCACAAAGAACGATAGACCTATACTGAATAAAGAAAAGATATTTATCACCTCTATTTTTGTTTGGGGTAACAGTGACCAAACGTTTCTGAGAACGAAGGCAGAGCGAAGCGGACCCAAAGGTAATAGGGGCCAGGTTTCTCATGTCAGTTGAGATATATCTCCCATTTCGATACCATTTCAATAAAAAAAGGCCCCCCTTATCGCAGGCACCCATCACACATTTCACGCAACACAGCTTCGACTCGCTTCAAAATGACCTGACCTAAGGAAAGTGTCCCATGAATAGGCGCACCTCTCCCCATCTTACCCTTTCATATACATGGTGACATCACGGGAAGGGTCAGACCTCCGTCAAGCGCTTCATGGAGTACATGCCATCGATTTCCTTCACCCGCTTGGGCACTCGCTCTCGGCTATCAAAAAACCGATCTTTAAACACCGCATAGGTCTCCGAGACAAATGCCTTGGAGCCGATGATTCCGGAATCGGTAAAGTACCGCGTCCGAGACCTAAACCGCCTTATTCTATTCAGCTCGAAATCGCCAGAGATCTCTTCAGACAGAGCCTTTTTCGAAATTTTAGCCTTTCCTCGTTTATCGATGGCTCCGGCGTGATACAGGTATTCCCGGTACTGTTTCAACCTCTGATCATCAACACCAAATTCCGCCAACCCGAAGTCCAGAGAGAGAAAACCATCCCGGTTCCCAGTCTGGAGATGATACCCGATAGAGCACCAGCGGTAATTTTCAGGGCGCTTGACGATGCCTGCACGCACCGCGTTTAGATCAATATAGGCCAGGCAGTGAGTCACCGTACTCCCCTTATAGGCGATGACGCTCTTAAACCGTTCGCCCCAGAGAGTCCCCTTTCGTCTCTTTTTTCGATTGTAGTACCGAGAAAAGGTCTGCTTAATGTCCTTCACATAATCCGATAGACTGGAAAATCGCTCCCTGAAATGCGTCATCCGCCCTTCAGGAAATTCGGCCCCCTTATTATAGAGGAGGATAAATCGCCGCCTCACCTCGTCACCTGCGAGTGTATCCCCCGGGCTCATCTGAACCAACAGATGGAAATGGTTATCCATAACCGAAAAGCCCAGCACATCCACAGCATAAACCATGGAAAACCGCTGGATCACACGCATCAATTCATCTTTTTCACGTTTTTTAAAGGGCAAGCCGTCCAGCGCAGTGCGGCTGATTACATGATAGACACATCTCTGGCCCGAATCTGTCAGGACCATACGGGGAATACGGGGCATGGCATCCTCCTCTTGGGTCTTTCATCGATGGTATTTGCAAGGCTTAAAAGCGGATTTTTTCTTTAAATAAAGGTGTGTTGAGCACTCGTACAAGGGTCTCATATCTTCATCTTCATCGACATTTCAAGCATAGAGAGCATGGCCCCTATTCCCTACTCATCTACTACAGGCAAAGTACTTTCTGCATTCGCTGTCAGAGGAGAAATCAGAAACTGACGGCTAAGATTATTTCGGGGTATATCGTGGAGCAGTCATATGATGGGTTACAGTCCGTATATTCTTCATAGACAACACCGCCGCCAATATAAACACGGTTATCTGTAATGAAATAAGCACCCGCTCGATATCCATATGAGTTTTCATCATCGATACTTCTGCCATTGTAATCACCATAGAATGTCCGGCGATAAAACACACCCAGGTAGGGTTTGAAAACTTTCGGCTGGGTAAACACATAGGTTATCTTGGGACTGACCTTTGTTATCGAAGGCTCACCGGAAAACCAGTGCTGCGCATCAATACCGAGCGCCAGACCTTTGGCCAAGTAATAACTGACGCCCACACCCATGATGAGGTAATTATCGTTGAAAGCGCTCCCCGAGCCCACGACAGCACCAACGCTGATAGAATTTTTTGAAAATTCAGTATTTATACCGCCGGTACCAGCACTGGCTGCTGCAACAATATTATTCAGGCCAAAAAGCATCAATAAAACGGCTACCTTATTCATTATTTTCATATCACTTCCTAAATATTTGTGTTTTTTTAAGTATAGGCGAATAAGGATGATAGAGGTTAGTTTTCTCATGTCAGTGGAAATATATATCCCATTTCGATGCCATTTTAATAAAAAAGCCCCCCCTTATCGAAGGCAAATCATCACACATTTCATTCAACAGCCCTTGAATTCGCCTCAAAACGGGCCGAAAGAGGAAAAAGATTCCATGAATAGGCGCACCTCTCCCCATCTTACCCTTTCATATACATGGTGACATCACGGGAAGGGTCAGACCTCCGTCAACCGCTTCATGGAGTACATGCCATCAATTCCCTTCACCCGCTTGGGCACTCGCTCTCGACTCGCAAAAAGACGGTCTTTAAACACCGCATAGGTCGACAAAACAAACTCTCTGGAGCCGATGATACCGGAATCGGTGAAGTACCGTGTCCGATGCCTAAACCGCCTCATTCTGTTCAGCTCGAAATCATCAGAGATCTCTTCAGACAGGACCTTTTTCGAAATTTTGGCCTTCCCCCGCTTATCGATGGATCCGGCGTGATAAAGGAATGCCCGATACTGTTTCAGCCTCTGATCATCGTAGGCGCCACACTCCGCCAGCCCGAAGTCCAGGGCGAGAAAACCATCCCGGTTCCCAGTCTGGATATGATACCCGATAGAGCACCAGCGGTAATCTTTAAGGACGCCTAACGATGCCTGCACGCACCGCGTTCAAATCGATATAGGCCAGACAATTAATCACCGTACTCCCCTTATAGGCGATGACGCTCTTAAACCGCTCGCCCCAGAGAGTCCCCTTTCGTTTTTTCGTTCGATTGTAGTACCGGGAAAAGGTCTGCTTAATGTCCTTCACATAGTGCGACAAACTGGAAAATCGCTCCCTGAAATGCGTCATCTGACCTTCGGGAAACTCGGCCCCCTTGTTATAAAGGAGGATAAATCGCCGCCGCACCTCGTCATCG
>JABXKT010000012.1 GCA_013619155.1 Desulfobacteraceae bacterium
GGCCGTCACCGAGAGCTCCTGGAGCATGGCGGCATCGGCTGAGTGGATCATGATATCGGCACCTGTGATCTCTTTGAGACGTTTGTTGGCGCCCACATGGTCAAAATGGCCGTGGGTATTGATAATGGCGACGACGGTGAGTTTTGCGTCGGCCAGGACTTTCAGTATGCGCTGGGCGTCATCACCGGGATCGATGACGGCGGCTTCGTGGGTGGCTTCGCAGCCGAGGATGATGCAGTTGGCGCCGATGGGTCCCACAACAAGATCTAAGATCAGCAAGGTCGGATCCTCCTTGACTCTCTATCGTTGAAGAAGAGAGGGGGTTGGGCCGGCCGGTATCTCTGGCCCAGAAAACGTGGCTCCGGGCGTTCACAAGTGTTGGGCCGGGTATGGCTTTTACTGGGGTTGCGAAGGGACCGGGGATGCGTCGAGATGCCCGACGGGCCCCCCGGCGCCATTCATTCTAGTCTTTTTTGTCCATAGACACGGCGTCCAAAATACCGTTGATAAAGGCGCCGGAGTCTCCGGTCCCGAATCGTTTTCCAATTTCGATAGCCTCGTTGATGGCCACCTTGTCCGGCACCTCTTCAAGGAATAGGATCTCGAACACCGCCACGCGCATGGCATTTCGATCCACTGCAGACATCCGGTACACCTTCCAGTTCTTGGAATGGCTGGCAATGGCCGAATCGATACTCTCCTCATGGTTTAAAACGCCCTGGGTCAGTGTATCAAAAAACGGTTGAGCCATCTCATTGCTGACGAACTGCTCGCGAAAGAGTGCCACCGCATCGTGGTGGTCACCGGTCTGCATATCCGTAAAAAAGAGGGCTTGCAATGCAAGCTCTCGTGCGCCTCGTCTTACACCCATTTACTTCTGTCCTTCATCCATGATGGTCATGAGATTGGCCATCTCGACGGCAGCCAGGGCGCAGTCGAATCCTTTGTTGCCCGCTTTGGTGCCAGCCCGTTCAATGGCCTGCTCGATGGTATCGGTAGTTACAACCCCGAATATTACGGGGATAGAGGCGGCCATGCTGACGTGGGCCACACCCTTGGTCACTTCGGAACAGACGTAGTCGAAGTGGGGGGTAGCACCGCGGATGACAGCGCCTAAGCAGATGATGGCATCATATCTCCCTGTGGCCACGGCTTTTTGGGCCAGGAGGGGAATTTCAAAGGCCCCGGGGACCTTGATGATGTCGATATCAGAGTCGTTTGTCCCGCTTCGGGTCAACGCATCCACAGCACCGCCCACGAGGCGCTCTGTGATAAAGTCGTTGAAACGACTGACGACGATGGCCACTTTCAGGCCCTCGGAGATCAGGTTGGATTGAATTATATTGGGCATGATAACTCCCTAATTTATTTTTTGTTGGTGACAATGATTGAACCGGTGCCGGGGGGTTACCCCGCCCGCACCGGTTTTCTTAAGACGGATAAGAGACCCGTTTACATATTGTGGGAGTCTTTTTTTGATGACATCTTCAGGGTGTGACCCATCTTGAGCTTTTTACACTCCAAGTATCCCTGATTGTGGACGTTGGTGTGTATCTCAATGGGCACCTGCTCCACCACGGAGAGGCCATACCCCTCCAGACCCACCATCTTTTTGGGATTGTTGGTCATAAGACGCATCTTGCGGACACCCAAATCGGCCAGCATCTGAGCGCCGATACCGTAGTCGCGGAGGTCTGCCTTGAATCCCAGTTTCTCGTTGGCCTCTACGGTGTCGTACCCCTGGCGCTGAAGTTCGTACGCTTTCAGTTTGTTCACCAGGCCAATACCTCGGCCCTCCTGGCGCAGGTAGAGAATCACCCCGGCGCCCTCATCGCTGATGCGGGTCATGGCACGCTGGAGCTGGTCACCGCAATCGCACTTCAAGGAGCCAAAGATGTCACCGGTCATGCACTCAGAGTGCACGCGGACGAGAATCGGCTCATCGGGATTCACCTCTCCTTTGATCATGGCGATATGAGTGAGGTTGTCCAGGTCGTTTTCGTAGGCAATGATGCGGAAGTCTCCGCCGAAGGCCGTGGGGATGATGGTCTCGGCAGCACGCCTGACAAAGGACTCTTTTTTCATGCGGTATTCCACCAGGGCCGCCACGGTGCAGATACCGATGCCGTGTTCTTCGCTGAACTTCTCCAGAGATGGCATGCGGGCCATGGTACCGTCATCATCCATGATCTCACAGATCACGGCGGCCGGTTTCAGGCCGGCGAGACGGGCAAGATCCACGGATCCTTCTGTCTGGCCGATACGGACCATAACGCCCCCGTCCCGTGCACGTAAGGGGAAGATATGTCCGGGGCGTGCAATATCGGCTGCGGTGGTCTTATCGTCCACGGCGGTGAGGATGGTGGTGGCGCGGTCGGCAGCTGAGATGCCTGTGGTAACCCCCTCCTTGGCTTCGATGGAGACGGTGAAGCCGGTGCCGAACTGACTGGTGTTGTCCTCCACCATCATGGGGAGATCCAGGTGGTCGCACCTGTCTGAGGACATGGGGAGACAGATGAGTCCCCGTCCATATTTGGCCATAAAGTTAATGGCCTCAGGGGTCACCGCCTCGGCGGCCATGGTCAGGTCCCCTTCATTTTCACGGTCTTCGTCATCCACCAGGATGACCATACGACCTGCACGAATATCTTCAATGGCTTCTTCAATGGAAATTACCGGCATATCATACTCCTCTGGCATTCTATATAAAAGGGGCCCGAATATAGTCCCTTTTTTCCCAATGTTAAAGAAACCCCTTCTCGGCCAGAAAGGCCATGTCGATGGTGGATCTTTTCGTCGCGTGATCGGTTTTTGGTGTCATGAGAAATTTTTCGATATATTTCCCCACCAGATCGGTCTCGATGTTTACGATGGATCCGGGTGCTTTGAATCCGATACTGGTGATATCGGCGGTATGGGGGATGATGCTTAAGGTGAAGGTACCATCGCTAATGGCGTTGATGGTGAGACTGATACCATCCACGGCAACGGATCCTTTTTCGATCATGTAGCGTGAGAGGTGTTCATCCACAGATATGTTGACAATGACGGCGTTGGCCTGGCGCTCTTTGCTGACGATGGTACCGATGCCATCCACATGGCCGGAGACGATATGGCCATCTAAGCGATCCGAGAGGCGTAAGGCCCGCTCTAAGTTCACCCGGGCGCCAATGTGGGTGGTGGCAAAGGCCGTGCGGCGGATGGTCTCCGGGGCCACGTCCACTTCGAAGAGGCGGTCCTTGAGGCTCACAGCGGTGAGGCAGGCGCCGTTGACGGCGATACTGTCACCGATCTTGACCCGATCGAGGTGAAAATCTGCTTCGATGGCAAACCGGGAGCCCTGGCCAGTGGGGCGGATATTCCGGATGGTGCCGAATCCTTCAATAATACCGGTGAACATACGTCCTCACCTCTTTTTAAGAAGTCTCTCCTGTGGTCGCTTGAAAATAGTCCCCATGGGGGGCCGGTGTAAGCTTTACAGGTAACCCTCGATCATTACGTCATTGTCAAAGTGTCGAACGGCAACCCGGGAGAGGGTGAGGGCCTCATCCATGGAGAGGGGGCCTTTTCCGGCTGTGATGGGAAATCCATCCTCTCCGGTAAGGAGCTTGGGCGCAATATAGATGCGGAATTTATCCACGATCCGTGCGTCCAGGGCCGATTTTAGAATGCCGGCCCCCCCTTCGATGAGGAGGCTTTGAATTTTTTTCGCTCCCAGAATTGCCATGAGTGGGTCAAGATCCACACGGTTCTCTTTCAAAGGGACTTCAAGGACCCGCGTTCCCCTCGCCTCGAGACGTGCCCTTTTTCGGGCGGTATCGGGGGCATCAGAGGGGATCTTGCCGCAAACAATGATTGTATCAGAATCGGATTTGAGCCGCAATACCCTGGCCTCCTCATCGATGGAGAGCCGGGTGTCGACGACGATGCGGATGGGGTCTTTTCCTCCGGACTCCAGGCGGCAGGTGAGGGACGGATCGTCGGCCTTCACCGTACCGATGCCCACGAGGATGGCGTCTACGGCATGTCTCAGCTCGTGTACATGGCGCCGAGATTTCTCACCGGTGATCCATTGGGAGTGGCCGGTGGATGAGGCGGTCCGTCCGTCTAAGGTGGAGGCACTCTTGGCGATGACGAAGGGACGGCCCGTCCGGACATGCTTGATAAATCCCTCGTTTAAGGCCTCGGCCTCCTCCTTGAGGATGCCGCAGGTGACCTCGATACCGTGGGCCTTTAGCCGGGCAATGCCACCGGAGGCCACGGGGTTGGGGTCTTCCATGGCGATGATGACCCGTTTGATGCCCGCCTTTAAAATTTTTTCTGTGCAGGGAGGGGTCTTGCCGGTGTGGTTGCAGGGCTCTAAGGTGACATAGATGTCGGCCCCTTGGGCTCTATCTCCCGCCTCATCGATGGCGAATACCTCGGCATGGGGCCCGCCGCACTCTTTGTGCCAGCCGCGTCCCACGACCTCTCCCTTGTTGACCACCACGGCTCCCACTGAGGGGTTGGGGGCGGTCCATCCGATGCCTCGGCCCGCCAGGGCCAAAGCCATCTCCATATAGTCTCGATCGTTCATGACTCTTCCTATCTTCTCTAACGTTGTGCCGTGGTGAAAAGATGGGGCGTCGAAGCGATGTTTTTCACGCCCCCTTGTCAGGCGCCTCTCTTAACTCTCCTTGCTGAGGAGACCCTTGAGTTCCATGACGAAGTCGTTGACATCTTTGAATTCACGGTAGACCGAGGCGAACCGTACATAGGCGATGTCGTTTTTTCCGTGGAGCCAGACCATGACCTTCTCCCCGATCTTCTGGGAGGGAATCTCTTTTTCTCCGGTCTCTCGGAGGTCCCGTTCCAGGTTGTCCAGGTAGGCGTCGATGTCGTTGACACTGATATCGAGTTTTTCACAGGCCCTATAGAGGCCCGAGGCCACTTTATCCCGGTTGAACTCCTCCCGGCGCCCATCTTTTTTAACGATCATGACGGGGAGTTTTTCGACGTGTTCGTAAGTGGTAAAACGCCGGCTGCAGGCGAGGCACTCCCGGCGGCGGCGGATCTCATTTTTATCCTTGGTGTCCCGCGAGTCCACGACTTTGGTGTTATCCTCAGCACAATAGGGGCATTTCATGGTGTTCTCCTTCTCACAATGGGCAGAGATACGGTCAAAACGTGGGGTTCAGGGGACCTGAATTACATCAATCTGGGCCTCTTTCAGCATCTCTTCGGAGATCGCATCGGCATAGCCCGATTTATAATAGATACTCCGCACTCCCGAGTTGATGATCATCTTGGCACAGATGGAGCAGGGGAGGTTGGTGCAAAAGAGGGTGGCGCCATTGATGGAGACCCCGTGGTGGGCGGCCTGGACGATGGCATTTTGTTCGGCATGGACCCCACGGCAGAGCTCGTGGCGCTCTCCCGAGGGGATATTCAGCTCTTCTCTCAGGCATCCGGTCTCCGTGCAGTGGGAGATCCCTGTGGGGGCTCCATTGTAACCGGTGGCCAGGATACGCTTCTCTTTGACTAGGATGGCCCCCACCGCACGTCGCTTACAGGTGGAACGTTTGGCCACCAGTTCGGTGATGTCCATGAAGTACTGGGTCCATGAGGGACGTTGGCTTTTTGATTCCATTGGGGTGGCTCCTAATAATGCCTCCCCCGGCACGAGCCTTCACTTAGGAAGGCCGGTCCCGGAAGGGGCAACAGCTAAGGGGAAGGGGATCCCCTTTTTTATGATGTATAGAGAGGGAAGGCCTCGCAGAGATGTTTGACCTTATGTCGAATCGTCTCAATGGCCGAGGCATTGCCTATATTATTTAGGGCCTCGGTGATGAACCGAGCCACCTCCTTCATCTCCGCCTGCTGCATGCCGCGGGTGGTGAGTACCGGGGTTCCGATACGTAAGCCACTGGTGACAAAGGGGCTGCGGGAGTCAAAGGGGACCACATTTTTGTTGGCCGTGATGCCGGCCATATCGAGCGTGGTTTCGGCCTCTTTGCCCGTAATATTCATGCGGGTGAGATCGAGGAGCATGAGGTGGTTATCGGTGCCGCCGGAGACGAGATCGAAACCAGAGGCCATGAGTGCCTCGGCCAGGGTCGCCGCATTTTTGATGACCTGGGCCTGGTAGCTCTTGAACTCATCGGTGGCCGCCTCTTTGAAGGCGATGGCTTTGGCCGCGATGACGTGCATGAGAGGTCCCCCTTGAATACCGGGGAAGATCTGCTTGTTCATGACGCCGGAGAGATCCTTGGCCGAGAGGATCAGTCCACCCCGGGGGCCCCGTAAGGTCTTGTGGGTGGTGGAGGTGACCACGTCAGCATAGGGGACGGGGTTGGGATGGACACCCCCCGCCACGAGGCCGGCGATGTGGGCCATATCCACCATTAAGGCGGCACCGGTCCGCTTTGCGATGGCGGCAAAGGCTTCGAAATCCAGGGTACGGGGGTAGGCGCTGGCACCCACGATAATGAGCTTGGGCTTGCACTCACGCGCCATGGACTCCACACGATCCAGGTCGATCATGCCGGTCTCTTTTTCCACGCCGTAATGGACAAAATTGAATAGTTTGCCGGAGAAGCTGGCGGGGCTGCCGTGGGTGAGGTGGCCACCGTGGGCGAGATCCATGCCCATGACGGTATCACCGGGCGCCAGGAGGCCGAAGAGGGCCGCCATGTTGGCCTGGGATCCAGAGTGGGGCTGGACGTTGGCATAGCCGGCACCAAAGAGAGCCTTGGCGCGGTCAATGGCAATGGTCTCAGCGGTATCCACGTGACTGCATCCGCCGTAATAGCGCTTGCCGGGGTAGCCCTCGGCATACTTGTTGGTCAAAGGAGAGCCCATGGCCTCCATGACCGCTGCGCTGGTTGCATTCTCCGATGCGATGAGTTCTAAGTTGTTCTCTTGCCGTGAGATTTCATTTTCAATGGCAAGGGCAATATCCGGATCCACATCTCTGATACACTTCAGGTTCACCTTCGCTTCCTCTTCAGCCGTGTGATCGGCGTTTTCGCCGTGTTTTCGGTTGGTGTAGGACGCCACGTCGTATGGATCGGGACACTGGTGGGTGTACATCGAGAAGCGGGCGCCTCGCGTCTCTCCCGTGCCAAGGATCTCAGCGGGCAGCGAGTCGGGCCGGCCTCTCGGGCAGGCTCTCCAGGATTGTCCTTAATCAAAGAACAAAAAATCGATGTCGACGCGGGTCACAGATATCAGGCTCACCGCTTGCGAGGATCAAAAAAGAGATCTTTGATCCTCTTTCCCCCATAGAAAAGCAGTGTTGCCAGGCGCTTTTCCTTTTCAGAAAATGGCCCGGCGCCTTGGGATAAATCGGCGCTATTCTCCCTGCCATGGGGGGGATGGCACCGCACCTTGAAAGATACGGTCCACCCATGGAAGGCATGTCACGCTTTTAGAACAATTATGTAAAGGACTCAAACATATCAATACGGTCCAGGTGGCGGCCCCCTTCAAACGGAGTCTCCATCCAGGTCTGAACCAGGTCCAGGGCCAGGGACTCGCCAATAACACGGGCACCCAGCACCAGAATGTTGCTGTCGTTGTGCATGCGGCTCATGCGCGCGGAAAATCCGTCGCTCACGAGGGCCGCCCGGACACCCTTAAAGCGGTTGGCGGCCATGGACATACCAAGGCCGGTACCGCAGAGAAGAATGCCTTTTTTATAGGTGCCGTCGGAGATACTTCCGGCCACTTTCTTGGCAAAGTCAGGGTAGTGGACCGATGAAAGTCCGTGGCAACCGGCGTCGATGACCTCCACCCCTCTCTTCTGAAGAAAGGCTTTGATCACCTCTTTTAAGGGGTAGGCAGCATGGTCGCAGCCAATGATCACCGGGGACTCGTATGGGGTCTTCTCTTCACTCATGGTCTTATCGTCTCAATTGTAGGCGATGGCTTTAAAAAAAAAATCGCATGACGCTCGGGGTGAAAAGGCCGTCCGAGTCCACCCTTAATGGGCACCCCCATGGGGGGCGGACACTAAAAAAAGGCGGGGTCGGCGATTCATATTTATGGGCGCATCTTTAAATACAAGGAAGGGTGGGAATTCCCACCCTGTTACCTTGATCGTCATGGTTTTGCGATCTTCTGTCCCAACGTTCGTCTAAGGCATGGCGCCCGACGCACTTTAGGAGAGGCGATGCTACATGCGTGCTTCGATGTACGCAACGGCGTCTTTCACGCACACGAGCTTTTCGGCTTCATCGTCGGAGATCTCGATGTCGAAGAGTTCCTCCATGGACATGATGAGTTCCACGAGATCCAGGGAGTCGGCACCCAGGTCATTGACGAAGTGCGCGTCGGGGACCACATCCCCTGTGTCTACTTTTAATTTTTCAGAGACTACTTTTTTAATCTTATCTTCTACAGACATCACTACCTCTTGTTTCTTATGGTGTAAACATGCCACCGTTTACGTGAAGAACCTGTCCGGTGATATACGCCGCCTTGTCCGATGCAAGGAAGGCGACGGCACCAGCGATATCGGCTGGCAAACCCGCACGCCCTAAGGGGATCTGGTCGACAATGGCCAGGGCCGCCTCCTTGGAAAGGGCGGCGGTCATATCGGTGTCGATGAATCCCGGCGCCACGGCATTGACCGTGATCTGCCTGGAGGCCAGCTCCCGGGCCGCCGATCGGGTGAGGCCGATGAGCCCCGCCTTGGCCGCCGAGTAATTGGCCTGGCCGGCATTGCCCGTGACCCCCACCAGGGAGGTGATGTTGATGATACGGCCGAACCGCTGCTTCATCATGGACCGTGCCGTGGCCTTCAGACAGAAAAAGGCCCCTTTGAGATTGGTGTCACACACCGCATCCCAGTCGGCCTCTTTCATGCGGACAAGAAGTCCATCCCGCGTAATTCCCGCGTTATTGACCAGCACATCGATACGTCCGGTCTCTGTCATGATCCGTTTGATGAAGGCGATGACCTCCGTTTCGGAGGTGACATCCACACGGATACCGATGGCTGTTCCGCCCTTTTCAGCGACAAGGGATTCCGTGATCCTTGCCGCTTCTTCGGACGATGCATAGTTAAAGTAGATACGGGTGTCGGGATCGGCAAACTCGAGGCACACTGCACGGCCAATGCCTCGGGACCCTCCGGTAATGACGATGCAGCGTGCATGGGTGTCAGGCATAGACACAATACTCCAGAGAAGACAGGTGTCGCCTTATGCTAAAGACTAGAGTGCTGGAGGCTCGACCCATCGGGTGAGACGCTACTCTTCTTCTTTGGCCAGAACATTGCGGCCCTTGTAGCTACCGCAATCGGGGCATGCCTGGTGCATCATCTTGGGTTCTCCGCACTCGGGGCATACAGAGACGTTAGGGGCATCAGTTTTGTAATGGGTGCGACGTTTTCTCGCGACGGACTTGGAGGTCTTGCGCTTTGGTACTGCCATGGTTATCTCCTAACTCGTTTATTTCTTTGTAAAATTATGTATAATGACGGAACGGTCTTAACCGCCCTTATTTATTTTATTTAAAGGCGATTGTCAAGAATATTCACATGCTTAGATTTTGGGCACTTGTGCTGTAAAACCAACTGTGGTAATTGGCCATGAGCCGTAGATACCGCAGATCCCTATCGATCCACAACGTTTTTTTCTGGAGATGCGGGTCTCGGATGGTAAAAAAAAAGATAGTGCCGGTGGCCGAAGAGACCACGGGTTCTGTTTTTGCGGGGCTTTGGTCTCCCTGTGGGGAGAGACGGGGTATTTTTTAAAAATATCCATGATAGTGCCTTCTCACCAGGTTCGGGTGCCCAAAGGGGGCGAGAGGTGGCAACGGCTCGCCATCGTCTCTTTTTTTTCGGTCCTTTACAGCTCTTTTGAGCGTATATGTGTGACGGTCCTCTTTTAGATGCCGCCACCTTCAAAATAAATATTTATCATCATGACGATACCACAGGAGATGCTATGGGCGAGATCATCACGCGCTTTCCTCCGAGCCCTACGGGCTACCTTCACGTCGGCGGCGCACGGACCGCTTTGTTTAACTGGCTCTACGCGCGGAAAACGGGCGGAACCTTTATTCTTCGCATCGAAGATACCGACCTGGAACGATCCACCGAGGCATCTGTTCAGGCCATCTTCGACGGCCTGGAGTGGCTCGGTATCGACTGGGATCAGGGCCCCTTCTACCAGACCCAGCGCTTCGACCTTTATAAAGAGGTGATCGACAAGCTTCTCGAAGATGGCCACGCTTACTGGTGTACCTGTACCCCCGATGAGATCGATGTCATGCGGGAGACAGCCCGGGCCAACGGGGCGAAACCCAAATACAACGGGAAGTGCCGCCATCGCAACCTGGGGCCCGGTAACGGCGCCGTGGTACGCTTCAAGGTGCCCCTGTCGGGTTCCACTGCCTTCGATGATATGGTGAAGGGTCGCATCTCTATCCCCAACGCCGAACTCGATGATTTTATCATCCAGCGCAGCGACGGCTCCCCCACCTATAACCTCGCCGTGGCCGTGGATGACCTCACCATGAAGGTGAACACAATTCTTCGGGGGGATGACCATGTGAACAACACGCCCAAGCAGGTCCTCATCCTTCAGGCCATGGGGGAGACGGTGCCCACCTATGGCCACGTGCCCATGGTGCTGGGTGCCGACAAGGCCCGCCTGAGCAAGCGTCACGGTGCCACCAGTGTCACCGAGTACCGGGATATGGGTATACTCCCCGATGCCATGATCAACTATCTGGCACGCCTGGGGTGGTCCTGCGGGGATCAGGAGTTCTTCACCCGTGAGGATCTCATCGAAAAATTCGATCCGGACCATATCGGACGATCTCCCGGTGTCTTCGATGTGGAGAAGCTCCTGGCCATCAACCATGATCACATTCAGCAAAAGCCCACCGCCGAGGTGACCGAGGCCCTTCTCCCCTATCTGGAGAAGGCGGGCATAGTGGCCGGCGACCGGGTGCAGCTGGAGAAGGCTGTGAAGACCCTGGCCCCCCGAAGCCGCACCCTGGTGGATATGGCCGAAAACGCTCGTTTCTACTTTAATGGGATCACGGGCTACGATGCCAAGATGGCCAAGAAGGCCTTTAAGCCCGAGGCGGCCGAGGTTCTCTCTGTCATGAAGGCAGCCCTGGGCGAGACGGAATTCACCCAGGAGGCCCTCTCCGCCACCTTTAAAGCCGTTGTGGAGAAGCTTGAGGTCGGTTTCGGCAAGGTGGCCATGCCCATGCGCCTGGCCGTCTCCGGTACCGGTGCCAGCCCCGATATGTACGAGATGCTCGAGGTGCTCGGCCAGGAAGAGACCTTAAAGCGCATCGATGACGCCGTGGCCCATATCCGCAGTCTGGGGTAGGGAGTGCCGCCCTTAAGGGGCGCACAGGCTGTGCGGGACTGCCTTTTTTTGCAGGGGTTTTTATTTAGAAAGGCCCTGTTTTAGGTGGCTTACTATAGGTATTTAGAAAAATGATGGATGACGTGCATTTTTTCGCTTGACTCATCCCCAGGTTTTGGCCTATAAACATTTCCGCAACGAATGATTGCCTGCTGGGATGTCGTCCAATGGTAAGACTACGGTTTCTGATGCCGTCTATCGGGGTTCGAATCCCTGCATCCCAGCCACAAATTTTAAAGGCCCCGTCGATATAATCGATGGGGCCTTTTTGTGTTTTGGGGTCCGGGTGTCACCATCACGTCTCTTCTCACGCCTTTGCATCCAGGGTCGAGCCCCAAAAGTATGAGCGCCAAAAAAAATCAATGAGGTGTGTCGCTATTCACGATGGCGGTTCTGTTGTCCCTCAAATCGGTGGCAGGTGAGCCTGTCAGCCTTCTCTCCATGTTTCCCCTTGGCCCTTGTCGAAAGGATGATTTAGAGGCTCTCAGCATTTTCTCTGCCTCCCCTCCCCTACACACGTGTCCCCCATCGTTTTTTTGATTGTCCCTTATTCACAGCCATGGTTATACGGATGGCGGTCATGACGACAATGATGCGTTTATACCTCTTCTCAGGATAACTATTTCAGTTTGTAAGAAAAAAAGCCGCCGACGGCCAAGGGATGTGCCCTTGAAACGTAAGGCCCTTCACATTCAGTACAAAAAACATCTGACAGGCACGTGTTTTATGTCATCGAAAAGTGTTTGCGGTGCTTTTTGAAAAAAAGCGACCCGCCGAAAGCATATATTTTGTGTCGGATGGAGTCGCTTACCGCATGTGTGGCTGTAAAAGTATGGTAATCAGGTAAAATTTTAAAGGCCCCGTTGGTTTATACCGACGGGGCCTTTTTGTGTCTGGTCGGAAGATCGCCGAGGTTCTGCCTCTTTTTTTAAAAGATCACCCCCGCATACCCCACGAAGCTCTCCGAGGGGCTCTTGGAGTAGCTGGTGGTATGGGCGATCTCTGTGCCCTGGCGGATACCCAGGGCGCTGACGGCGGCGAGGGTCGCAGCGACGGCTCCGGCGCAGCAGGCGTTTTTTTTCTGAAGGGCCGTTTCGGTGAAGTAGGGGGCGTCTAAGCAGACCATCTGATCGATAGCCTCGCGGTCGTTGGATTCATCCACCCATTTTCGGGCCGCCTCGCCCTTGCCCTGGGGTGTGAAGTCGAAGTTGGGGCCGTAGTGGGTGAGGTCGGTGGAGCCGATGAGGGTCACGGTGAGGCCCATCTGGGCGGCGGTGTGTATCACGGCCTGGCCGATGGGCATGGCGTGGGCGTTGGGGGCGACACCCATGAGGCAGACGGGGATCTCCCCGAAGAAGCGGCGAACGAAGGGAAGCTGGAGCTCCAGGGTGTTCTCTGGGGCCATGAAGGAGGCCATGTCCCGGCGTATGAAGGGGGTTTCGGCCAGGTGTTTCGAGAAGGCGTCATGGACGGTAAGGCCTCCGAAGGGTGTCTCCAGGGTCCCCTCATCCATGACGGTGGTGGGGTCTGAGGGCCTTAAGTGATGGCCGAGAAGGACGACGAGATCCGGGCGGCTTCCTCGGGCCAGGGCCTCGATCACCCGGCAGGCGATGCTGCCGGAGAAAAGCCATCCCGCATGGGGCACGATGCCGGCCCGGTAGTGCTTCCCGGAGGGGACGGTGATCCACTTCTCCCGCCGGAATCCTTCGATTCCCTTTAGACAGGCCTCCCGGCTCTCCGGGTACCAATGCCCGCGAAGGGCGGCTCGTTTTATCACACCCATGGTTCTTTATCTCCCGATTCTCTCATGCGATGTTCTGGTAAGGGGGCCGTTGATTGGAGGCATGCCTGCGCCGTGAGCCACCTCGAAAGCCGGGGGGCGATTGGCGTCCTCCCTCTCCGGTCGGGCGTATCATATCTATTTATTATATCATAGGTTTTTGGATAAGGACTCTGGCAAAAAATAAATAAATAGGGATTATAAGAGTGCCGCTGTGATTTGCCCCGTTTCTGGCTTTTCTCCGTGGGGATAAAAAAAAGGCCCCATTCCTTTAAGGAACGGGGCCTCTTCTTATTTTTTTACCTCACGGGTTGGTCCATAAGGGATGTGTTCTTTAGCCGCAGAGGGCGAGGAGGACCCCGGCTGCCACGGCCGAGCCGATGACACCCGCGACGTTGGGTCCCATGGCGTGCATCAGCAGGAAGTTGTGGGGGTTCTCTTCTACGCCCACACCGTTGACCACACGGGCTGCCATGGGCACGGCAGAGACGCCGGCGGCACCGATGAGGGGGTTGATCTTCTCGGTACTCAAGCGGTTCATCAGCTTGGCGAGGAGGACCCCGGCTGCGGTGCCGATGCAAAATGCAACGAGACCGAGGATGAGGATACCCAGGGTTTCCAGCTGAAGAAACTTCTCGGCAGCCAGCTTGGAGCCCACGGCGAGGCCGAGTAGGATGGTGACGATGTTGATCAGTTCGTTAGCGGCGGTCTTAGAGAGCCGTTCCACCACGCCACACTCCTTGAGGAGGTTACCGAACATCAGCATCCCGATGAGGGGCGTCGCATCCGGAAGGAGAAGGATGCAGATGCCGAGAACCATCAAGGGAAAGACGATCTTCTCTACCTTACTGACGTGGCGCATCTGTTTCATGACGATGCCACGTTCTTCTTTGGTGGTGAAGAACTTCATGATGGGGGGCTGGATAATGGGTACCAGGGCCATGTAGGAGTAAGCCGCCACGGCGATGGCACCCAATAGGTCCGGTGCGAGTTTTCCCGCCAGGAAGATGGCCGTGGGGCCGTCTGCGCCTCCGATGATACCGATGGCTGCGGCGTCCTGCAGGGAGAAGTTGATCCCGGGAATGAACTGGCTGAGCGCCAGGGCCCCGATGAGGGTGGTGAAGATGCCAAACTGAGCCGCCGCACCCAGAAGGGCTGTCTTGGGATTGGCGATGAGGGGACCGAAGTCCGTCATGGCGCCGACACCCATGAAGATCAGCAGGGGAAAGAGCCCTGTTTGGATTCCGAAGCCATAGATCAGTCCGAGGAAGCCCTCGGGACCTGCGATGGCTGCCACGGGAACGTTGGCAAGGATGCCGCCGAATCCGATGGGGATGAGAAGAAGGGGTTCAAAGCCCTTCTTAATGGCCAGCCAGATGAGGAGGCAGCCCACGATAATCATGATAAACTGGCCGATCCCTAAGGGGATCAGCTGGTGGTCATCGCTCTTTTTGTCGGAGAATAGGGCCTTACCACCCTCCACGAAGGCGTTGAGGCCAGTGCTTTTCCAAAGTTTTTCCACCTTTCCGGTGGGTGCATCCGATGCATCGAGTGTATCCGATGCGGAGGCCGGGGCCGGGGCGCTTGTGGCACCGGCCATGGATACCCCGCAGAAGAGGCAGAGCACGAGAAGCGCTGCCACAATTGCCAGGGGCTTTCCGGAGAGTTTTTTTGTCAATCTCAGAGTTCGAGTCATGGTTCTATCCTGTACGTTCAGTCCTTAGTGAGTGATTCTTAGGCGATGGTGACCAGACTCTGGCCGGCGTTGACCTGATCTCCTGGGGAGACAGATACGCTGGTGACGGTGCCATCCACGGGGGATTTGACCTCCACTTCCATCTTCATGGCTTCCTGAACGAGGAGGGTATCTCCTGATTTGACGGCGGAGCCGTTGGCCACAAGGACCTTGATAACGGCACCGGGCATCTGGGCCGTGACGGTCTCTCCACCCTGCGGAGCCGGGGCTGCCGCTGCTGCTGCAGGCGCTGCTACGGGAGCGGCCATGGGGGCACCGATGCCCTGAATCTGAACGAGGAGCTGTCCGGCATTCACCTGATCACCGGGGGCCACAAGGATATCGGCAACGGTGCCGTCCATGGAGGCCTTGACCTCTACCTCCATCTTCATGGCCTCCTGAACGAGGAGGGTATCTCCGGCTTTGACCTGGGCACCCTTGGCGGCGATGATACGAACCACGGCGCCGGGCATCTGGGCGTTGACGGCTTCGACGACTCCAGGAGCGACAGGGGCAGGAGCGGCCATGGCGGCAGCGGCCAAGCCTTCGGTGACGTTGATGTTGTAGGCTTTTCCGTTGACCACAGCCGTATTGCCATCGATTTTCACGGCGTAGCTGTTGCCACCGACGCTGACGGTATAGCCTTCAGGGGCCATTTTGGGGGCCACGGCGGCTTCGACCTTGGGGGCCACAACGGCTTCGGCCTTGGCTGCTTCGGGTACATTCTTACGCACGCCGATGGTGGCCTTGCCGAGGAGGTAGTTGATCCCCTTGTCCCCGCAGGAAGCGGTGATGAAGATGTTCTCATCGGTGGTGGGGAGGTTGTTATCTACGAGTTTCTTCCGTGCTACGCCCAGGCCCTTCGTGGGATCTTCTTCGTTGATATCCAAGGGGCTGCGGGTGGTGGGCTCGAGACCCAACTGCTCGGATGCGATTTTGATGATCTTGGCATCCGGGGGAACCGGGGTCTTTCCGAAGTAGCCGAGGACCATCTTGCCGTAGCCTTCGGCGATCTTGTTCCACTTGCCCATCATGACGTTGTTGAAGGCCTGCTGGAAGTAGAACTGGCTGACGGGGGTCACGGAGGTGCCGAAGCCGCCCAGGTGGATCACCTCGTTCATGGCGCCGATTACCTCGGGGAAGCGGTCCATGATGTTGTTGTCACGCATCATCTGAGAGTTGGCCGTCAGGGCGCCGCCGGGCATGGGAGACCAGGGGATGATGGGTTCTACCGCCTTGGATTCGGGAGGCAGGAAGTAGTCCTTCATGCACTCTTTAAAGACCTCTTCGGCCTCTCGGATCTTGTCGATATCCACGTCGAGTTCGTATTCGGTGCCGCGAAGGGCATGCCACATGGTCATGATATCGGGCTGGCAGGTGCCGCCGGAGCATGGGGCCATGGAGAGGTCGATGAAGTCGGCGCCTGCCTCGATGGCCGCTTTGTTCCCCATGACGCCGATACCGGCGGTGTCGTGGGTATGGAACTGGATGGCCACATCCTTGGGCAAGATCTCTCGGGCCCGTTTGATGGTCTCATAGACGGTGGACGGGAAGCTGGTGCCCGAGGCGTCTTTGAAGCAGACAGAGTGGTAGGGGATGTCGGCATCCATGATCTGCTTGAGCATGTTGATGTAGAAATTGGCATCATGGGCACCGGTGCAGCCGGGAGGCAGGGCCATCATGGAGATGACCACCTGGTGCTTGAGTCCAGCCTCGGCGATGCACTGACCGCTGTAGATAAGGTTGTTAACGTCGTTTAGGGCATCGAAGTTACGAATGGTGCTGATGCCGTGCTTCTTGAACATCTGGGCGTGAAGCTTGATGACGTCTTTGGGCTGAGAGTCCAGGGCCACCACGTTGATGCCTCGGGCCAGGGTCTGCAGGTCCGCATCGGGGCCGGTAACCGCACGAAAGCGGTCCATCATATCGAAGGCACACTCGTTGCTGTAAAAATAAAGTGACTGAAAACGGGCGCCACCGCCTGCTTCAAAGTAGTTGCATCCCGCAGCCGAAGCGGCTTCCACGGCGGGCATGAAATCGTCAGTAAATACTCGTGCCCCGTAGACTGACTGAAAACCATCACGAAAAGCAGTGTTCATGAATCGCACTAATTTCTTAGCCATAATTTGTCTCGTCCTTTTGTTAGCTGCGTGCGCAGGCTTTAACAGCTGCAATAGCTACCGCGATTTCTGTCAGTTCATCTCCGACTTGATGAAGCACCGCAGTTTTTGTCGTTTCCAAAGAGCCACGTGTTGTCTCTGCATCGGCGAAGCGTTTAAGCACCTTCGCCGACACTTTCATGGCACCGACGAGGAGGGTCAGAAACGCGAAGACCACTCCCATGCCGGCAAACATCAATCCCAGACCTTCAACAATCATACTCTATCCCCTCCACATAATAATCAATGTCTTCCATATTGGGCGCTCCACGTTCTTACGGTGAATGCGCAAGGGTCGACGGTACGGTCGATACATCTTGCGATAGGCTGTGCCGCACTCGTTTGAAAGCATCTCTTCTCATGGTGATGCCCCGTTATACAAAGGCACCAGAATATGCCAAATGGCATCTGCCCGTATCTCATCGGGCAGAGGGCATTCGGGCATCAATTCCTAATATCGGTAAGGCAATTATCTCCCCCTTGATCGTACAAGGAGAGATGAATTTTACGGACAGTACTCCCTATTTCAGGGTGAATATCTTCACCTTAAATGGTGGTGTCCCCTTATTTTTTATCGTCAGACGTCATTGTATAGAGATAGCCTTAGCAAAAAGTTGAACACCTCAGGGTGACATGGCTTGTCTTCAAGGTGGTGCATGGGCCTTGATCCTAAATGATCGTGTAGCGAGGCGTGCTCTGTGGTGACTTTTTACGAATTCATCAATGCTGCATGTGCCTTTTAGGTTGAGGCTATGGTCTCGTTGGCACGTAAAAATATTACTAGAATCGAATAATCTTGTATATCTGGATGATAATGTCAAGTAAAAAATATTGAGCGATTGTAGCACGATATCTGTGAAATCATATGGGGTAAAGGGGCAGGGAACATGGCAAGCAGCGTGATTTAAGGGGGGCTGGTGGGGGAGATGCTGTATTCGTAAAGGGTGGATTGAGGCGAAACAGCCTGCCTCTTTCCTCTATATTACTTAGTGTTATGGCTTGGCTGAGTTACAGGTTATTCGGGAAAGGCGGAAAGACATACAAGTAAACATCTTTCCGCCTCGTAACCACTGGACGGTATCAAACAAATTGTATTTGCGTATTATTGCAGTGTTTAACTATTTGTATTTTTTCATGACTCGTGCAAAACCGGGGAGAGATCCCTTGATGGTCTTCTCATCCACACAAAATGAGATGCGAAAATGACCCGGCCCGGCAAAGCCACTGCCCGGCACCACGAGAATCAGCTCTTTTTGGAGCTCCGCCACGAAGGCGACATCATCTTCGATGGGCGATTTGGGGAAGAGATAAAAGGCCCCTTTGGGTGCGGTGAACTCGTAACCGGCCTCGGTGAGGCCGTCGACGATCAGTTGCCGGTTCTTCTCGTAGGGGGTCATGTCGACGTTCACCCCTTGAATTTCGGCGATGACGCGCTGCATGATGGCCGGTGCATTGACATATCCCAGGATGCGGTTGCACAGGGCTAGGCCGTTTAAAAACAGCCCCTTGCCATCGAAATCGGGGTGAATGGCGACGTAACCGATGCGCTCTCCCGGAATGGAGATATCCTTGGAGTAGGAGGTGACCACCACGCTATTTTTGTAACTGGTCATGATAGAGGGGACGGTGATGCCCTCGTAGGTGATCTTCCGGTAGGGTTCATCGGATATGAGGACGATGGGGTGGCCGATCTCACCGCTCTTTTGGGTGAGCAGCTCCCCTAAGGCGTCGAGGCTCTCCTTCGTATAGACCTGACCCGTGGGGTTGTTCGGGGTGTTGATGAGGATCGCCTTGGTTTTTGGTCCGATGGCCGCGTCGATGGTGGCAAGATCCAGGGTGAAATCGGGATGGGTGGCCACGGTCTTGACCACCCCACCGTGATTGTCTGCGTAGAAGTTGTACTCCACAAAGTAAGGGGCCGGGCAGATCACCTCATCGCCTGGATCCATGAGGGTCTTTAAGACGATATTTAAGGCCCCTGCGGCCCCGCAGGTCATGACGATGTCGGCCTCGGAAAGGGAGACGCCCTGCTGGTCGGAGACGAATCCGGCCACGGCTTTCCGGACAAAGGGGTATCCGGTGTTGGGCATGTAGGAGTGGAAGCCCTCTCCGGAGGATTGGGCCACCTTGATGAGGGCTTCCTTAAAGGCGGCAGGGGGGGCCAGGTAAGGGTTGCCGAGGCTAAAATCAAAGACCTTCTCTGCCCCGTGTTCGGCCTTGAGACGGGTCCCCTCCTCAAACATCTTGCGGATAAATGATGATTTTTCGATGGCACCTTTGATCTTTGTGGAAATAGTCATGGAAACCTCCGGTCCGTGGTGTGGATATAGGGTGAAATATGGCTTCGGCTCTGCCGTAGGGTGAGTCGAAGGCTATGAATGGTCGTCAGGTGGCCTGTCGGTGCCCGGGTCTCTCTGCCTGAATGCCTTGGGGCACGGGTATCCGTATCGTCGCCCCTTTTTCTGGCAAGGGGTTTTCGTGGCTCGACATGGCTCGCACTCATTCATGACGGGTCTCTCTCCTGATCCTAAATGAGCTGCTTTGATGGCTCGGGGTTCCCTCCTTAAATATAGGCGGTATCGCCTTAAAGCACCTGGCAATAGAGAGATAGCCATGCCGAATGCCTCAAAAAGCGGGGCCCTGACTATAAAAGAGAGTGAACCAGGCCCATTTATTTCACAGGAGGTGTGGTGAAATCAAAGGAATTTATCGATGGGGAGAAAGAGACGGATCCAGGGGGGATGATTTTGACGATGGGGGGATCCCGGATGGGGATTTATGCCGAAGAGACGTGGAGGCGGGGGGCATAAGGCCGGGCCTCGGCCCTGGATGGCCCTCTATTTTTATGGCGAGTCTGCCCTTTAACGGGGGAGACCTCTTATATATGGTGACAGGGAGGGGGAGAAAAACGCACCTTTTTTGGGGTTAGGAGAGTGGGGCCATGCCGCGCATCCGCAACCTGCTTTACGGTGGCACACCTCGCCGCCGGAGGCCGTGCGGTGAAAGTATAGCCTCCGGTGGCCCTGCCGGGAGCCAACCTTTTGAAAAGGTTGCCAAACAAACTTTTACTGTAATGGGGACGGACCTTTGGTCCGTCTCCGTTACAAATTTGGGGTCCAGGGGATTTATCTCCTGGCCGCCGGAGGCTCAGTGTTTAAACCCACATTAACGATAGACGGTCCATTACTGGATGCCACCCTCCATGGCGGCGTAGAACTCTTTGCGCCAGGCCATGAATCGGTCGTCTATAATCGCCTGCCGGATCTCTCCGACGAGGTTCATGTAGTAGTGGAGGTTGTGGATGGTATTGAGGCGATAGGAGAGGAGCTCCTTGGACTTGTGGAGGTGCCGTAAGTAAGCCCTGGAGTAGTTGCGGCAGGTGTAGCAGGTGCACTTGGGGTCTAAGGGCTTCTCGTCGAACTGGTAGCGTTGATTGGCGATGTTCACCGCCCCTTCGGAGGTGAAGAGTTTTCCGTTGCGGGCGTTGCGGCTGGGCATGACGCAGTCGAACATATCGGCGCCCATGGAGACCAGCTCCACGATATCCGAGGGCGTGCCAACGCCCATGATGTACCGGGGCTTATCCTCGGGCATGAGTGCCAGGGTGTGCTCCCCCATCTCCATCATCTGCTCCTTGGGTTCTCCCACAGAGAGGCCCCCGATGGAGTAGCCGGGGAAGTCGATGGCGCAGATCTGCTCCACCGAGGCGCTGCGCAGCTCTTTGTGCATCCCGCCCTGAACGATACCAAAGGCGTTGTTGCGCGTGTCGGTCTCCTGCTGCCAGAAGTCGTAGCAGCGTTTAGCCCAGCGTGTGGTGAGCTCCATGGACTCTTTTGTGGCCTTGAAATCGGAGGGGTAGGGCGTGCACTCGTCCAGACACATCATGATGTCCGAGTCGATGTGGTTCTGCACCTCGATGGATTTTTCTGGCGTAAAAAGATGGCGGGAGCCGTCGATATGGGACTGGAAGGAGACCCCATGCTCCGTTCGCTTGGTGAGCTTGGCCAGGGAGAAGAACTGAAAGCCTCCGCTGTCGGTTAAGATGGGGTGCTTCCACTTCATGAAATCGTGGAGTCCTCCGAAGACGTCCAGTACTCCGGTGCCAGGGCGTAAGTAGAGGTGGTAGGTGTTGCCCAGGATGATTTGGGCGCCCGCCTCTTCGAGGTCCTCTACCGAGACGGCCTTCACAGACCCCACCGTACCCACCGGCATGAAAATAGGGGTCTTGATCTCTCCCCGGCGCGTTGTAATGGTGGCTGCCCGTGCTCGACACTCCGTCGACTGGGCTTCTTTGGTATACGTAAGTCTCATTTTGATCCCTTATATTATAAACGCTGCCTCCGGCGGGCAGGGCGTGATCCCCCGCACTCCAGATTTGCCAATGCGCATCGACCCTCGTTTCTCGGGCTGATGCGATTCGCTTTAGGGCTTTGCGTCGTTTTAACGCTGAAAAGTCGGCATATGGCACATATATACTGTGAGCCGAGTGCGTGTGAAATGCCTCTGGTTTTTTCAATCCCATCCGGACCCGATGCGGTGATAGTGCCATCGCCATCAGGTGTCGACCCCTGTATGGCGTTTATTTAAGCAATAAACATGGCATCGCCGTAGCTGAAGAAGCGGTAGCGCTCCCTGACGGCCTCTTCGTAGGCACTGAATATGGCCTCCCGTCCGGCGAAGGCGGAGACGAGCATGAGAAGGGTCGACTCCGGGGTGTGGAAGTTGGTGACCATGGCATCCACACACTTGAAGGTATAGCCGGGGTAGATGAAGATATCGCAGGGGCCGGCTCCGGGGGTGAGGTGTCCCGTATCGGTGGTGGCAAACTCCAGGGTGCGTACAGAGGTGGTGCCCACGGCGATGACGCGTCGTCCGTCGGCTTTGGCCCTGTTGACGGCTGAGGCGGTCTCTTCTGGCACTTCATACCACTCGGTGTGGATGGCGTGGTCCCGGATGTCGGTTACCCGCACGGGCTCGAAGGTGCCGTAGCCCACATGGAGGGTGAGCTCGACCACCTCGACCCCCTTGGCCTTAATGGTTGCCATGAAGGCATCGGTGAAGTGAAGTCCGGCGGTGGGGGCGGCTACGGCCCCTCGGTTTTTTGCGTAGACCGTCTGGTAGCTGGTCTTATCGAAGGCATCTGCATCCCGCTTGATATAGGGAGGCAGGGGCATCTTTCCGTGGGCTTCCAACTGGGTATCGAAGTCGCCCTCACTGATGAAACGAAGGCGGTATATTCCCTTTTCAAACCCTTCTACCACCGCCGAGAGGCCCTGGCCAAAGAGGATCGGGGTATCGGGTTTTACGCGCTTGGAGGCCTTCAGGAGGCATCGGCAGGAGAAATCCTCGCCGTGTTCTGTGGCCCGTATCCCCTCCCGGTAGTCCAGGATCAGCACCTCTACCTTGCCGCCACTGGCCTTGTGACCGATGAGGCGTGCGGGGATGACGCGGGTGTTGTTGACCACCAAAAGGTCACCTTCGTGTAAAAGGTCTGCCAGATCTGAGAAGTGGCGGTGGTGGTGTGCGCCGGTCTCCCTCTCGAGGTGGAGGAGACGGGAGTCGGTGCGCTCTTTTTCCGGGTGTCGGGCAATGAGTGCCTCTGGAAGGGCAAACTGATAATCGCTGAGTTGGTACATCGTATTTCGAGGTGGCTCCGTGAAAGAAAAAATTAAAAGCAGCCTCCGGCGGTGAGGGTGGCCAGGCCACGGGGATAAAACACCTTAAAAGATGGCAGGGGATGCGCCGGATTTTTGGGGGCGGTTTTTTTGTCTGCCCGTCGGAAAAAAAGGGGAGAAATTAACGATTCCCCAGATAGACGAGGGCGAGTCCTGTGAGCATCATACACAGCCCCATACTTCGCAGGCGGTTCTCCGGCTGTGAGGCCAGGGTGAGAAAAACCTGGCGTGCCTTGTCTGGAAATCCGAACCAGGGGAGCCCCTCGACGATCATGACCATTCCGATAACGCAGAGAAAATATTTCATAATGCCCGTGAATATGTGGTGTCCATGGTGTTTAAGGCGTCATCGGCAGATATCTGGGGTGACCCCTTCTCTGTGTTGATGCCGTCCAGACGGTTCGGACGGCATCAAAACAGTTAGAAAACCTGTACTTATAATATGGCCCCCGGGCTTTGTCAAAATGAATATATAGAAACTATTAAGGGGCGCTAAGCGGGGGATGGCCGGGTAGCGATGGTCTCTGGCCCTGTTTACCGGAGCCACCCCACTCATCTCGGGTTTGAAAAAGGGGGCTCTGAATTCCTGCCCTAAGGGGGACCGGTGCCTCTTATCTTCATCGGAGATGGCCCCTTCGGTCAGGGCGGGGAAGATTCACCCACCTGGGACTCGACAGGGGTTCGGTGGTGATATATAGTATAAAATTTTATAAAAAGACTCTGTGGGGTCTCTATCAATAGATGGTCTGTTTTTCGCAGGCCGAGACTATAGTGGAGCGAAATTATGGACTATGAAGTCGTCATCGGCCTTGAGATACATGCACAGCTGAAAACCAACACGAAAATCTTTTGCGGCTGTTCCACTGCCTTTGGGGCAGAACCCAACAGCCAGACCTGTCCGGTGTGTACCGGCATGCCCGGCGTGCTGCCAGTGCTGAACAGGACCGCCGTGGCCTATGCGGCCCGGGCGGGGGTGGCCACTGACTGCACCTTAAACCGCACCAACCGGTTTGCCCGGAAGAACTACTTTTATCCGGATCTGCCCCTGGGGTATCAGATCACCCAGATGGCCCTGCCCATTGCCGAGCACGGTCACCTGGATATCGAGCTCTCCGACGGCAGTACCAAGCGCATCGGCATTACCCGTATCCATATGGAGAACGATGCCGGAAAGCTGAATCACGATCCCATGCGTCCCGTGAGCCTTGTGAACTTAAATCGGGCGGGGATTCCCCTCATTGAGATCGTCACCGAGCCGGATATGCGTTCTGCCCAGGAGGCGGGGGCTCTGGTGCGTAAGATGCACCAGTTGGTGCGTCATATCGGCGTGTGCGATGGCAATATGGAGGAGGGGAGCCTTCGCTGTGATGCCAACGTCTCCCTTCGTCCCAAGGGCCAGGAGGCCTTCGGCACCAGAACGGAGATGAAAAACTTAAACTCCTTCCGAAATATCGAACGGGCCATTCGTTATGAGGTGGTCCGTCAGGCCGATATCCTGGACAACGGGGGCACTATCATCCAGGAGTCTCGTCTCTGGAATGCCGACAAGGAGATCTCCACCTCCATGCGCACCAAGGAGGATGCCCACGACTATCGCTACTTCCCCGATCCCGATCTCCTGCCCGTGGTGATTGACGATGCCTGGTTCGATGAGATCGTTCAGAGTATTCCTGAACTGCCCGATGCCATGAAGACGCGTTATATGGCATCATTGGGTCTCTCCCAGGCCGATGCCGAGGTGCTCACCGCCACCATCGAGCTGGCCACCTATTTCGAGATCTGTCTGGCCGCCCTAACGGGCAAGGGCCCCAAGCAGGCCAAGCTGGTTGCCAACTGGGTCATGGGCTCTGTCCTCGCCCTGGTGCACACCGAGGGCATGGCCCTGGCCGATGTGCCGGTGACTGCCGAGATGCTGGCCGGACTCCTCGCCCTGGTGGAGGCAGATGTGATCAGCGGCACCATGGCCAAGACCGTCTTCGAGGAGATGGCCAAGAGCGGTAAGGCGGCCCAGGTGATTGTGGCGGAGAAGGGCCTCGCCCAGGTATCCGACACCTCCGAGATCGAAGGGATCGTGGACCAGATTCTCGCCGATAACCCCAACGAGGTCGACGCCTTTCGCGGCGGTAAAACCAAGCTCATGGGCTTTTTCGTGGGCCGGGTGATGAAGGCCACCAAGGGCAAGGGCAATCCCAAGGTGGTGAACCAGCTTTTGAATGAAAAACTGAAAGGCTGATTCATCCCACCGAAAGGAAGATGATTTTATGCAAAAGCCCCGGTTCTCTTGCGAGAGCCGGGGCTTTTGTTTTTTTTGGGGAAAACTAAGCCTTCTATGGTGAAAGTAACCAGAAAAGGGCCTCCGGCGGCCAGGGAGTGAATTCCCTGGACCCCAGGTTAGTGATCATGACAGGCCTTTGGCCCGTCATGATCACTATTAAATCCTATTTGGAAACCTCTTGTAAGAGGTTGGCCCCCGGCAGGGCCACCGGAGGTCATAGCCTTCTATGGTTAAAGTGGGCTTAAAAACTGAGCCTCCGGCGGCCAGGGAAGCCCCAGCTTGCGAATGATCTTTATAGATTTAACCAAGACCTGTTTGGCAAACCCGATTATCCCCTTTATATGAGTCCCGGACTCTTGGGTGTCTGGAATGGACCCAACGGCCTCTGGAGTGCACTCAGTGCACCGGGGTTGGTGGCGTCTCATGAAAAGTGATTCTTGTGAGAGGATGGGTTTCACGACGGAGGGTGGTTGATGCCTTGGCTGGGGCTTGGGTTTAGGACGGCGAGGGGGTTTAAACAAAAAAAGGCCCGCCGTTATCGGCGGGCCTTTTTTAATCAGCCAAAATCATGTGCGGTTGCTTTGATTAGAATGCAACGTTGATTTTTGCGTAGGCGTCGGTGCGGGCATCGCTCAGGCTGTCGAGGTCGAGGTAAGCCACGCCAAGAGAGAGAGTGACGGCGTCGGATGCCTTGTAGTAAGCGTTGGCGTTGGCTTCATAGCCATCCTGCTCGCTGTTGTCTTTGTTGTCGCTGATAAAAGCCAGGGCGGCATCGGTGGAGACTTTTTCGGTGAGGCCTTTGGAGATGCCCACTTTCAGGAGGTTGGTACCATCGATTTTGATATCGTCGGTCACGATTTCCATAATGGCAAGCTCATCACTGACGCCAAAGCCTACGGCGTCGTCAGCAGATGCGTAGATGCCCGCTGCGTTGAGGCCGAAACCGGCAACAGTGGTATTTGCATTGACATAGACACCAAATGTTTTGGAGTCGTCAGACTCGTTGTCTGCGTATACGACCTCAGATTCGATGGATACGGCGGCTACTTTACCGGAGGCGTAGACAATGGCACGGGTGTCCGTAGTCTCATCAGCAGGCTCCTGATCTTTTACCATGTAGAGGGCGGGCTTGACGGTGAAACCGGCTACCTCGGTGGTGAGGCCCACGAGGAAGGCATCTTTATCATCACCGTCTTCTCGGGTATCGTTCTCATCCATTTTTTCGGTCTTGAGGGTCAGGGTACCGAAGGGGAGGATCTGCTCGGCCTGGAGAAAGTATCCTCGGGTGGCGTTGTCGTTGAACGCTGAACCCCAGTTTTCGCCATTACCGTCAACACCACCGGTGAAGATGGTGTTTGTCTCGGTGAACTTGTGGGTCATGGTGGCCTGGCTTACTTCAAGGTAGTTCTGGGAATCGGAGTTAGCCTCTCCGCCTCCTACTTCGTCGTTGCCCAACCATGCTGTGTCGAAGGCTTCTACAACGAGTTTGGCGGAGGTGTTCTCGTCCACGATGAAGTTGGTTTTCAACTCAAAGTCAGACTCATAAGCGCGGGAGTCTTTTCCCGCCTGATCAGTATAGTTGCCCTTGATGAAAAAAGAACCGTTCATTTTCACTTCTGCGAAGGCGGGAGCAGAGATGAAAAGGCCAGCGAGCATTGCAGCGAATACTTTCTTAAACATTAATAAATCTCCTTGATAATTCATGTTTCAAATAGTCTCTTCGGCGTGTTGGCAAGCAAGCATTTGAATCGGTCCCATGAAGGCGCGTCAGACCGAATCGTAACACAAGCATGCGTGACAGTACCGGTTTTTGACTATATTTCCGATGTTACAGAAAAAATCATGACATATTCCTAAGAAAAGTTGTCTTACAATTCGTGACACTCTTTCGGTGATATGCTTTCTGTATGCGGACATCAGGGGTAACATTGTTATTGATGCTACCTTATGTAGCTTAGGTCTTTAAGAAATTTTATGGGAGTTGTCAATATAATTTTATACCTATTTTAGGTTTTTTGAGGGGGGGATTGGTGGTAAAAACGGTACCATATGGGGATGTGTCTCCCGAAATAGAAAAAACTTCACCCGTAAGGGATATGGTGATATTATTCTAAATTCATTAATTTTTATTAAGCGTCTGTAATTTTTGAAAAAATAAGTTTTTTGATCGAGAATGACTTAAATCTGTAAATTGAAGGATAGTCGATGATGCGTCATATGAAAAGACAGGTTGTTGGAGCCCTGACAACGTTGATGGTTCTGGTTTCCAGCACCGTTATGGGAGGGCAGGTCTGCCTCTCCCTGGACCCCATCACGTATAATGGACCCGAGGAGAGTCGCTATCTTGAGACGGGTGTCTCTCAGATGGTGGAAAATGGGTTGAGGGAGGCCGGAGTCGTTTTGGCTGAAATGTGCGATGGCCGCTCCCTTGCCATCCGTGTCACCCTCTTTGGGGGAACGGCCAACATAGGGGCCGCCATCGACACGATGGGGTACCATTTTTCACGATCCGGTGCAGAGTCTGAACTCATTGGTTTTGTGGAGAGACTCACGGCGGATGTGGCGGGGCTCATGATGACGGGGGCGACACCGCCTCCGGCTCCGGTTCTCTCCACCACAGGGGAGACCCCAGGTGGTGATCCGGCCCTTTCTGTTGTGCGCAGTGAGGTGTTCCCTTTGGATATCAAGGGGGTGGCCGTGGGGGATGTGACCGGAGATGGGGGGATGGAGGCGGTGGCCGTATCCAGCGGTACCCTTCAGCTCTTGTCCGTCTCGAAAAAAGAGATAGTCGAGGTCTCTCGTATCGCCTTCCCCCGCTATATGCGGCCGGTACGTCTCGATGTAGTGGATCTCGATGGAGTTGGGGGCGTCGAGGTGATTTTGTCGGCCACCCATGCGGCCAATCAGTCGCCCCTTGTCATGGTGTATCGCTATGATGGCACCACCCTGGTTCCGGTGGGGAAGGTGGCCCACTTCTTGACGGCGGTGGTCTCTCTGCCCGATGGCACGGGACGCGTCTGTATCGGTCAGAAGATCGACGGGATCGATTATTGGGGGGATATCCATCGTGTGCGCCTGGGGGAAAGGGGCCTCGAGATGGGGGAGACCTTAGATATGTCCAGCGCCTTTCATGTTCTGGGATGGGATTTTGCGCCGGTGGCAGAAGGGCCTGAAAAGGGGTTTTTCAGGCTTTCAGATACGGGGCGTCTCGAGTTCTGGAGTGATGCCAAGGTGAGTCTCTATAGGGGGGATGAGAGCTATGGCGGTTCCCGGACCTATCTCTCCAAGGAGGAGGGCTCCAAGCAGAGGGAGGAACGACGTTATCTGGTATCCAGGGTTCAGGCCGTTAACGGTGCCTCTTTAAAAGGGGTGGGGGTGCTGCAGGCAGAGAACTCCATGGGTTCTCTTTTTCAGGGCTTGAGGCGGTACAAGAGCGGTCGGGTGGTTGTGGTCGCCTGGAATGGGTATGAGCTGAAGGTGATGGCCGCCACCCCCTCCTTTAAGGGGTTTGTCTCCGATTTCTCCGTGGTGGATGTAGATGGGGATGGCAGGCAGGAGGCTTTTTGCTCAGTGTTGAGTGCAAAGGGTGGTTTTTCGGGTAAAGCAAGATCCTATTTTGCCATCTCTTCCCTTGAGTAATTGAGGCCGGGAGGGGCTTTTTTTGCATGAGGCCCCTTACGCCGATATTTACATGGCGCCCCCCTAAATAGGGGAGGCGCCATTTTTTTATGGGTATTTTGTCTGCCTGGGGCGAATGCATATATGATGTGCTGTATTTTGGTTGTTACAACTATATATAGTGGTTTGAGGGCTAATTTGGGGGGCAGGTGATGGTGCGATGGGGTGGCATGATGAAAAAAATGATCATCTCTGCTGATGAATATCCTAAATTAAACTTGACAAATGGGGCCCTGTTTCCTATTCATCTACATTAATGTTCTCGTGGCACATGAAGTAAATGTGAAGCGCATTTATTCAATTATATCCCAAGTCATTTTTTTCTCAATGAAAGGAGACGTGCACATGTCCAACTTAGTTGCTCCCCATGGCGGAAAAGGCCTTACCATTTGCCTTCTTGAAGGCGCTGACAAAGAAGCCGAACTGAAAAAAGCCGCAGGGCTTAAGAAAGTTACCATCACTCCCCGCGCCGAAGGCGACCTGATCATGATGGGTATCGGTGGTTTTAGCCCCCTGACAGGTTTCATGACCAAGGCTGACTGGAAAAGCGTTTGTGATGACTTCCTTTTAGCTGACGGGACCTTCTGGCCCATCCCCGTTACTCTCGAAGCATCCAAAGTAGACGCTGACGCCATCACCGATGGTGAGGAAATCGCTCTGGTGACCGCCGCAGGCGAGATCATGGCCACCATGACAGTGACTGAGAAGTTTGAGATGACTGAAGCCGACAAGCGCTATGAGTGCGAGAAGGTTTTCATGGGCGAAGGCACTCCCACTGCTGAGGAGTTCTGGAAAATTGCCGAAGATGATCATCCCGGTGTCCAGATGGTTATGGGCCAGAAAGAGTTCAACCTGGCCGGTCCCGTGAAGGTTCTCTCCGAAGGCGAATACCCCGAGAAGTATAAAGGAGTGTACCTGACTCCTGCTGAGTCTCGTGCCATCTTCGACGAGCGTGGCTGGACTACCGTTGCTGCCCTTCAGCTTCGTAACCCCATGCACCGTTCACACGAGTATCTGGCAAAGCTTGCCGCTGAGGTATGTGATGGCGTGTTCATCCACTCCCTCGTTGGTAACTTGAAGCCCGGCGACATTCCTGCAGAAGTACGCGTAGCGTGCATCGATACTCTCGTTGACAAATACTTCGTCAAAGAGAACGTTCTTCAGGGTGGTTACCCCTTGGATATGCGTTATGCCGGTCCCCGTGAAGGCCTCCTTCACGCGACTTTCCGTCAGAACTATGGCGTCTCCAAGATGATCATTGGTCGTGACCACGCTGGTGTTGGCGACTTCTACGGCATGTTCGAAGCTCAGGATCTTTTTGACAAGATTCCCATGCCCGAAGATGCAGGCAAGCGTCTCCTCTGCGAGCCCCTGAAAATTGACTGGACCTTCTACTGCAAGAAGTGTGACGGCATGGCCTCTCTTCGTACTTGCCCCCACGGCAAAGAAGATCGTGTAATCCTTTCCGGTACCATGCTTCGTAAAGGTCTCTCTGAAGGCACCGTCATTCCCGATCACTTCGGTCGTGAAGAAGTACTCGTGATCCTTCGCAAGTACTATGCCGGTCTCACTGAAAAAGTTGAGATCAAGACCCACGCTGCCGCTCTCGGCAAATAGCATGGGCGTTCACCCTTGGCGGGGTGAGATAGCTTGATTTAAAAAGGGCGGTGCAGCGATGCACCGCCCTTTTTGCGTTGGAGAGGGTGAGTATGGCCCCCAACGCCTCTCCACGTTAATACCTCCCCCATATCCGAAGAGGTCCCCTCTCTACATGAGATGGGCTCTGCATCGATCCTGAAAAATCAAATGGTGTATATTCTAAAAATTTGATTGGCTCTTATTCGCCATGGTGAAGCACCGTTAGGCGGTCGGGTACTTGCACACCATTCTTGCCGGGAGAAAACACCCGATTATAGAGAAAAAAGGTGCATGCACGCATCCTTGTCGGGATGAGCGCCGATTTATATACGGGCTCTGACAAAAATACAGAAACAGATTTTCTAGGAATACCGCTGTGATTTGCCACGAGGAGCGGGGCAAAACGCTTTCGAGGTGTTTTTGCCGAAGTGGCTTCGCCACCCTCGCCGCCGGAGGCATCGTTTTTTTTATATGTTTTACCCCAACCCCACGCTTGTCTTTCCTCCCCTTGCAATCACTATCGATCCCCTTGGATGATGACCCTTCGTTGGTATCGAAAATTAGGGTGCATTCATGCGCCAAGATGACGGCCATTTGACGATAGAGACCCGCTACCGGAGGTGAAGCTGGATTATTGTAGAACCTTATTCTCGCTTATTCGCAGCCATAGGTTCTCATATTTATAGGGCATGTCTCTGGGCGCGCCGTGTTCCGCCGCGGAATGCACAAGGACGTACTAAAAAATCGTGCCAGAATCCGGCGTGCTTTATAGGTGGTTTTATGCGGAGTATCTAAAGGCTGCCGGGATATTAGCGATGGGATAAGTCACACATGGATCTCCAGTCATCCGGTATTATAGGGGGGGGTAGAAAGTGGGGGGTGTGTTTCGAAAAGCCCTGGAAGAGTTGAATATCAGGGTGTCACCTGCCTGTGGGGTCGATTTCAAACAAAAAAGAGGCCCCGCATTTAGCGAGGCCCCTTTTTTTAATCTGACATGCCCTTAGGCATTACTTGCGGTTTGCATACTCTGCGTAGGTCATGCCTACAATACGGTAGACAAAGTGTGCCATCTTGGAGAAGGGCAGGTAGGCAATGAGATGGAATACCATGATCAGGTGGATGTAGTAGATCAGGTAGGTTCCGAAGGTGGAGCCTGCGAGGCGAGCCATCTCGGTGAGGAGACCGGTAGCGCCGAGGCCGATGACGAGGCTTAAGAGGTACCAGTCTTTGTATGCACTTGATTTATCTTTGCTAAGGCGGTCCTTGATCATCAGGGCGGCGCCCAGAACGATGAGGATACCCCCTAAGTTACCAAACCATTTGAGAGGGTTGATCTGGGAGTAGGGCCCGGCACTTCCCCCAATATAGAGGAGGGAACCGGCGATGGCAGTGGCGATAAAGCAACCGACGAATCCGTAAAGGACCATCATGTGGGCGGTGCCCCGTGCCTTGTTCTCTCCACACTCATTGAACTGCTTGTGCTTGAGGATCTTGGGCAGGACACCGGGGATGGTCTTGAGGAACTCTTTGATATCCAGGTCCTGCTTGTCGGTCTTCCCTTCGGCCACGGCATTTTCATGCATATCGCCGACCATGCGTTTGAGGCTTAGGAAGAAGACGACAACGGCGGCGGTGGCCAGGGGAACAAAGGTGAAGTCCACCAGCCATGTCGAGATAAAACGGGCATGGGCGATGGCGGCATCGCTGTGGTGTACCCAGTGGACACCCACGGCTCCGAAGATCTTCTCCATGGTTCCGCCGAACTGCATGGTGATGATGGCCATGAGGGCGAACCAGACGGCCGGAACGATAGTGAGAAGGGGCAGCTTGCTCTTGTCGGTGACCATCTTGGCCAGCTTCTTGGGCTGGGCGTACTCCGTGATGGCGTAGGAGCGGATGGCAGAGAGCACATCACCGGGCTGCGCCCCACGGGGGCACAAGGTGGAGCAGTCGCCACACTCATGGCAGAGCCAGATATCGGCGCTGCTCACCAGGCGATCTTTGAGGCCCCAGGAGGCGGCAATCATCTCTTTTCTGGGGAATGGTGAATTTTCGGGGGCAATGGGACAGGCAACGGAGCAGGTGGCGCACTGAAAACATTTTTTCAGAGAATCGGCACCGAGTCCCACCATTTCATCGATAAATTCCAGGTTGGGATTCACGAGGGTATTATCGGACATGAGAATTCCTCCTCATCGTTTTCTACGTTAGAAACTCATTTGAAGGGGCCTTCCCCGGTTAAGCGAGAAGGCCCTTGATCATTCCATCCATCGCGTGCTGGGTTTTAGAATCCCTTGAAGGGGTTCGGACCCAGGGCAACTACCTGGTCAACGAAGGCGTTGACGATTTCAGGCAGTTTGTCGGCTTCGTCGATGGCAATCTCGAACTGAGCCACACGCTCCTCTTCGAGGGCGAGGGAGGCCAGGGCGTCACCGATCTTCTTCATGCGAACATCGGCAAGTTCGGAGCCTTTCACGAAGTGGCACTGGTAGTCATCCCCGTGCTTGCAACCGAGGAGGAAGACGCCGTCCATGCCCTGGGAGAGGGCATCTTTGATCCAGACCACGTTGACACTACCCAGGCAGCGTACGGGAATGAAACGGACCTCGGCATTGACGCCGAGTTTTTTCATGGCGGCCATATCGAGGGCCGGCAGGGCATCGTTCTCGCAGATGAGGCCCAGGATACGCATGGGGGGCTCATAGTAGTCGTCTTCACAGGGTACCCAGATGGATTTGACCTGGGAGCCCACGGAGTCGACGTTGTAGTCGGCAAATCCGATGATACGCTCGGGGCAAGCACCCATGCAGGTACCGCAACGGCGGCAGCGGGTGGGGTTGAGCTTGGGTGTACCCTTCTCATCGTCATCTAAGGCACCGAAGGGGCACTCTTCTGTACAGCGCTTGCACTGGGTGCATCGCTGGAAGAAGAAGTCGGGGAAGGTCATGTCTCCGCTTCGGGGGTGAACGGCCACGCCGCGGTTAACGGACTCGAGGCACTGAATCGCCTTTAAGGCGGCTCCGGTGGCATCTTCGATGGACTCTTCCATGGTGAGTGAACGACGGACGGCGCCTGCGGCGTAGATGCCGGTGCGCTGAGTCTCGTAGGGGAAGCAGATGAAGTTGGAGTCTGCGTACCCGTCGAAGATGTCGTTGTCACGGAATCCAGGACCCTGGCGGTAGGCGAGGTTGATGACGGCATCATCCACGGTGGCGGGGACCATACCGGCGGCCAGTACCACAAGATCGGCCTTCACCTTGAGATTGTCGCCCAGGAGGGTGCCGTTGGCCTCAACGGTGAACCCCTTGCCATCTTTGGTGACCGAGGCGATGTCGCCCTTGGTCATGAAGATGCCGTTATCCTGCTGCATGCTCTTGTAGAACTCTTCTGTGAAGCCGGGGGTGCGCATGTGCTGATAGAAGATGTACGCCTTCCCATCTTCGTAATCTTCGCGCACATATTTCGCCTGCTTCAGGGCCACGAGGCTGGTAACGGAACCGGCATACTCGAAGTCACGGTCGCTGCCTGCGCCGGGGCTCTGGATGAAGACCACGTTTTTGGCCTCTTTGCCATCGGAGGGGCGAACCACCTTGCCGGCGGCGGCCATCTCTTCAAACTGGGCGTTGGTGACCACATCGGGATCGCCGATGGAGAGGTGGGGATATGCCTCGGCGGTGAGCTCTGCGGGTCGCCATCCGGCGGCCAGAACCACGGCTCCGAATCGTTCACCCTCGGGGTCTAAGGTGAGGATGTCTTCGCGGCCGACGTTGTACTCTTTGTACTTCGCCGTCTGGGCTTCGGCATCGAGCTCATTGCCATCGGCATCGACCTTCATCTCAGGAGTCAAGGGGAAGGGGACGTCGAAGGGTATTTCCTGGCCGGGGGTCTTCAAGGTGACGGTGAAGTCACCGGGCTGACCGGCAATGCGGGCCACGACGGTATTTGTCTTGACGCTGATGTTGGAAAATTCACCCAACTTGGCGATGGTCGTATTGGCCACCGGATCCATCAAATCGGTGTAGGGTTCGCACTGGGGGGTCTGCTTGCGCATCTTGGCCGCCCAGCCACCGAGCTTGGCTGATTTTTCGACGATGGTGACGTCGGCACCGGTTTTGGCTGCGTCGATGGCTGCACTCATACCGGTAATACCACCACCGATAATGAGAATCTTGTTGCTCTGGTTTTCAAGCTTGAAGGGGACGGGCAGTTCGACCTTATCCAGACGGGCCAGGCTCATGCGCATGTAGTCGTTGGCGGCCAGCTGGATGTTGTCCACGAAGTAGTCGTCGTCCTCGGGACCCTTGGCCGGGTACTTCTCACGGCTCATGGTCCAGACCACCTGCTCACGAATGCTGGCACGGTCGACGAGGCAGTTGTCCCACTTGAAAATGTCGTAGTTGACGCGGCGGGAACAGCCGAGGATGGCGAGGGTGTTGACCCCGTCCTTGACATCGGCGTTGAGAAGTTCGAGTCCAGCTTTGCCGCAGAGGCATTCATGACTCTTGACGGTGTGGCCCTCGTCTTCGGCCACGCCACCCAGTTCGTCGATATTTAAGACATCGCCGATTCCACAACCTGTACAGATATATACACCATATTTTTTAGCCATGGTTATTTACCTCCCCACTACGGTTTGAATCGCTTTCAGGGCCATGCCTGTAGCATTTTGGTTGGAAGAGACAACGTCTGCAGGTTTGTTGGCGCAACCGCAGCCGAACATTCCGCCTTTTTCAAAGTCATTGACGATAAAACCGTTGCCGTTGAAGGTGAGATCAGCCTGGGGCTTTCCGGAGGCGAGACTGGGCTCCATTCCGGTGGCCAGGACCACGAGATCGGCGGTCTGGCGCAATTTTTCACCGGTCAAGGCGTTTTCGGCCACGACGGTGATGCCACCATTTTGGGCCTCAGAGACCTCGGCGACTTTGCCCTTAACGAAGAATACCTTCTCATCTTTTTTCAGCTGCTCGTAAAATTTTTCGTAGCGCTGACCCGGAGCCCTCAGATCGATATAGTAGATGGTGATCTCACAATCGGGGTATTGGGTACGCAGGTAGGTGGCGTGCTTAAGGGATGCCATGCAGCAGATGTAGGAGCAGTAGGGGAGGTGATTCTCATCCCGGGAGCCGGCACACTGAACGAAGACGACAGATTTCGGTGCGGCGTTGTCCGAGGGACGAAGGATCTTCCCGCTGGTGGGGCCGGTAGAGGAGGCCATGCGCTCGAGCATCATGTTGGTGATGATGTTCTGGTGACGTCCGAATCCGAGGTTGTCGATGCGGGTGGCGTCGTAAGGCTTCCAGCCGGTAGCCCAGACCACAGAGGCGACCTTGACGGTGGTCGTGGTCTCGGTCATGGAAAAATCGATGGCATCGTACTTACAGGCATCGGCACATTTTTTCTTGTCATCTTCGCTGATGTACTCGCTGATGACGTACTGTGCGGGGAAGGCCATGGGATGGGGTAGGTAGGCCGCCTTGGTGCGGTCCATGCCGAAGTTGAGCTCGTTTTCGATCTCACCTTCACATACCTCATTGCAGGCTCCGCAGCCGGTGCAGTTACCGTTAACAAAACGGGGGCGGGTTTTTAGGGTCACTTCGTAGTTACCGGGGGTGCCCTCAACCTTCACCACTTCTGTCATGGTTTGTACATGAATGGCTGGGTTGTCCTTGATTCTGCGAAAGTTGATCTCGAGGCCGCAGGTGGGAGGACAGAGTTTGGGGAAATACTGGTTTAGCTGAAGAACACGTCCGCCAAGATAGGCATTTTTTTCGACCAGAATCACCTCGTGGCCGGTTTCTGCGGCTTCGAGGGTGGTTGTCAGTCCGCTAATTCCGCCACCAACGACCAAAATGCTTGCACTAGCGGGGGCTGCTTTATCGATTGTCATGCTATCCCTCCATTGCATAAATGTTTATAAACTATCGAAAACCTGTATTCTCTGCTCTTTTTGGCCCGGAGATAAAAAAAATTGTCCCTTGGCACCTTTTGTTCTTTATCACCTTATATTGCGTGTCCACATTCCGTCGGGCTTCAGCCGATACGGCAGAAGCCCGCAAAAATCTGGACACAACATTTCGGCTTAGGAAAAAATGTTTACGGTCCTAAATCTTTTCCGCCCCGTGAAAGAGTCGTGAGAATTAAAAAAAGCCTCCAGACATCGGGACATCTGGAGGCTCATTTAAGCTACTTCATCACAGTTCCCTTAGAATTTAGACCATAGGGATGATTCTGTGGTAGGGCTCTTTTTTCACGGTCCACTCATTGGCTTTTCTATCGAAGGAAGAGTTAACGAAGCAGAACCACTCTTCGTCATCCTGTCCGGGGAAGTCTGCCTGGTAGTAGAAACCGGGGTAGCGGGTCTCTTTACGGAACTGGATGTGACGTACGTGGGCTTCTACCGTGTAGAGACGGTGGTAGATTTCCCAGCAGCGCATCAGTTCGTGAAGGTCACCGGCAGCGAGTTTCTCACAGTCTTCGTGCATCATGAAGAGCAGGTCGTCAATGAGGATCTCGAGGGACTTGGAGCTGGTCTGGTAGTATGTGGCCGTACCACCGCCATACTCGTTGGTGGCCTTCATGAGACGAAGAGCCATGCCATCGGGCTTGCAGTAGTTAGGGTTCACGTTCTGAGCGGTAGTGTATTCGCAGTTGTCGAGGTACATGCGAACGGGCTTCCACACGAGGTCTACCAGTTCTTCTTTGGTCTCGGCAAGTTCAGGCGTGAAGGGGTTGTCAGTGATGTACTGAACCATACCCTTGGCAGCCACACGGCCTTCGTAGTGAGAACCGGAGGAGAACTTGTGACCAGAGCAACCCACGCCATCACCAGCGGTGAAGAGGCCGGGAACGGTGGTCATACGGTTGTAGACCTTGTCGCCAACACCCCATTTGTATGACTCGGGGACCCAGTCCTCATCGGGACCAGAGCACCAGAGACCACAGCAACCGGAGTGAGATCCGAGGAGGTAGGGTTCGGTGGGCATGATCTCGGAGTCTTTCTTCTCGGGCTCAGTGTTGGTGGCGCACCAGAGGTTCGCCTGACCGCAAGTCATGTCAAGGAAGTCTTCCCACGCCTCAGACTCGAGGTGTTTGAGCTCTTTCTTGTCCATGGTCTCGCCGAGTTTCTGAAGGGCGAGGGTGGTCTTCATGATGATGGGACCACGACCGGCTTTCATCTCGAAGATCATGAGGTGGTTACGCAGGCAGGTAGGCGTGATAGCAGCCGTTCCATAAGGTGCGTAGTTGGCAAGCTCTGCTTTTGAACGATCGGTAGCAGCGTAGTTTTCGCCGATGCCGTTTTCAAGGTGAGCTTTGAAGAGGAGGAACCATGCACCAACAGGACCGTAACCATCTTTGAAACGGGCGGGGGTGAAACGGTTTTCCATCATGGAGAGCTCGGCACCGGCACGGAGACACATGGTGTATGTGGAACCTGCGTTCCATACGGGGTACCATGCACGACCTTTACCTTCACCGATAGAACGGGGCTGGTAGATGTTAACCGCGCCACCGCAGGCAACCATCATGGTCTTGGCCTTGATGATGTAGACCTTGTTCTCACGAGTGGAGAAACCAACGGCACCAGCGATCTTCTTGGGATCGTTCTTGTCGTTTAAGAGCTCAACAATGAATACACGCTCAAGGATGTTCTCATCGCCGAGGGCTTTTTTAGCCGCTTCTGCAACGATACGCTTGTAGGATTCACCGTTGATCATGATCTGCCACTTGCCGGTACGAACCGGTGTAGCACCATCTTTAAGAAGGCCCATCTTGAGGCCTTTCTTGCCGTCCAAGGTCTTTCCGTCAGCGGACTTCTTCCACATGGGAAGGCCCCACTCTTCGAAGAGATGGACGGAGTCGTCTACGTGACGGCCTACGTCAAAGGAGAGGTCTTCACGGATGATGCCCATGAGGTCGTTACGAACCATACGGGTGTAATCATCGCACGTGTTGTCGCCGATGTAGGTGTTGATGGCAGAGAGGCCCTGAGCTACAGCGCCTGAACGTTCCATAGACGCTTTGTCACAAAGCAGAATTTTGGTGTCGTCGCTGGCCCACTTCTTTACCTCGAAAGCGGTACCGCATGCTGCCATGCCGCCACCGACGATGAGGATATCAACTTCCATTTCGACGACTTCAGGGTCGCGAACGACTTTCAGTTCTCCCAAAGGCCTGTTAGGTAATGCCATTGTCATTTCCTCCTAAAAAGAAATTTTTTTATCGTAATTCTCAGATACGCCTTAACTATTGACCAAAAACCTATGCCAGCTCAATGGGCCGTGCAAGGGTAGCGCCGTCTGCTTCCTCAGTGAAGAGGAGGTTTGAGCTAAGGTCTTTGCCTTTAGAAGTTTCATAGGCGTTGGCGGAACCTTCGGAGGTAGTTCTGATGGGGAACTTGAAACGTTTGACGACGCCGTTGCGGAACTTACAGGTCCACATGATGTCCTCGGTACCCATCATAGGCATGATGCTGGAACCCATGGGTACGAAATCGGAATAACCACGTACTTCAATGGCTTGTGACGGGCAGATCTTAACGCAGGAAAAACATTCCCAACACTGATCAGGCTCCTGGTTGTAAGCCTTCATGGCGGTAGGGTCTAAGACCATCAAGTCGTTGGGGCAGATGTACATACATGCTGTCTTCTCCCCACCTTTGCAACCGTCACATTTTTCAGCGATTACATAGCTTGGCATTTGCTATACCTCCCTGACTGGGCATTGATCACCTGTACTTCTGGCTACGATAAAATAAAATTACCTACCTGCAAAGTTCGTCCTCTTCACAGATACATAATGGTGCTCACAAATCACTTATTCAAAGTAGGATATATTTTCTATCAATCCTACTTCCCATGGTATTAATCAAGGTGCAAAGTATCACTGGCCATGAGGCTTGTCAACAATATTTTAAAATGCAGAATAACCAAAAAAAAGAGTATGATACTGCGTTTTTGAAGGATTGCCATATCTTTGAATAGGAGAATATGTTTTCGATAGATATGGGTATCTGTTGGAATTTAAATGGAAACGTTGGCAATTTGAGGGAAATTTTTTTAGGGCTAACCACTCTAATAAGCAGAGATTTAATGGCACTTTTTCTTGATTTCGTAGCGTTCGTTAAAAGGAATTTATCATAAGTAGAGCTGAACGATGTTCTAGTAAATCAATATTATTGAAGATTTTCATCAATGAATAGAACTTCAGACAGTGCCGAATGTCGTGAATAAATTTTATGATCTCCTCTCGTGGAGAGAAGGGGACGGTTCCGTGAGAGAGACGCGCCCTTGACATCCATGGGGCTCTTAGGGGACCATGGGCCGGGAATTGGATGGTTATGCCTCTTTACGCGGGGTGTTTGCCATGGACCGGTCAGGGCTTTGAAAACGGAGGCTGGACGAAGGCCACCTTAAAAGCCGTGACGGATTTTTTAGATAAAGATTGGGAGTGAGGAGAAGTGATGAGTGGTGAACCACAATACATCGGGATCAAGGAGTCTTTTGCCTTTTCATGCGGGCCGGAGAAGGCGTGTTTTAATCAGTGTTGCTGTGATCTGAATCAGTTTCTTTACCCGTATGATGTTTTACGGTTAAGCCGGGCGCTTAAGATCTCCACCGGTGAATTTTTGAAGTTATACACCTATATATACTGCGGGGATACCACCGGGCTTCCCGTGGTCTCATTTATGACCTCGGCAAAGAACAACCATGCCTGCCCCTTTGTGACGGAAAAAGGGTGTGCCGTTTACGAGGATCGTCCTGCGGCATGTCGAATGTTTCCCCTGGCCCGGGCTCTTTCGCGCTCCCGAGAGGATGGTTCTCTTACCGAGCACTTTGCCATTATCGAAGACCCCATCTGTGAAGGGTTTATAGATGGGGAGTCGCGTAGTGTGGCGGCGTGGGTTGAGAACCAGGGGCTCTCTATCTACAATGAGAAAAATGATCGTATGATGGAGCTGATCAGCCTCAAGCAGCAGATGAGGCCCGGACGTCTCGACGGGGATGACCGAAAAGAGTTTGAGATGGCCTGTTACGACCTGGACGCCTTTCGTGAAGGGGTCGCAGATGGCACCATCGCCTTCGATGCGGACGAGAAAGCCGCCATCTTGAAAGATGATGACGCCCTTCTAGGCCACTCCATCACCTGGATCCGGGAGCGTCTCTTCGGTAGTCACAGGGCATGATGTAAAAAAAGGGAGGGGGGATATCGGCCCCTTCCTGATCTCTTGGGTGGGGGGGCTGTTTTCTCCACCTTATTATAAAGAGACGGGATTCTTTCTTATCCCTCGTCTCGATGCCTAGACGGTCATCCATGTGTCAGGCTTAAAAAGTGTGCGGCCGGGCTTTAGTCATCGCCCGGTAAGCGTATATGCCGGGGCATGTGGGGATGAAAAAAGTCACCCTTTGTGGGTGGTTTTTTTTATAATTTAACCATAGGAAGGCGGTCGGTAAATTATGGTGCAAGAGGCGCGTGTGGCCCTGGTGTTGGGGGCGGTGAAGGGTATCGGGCTGGAGATCGCCCTCCTCCTGGCGAAGCGGGGTGTTCGGACGGTGCTGACCTGGCATGACTGGGAGGAGAGTCTGCCGGAGATGGAGGCCGCCCTGGCGGGGACCGGAGGCGATTATGAGATTGTCCGGGTGGACCTGACCGATACCGAGGCGATCCCCGGGTTGATAGACAGGGTGATTCATCGCTTCGGACGCCTCGATATTCTGATTAACAATATCGAGAGGGGGGGGATGCCCGTGGTGCATGGCCATTACACGAGTAATCAGTGGGAACTGGAGGTGGCCACGACCTTGACGGCCAAGCGCTGGGTCTTTGAGGCTGCCTTGCCCCACTTGAAAAAATCCTCGGATGGCTGTGTGGTCAATCTCTCCTCCATTGCCGGTGTGGTGGGGAGGAGCGGCCCGGCCAGCTATATTTTCAACGAGGGGTATTCAGCCTTGAATCGTGGCATCTCTCTTCTCACCGAAACCTGGGCTCGCCTGGGGGCTCCCAATGTGCGGGTCAATGAGCTCATGCTCGGCATTATGGACACCCGCCATGGCCGAGGGACTCGTGGATGGGGCATGCATCCCGAACGGGTGAAGGACGGGCTCCTCGATCATACCCTCCTGGCGCGTACCGGAACCCCCGAGGATGTGGTGAAGGCTGTGGGGTTTCTCATCTTCGAGGCCCCCTTTATGACCGGTTCCGTGATTCGTCTGGACGGTGGTTACGTCCTCGGCGGAGATACCATCTGGCCTATGCCTGAGGGTGTGGAGAAGCTCTAGGTAAGGGATAGGGGCTGTGATAGAGAGTAGAGCCCCCGACGGCCCTGCTGGGAGCCAACCTTTTGCCACTTTTTATGAGGTGGGCTTACCAAACAGACTTTTATCGTAACAGTGACGGACCGTTGGTCCGTCACTGTTGCAAATCTGGGGTCCAGGGGATCTATTCCCTGGCCGCTGGAAGCTTGCTTTTCACGCCCATTTTAACCCCAGAAGGCATCGCTTTTTATCTCTTTTATTTTTGTGCAGACCCTAATAGGAGGGCCGGGCGATCTTTTTCAGATGCCCGGCCCTTTTTTTATGCTGGATCGGGTGCTTTTTATTTTTTCATCTGCATCATCTTGGATGGAATGCCGTAGAGAAAGAGTTTAATCCACTCAAAACCGAATTTCATGACGGCGACATCATCTCGTTTCAAGCGCATCTTGAGATCGGACTTAATTTTGCACCGTTTTAAAAAACTGCTCTCGAAGAGGAAGGCCCGAAAGGCATCCACGTTGTAGGCGGCCATGAAGGCCATTTTGGCCCGTTTCCCCCCAGCTCCCTCGGCGCCCCATGGATCCGTGGCAAAGAGGGCTTCCACCTCTCCCCAGAGTTCGTTCATGGCGTTGTGGGTCTCGGCCTCTTGATCTTTCTGCCAGGACTCCAGGGTGAGCTCCCTTGTTTCGTGAATACCTTCGCAAAAGGTCGGGGGGCGCAGGAAGAGGACCCGCTCTTTTTTGCCATTCTCATCGTAATAGATGCCGTGTTCGGCGGGAAAGGTGCGGCAGGTATCGGGGCGGAAGGGGTAAGCCGTGCATCCCTCCTCGGAGAGAAAGCTGCAGGTAGCCTCTTCGTCATCGTTCATGCGCAGGAGGAGTTCGGGGAGGTGCTTCCCCTTCCTTAATACGGCATCGGTGTATTGATCGATGAACTCCCCGGCGCTGATACCGAGGCCCTGCTTCAGGCGCAGCACGTCATAGGGGCTTAAGAAGAGGTTCAAGTTTCGGCAGCAGCGGTTGAAGCAGCCGAGCTCCTTGTGGCAACGGAATCGGAAGGTTTCGCCTTTTTTGATATGGCCCTCAAGGCTGTCGAGGGAGTCGGTATCTAAGTGTCTCATGGTCTTTTTTTACTCCGTGCCCTAGCCGTTAATAGAAAAAAAGGGGGACGGGTGAAGCGGTGCCTCCAGTGGTGGCGCTTGTTTCTCCCTTCATTTCTCGGGCCAAATCGTCCCCCTCGTATTTTGAGGGGAGGGGGCTAAATGTTAAAATCTGTCTGTCACCTTTTTGGGGGCCTAGAGCAGAATCATCTCGGCGATGGTCAGCTTTAGCCGGTCTGTGAAGCCGGTCTCCTGTCTTAGGGTCTGCTCCATATATGCCATCTCCTTGTAGAAAGGTGTCCGATTTAAAGGGGGGGTGTTTTTAGCCATCTCTTCGTATCGGGTGCATCCGGGGCCATTGATGACGTTTCCGTCGGGGCGTTTCAGGATATGGGCCACTCCGTGGAGGCGGCAGACCATGGGGCGATGGTGGTAGAGGATGCATCGGCCCTCATCCATGAGGGGGCAGGGGATCTTCTCGTCTAACTCTCCTGCGGCTCGTTTGTGGAGACGGGGGGCGGCCTCCTGGGCCCTGAAGGTGACCCGGGCATGGGTCTCCGGGGATAGGGTTTTTAACCCCTCCTGGAGATAGAAGAGTTCTAACAGGGTGTGGTGATAGAAGAGGGAGAGGCAGCAGTTATCCTCGCAGTGGGCGCAGGTGAGCCCGCTGGCATGGGAGGCCTCTTGGTAGGCGCCATCCATTTTTTCGAAGAGGCGTCCTATATGGGTGGTCCATTGCGGGGTGTCAATTTGTATGAGGGGACGAGAGGTATTCATGGGTATCGGCCTTGTATCGTTGGGGTGGCCCCTTGGCAATGTCCCATCACACGTCGGGGCCGGCTCGCTTCCTTAAATCGCCCTGGGGTCTGTTTAAGGGACGGTGGCGTATCGTCTCGAAGAGAGGTGGCCTCTCCTGGGGAGAGGGCGGGGATTGCCGTGGGGGACACGATTTACACCAGGGATGATGGAAAGAAGAGGCGTGAGTAAAGTTCCAGGGCGTATCGATCGGTGATGCTGGCGATGAAGTCGCAGACGGAGCGCTCTTTGGAGCGGCTTTTCTTGAGGTCGGGCATCTCCAGGGCATCGAGTTCGCTTAAGAATATGGTGGTGTTCTCATCGCTTAAGAAAAAGGTGTAGAGTTCCCGAAGAAGCTTTTTTGATTTGATAAATTCGTTGTGAACCCTCGGGGAGCGGTAGACATTGTGGTAGAGGAAGTTGCGCAGTTCATCCATGGCCCGGTGGACCTCATCGGTGATCTGAAGTATCATCTCTCCGTTTTCGGGATGGGAGGTGTCAATGACGTCCCGAACCATGGTCGTGGCCCGTTCGATATGACTTTTTCCCAGGGTCTTGACGCATCGTTCCGGGATCTGCTGTTCACAGATCACTCCGCTTCGAATGGCGTCATCTAAGTCGTGGTTTAGGTAGGCCATGATATCGGCCACGCGGACGACTTGGCCCTCCACGGTACACGCCTTCTCTTTCTTATCCTCGGGGATGATATTTCCATATCCCTTGGAGTGCTTGAGTATTCCGTCTCGCACCTCACGGGTGAGGTTGAGGCCGCGCCCATTTTTTTCCAGGAGGTCGACGACCCGAAGGCTCTGTATGGGGTGTGAAAAGTTTCCCGAGTAGATCTCTTTTAAGACCGTTTCGCCGCTGTGGCCAAAGGGGGTGTGACCCAGGTCGTGCCCGAGGGCGATGGCCTCGGCGAGGTCTTCGTTGAGTCGCATGGCACGGGCTATATTACGTGCCAGCTGGGCGACTTCGAGGGTGTGGGTGAGGCGGGTGCGGTAATGTTCGCCCAAGGGGGATAAAAATACCTGGGTCTTATGTTTTAATCGCCTGAAAGCATTGGAGTAAACGATCCGTTCACGGTCGAGCTGGAAGCTGCTTCGGATGGGACAGGGGGGCTCATACCGGACTCGGCCCCTGGAGTGAGAGCTGGGTAGTCCGTATCGTGAGATAAAGCTCTCTTCCCTTTTTTCGAACTCTTCTCGTGATGTCATGGCGGCCCCGTAAAAAAGTCAATCGAGCAATATTGCAAAATATACTATATTGGGTGCTGTTGGTTGTCTACACCGCGTTTAAATAAAACAACTCTTATACAACAGATTGGAGAGAAAATACAAGTAGGGGAAGGTATATTGCCGCGGCCCTTGATATATCGATTTCATGATTGTTTGGATACTCATTATTTAGCTATCTCTCCAGGCGGAGCCTCTCTTTGGATGGCGGTGGTTTTATCGTGATGGGAAGGGACTGCATGGGAGGTTCCGGGGGAAAAGGGGACGGGGGTGTCGCTTGTGTCGGTGTGCCGGATCGGTTAGAATGCATTTTTTTCTTTTTCATGCTGGAAAAAAGGGGGGGGTATGGCCGAGGGACATCATCTGATTCTGGGAACACTGGTCGACCGTCTGACGGGCCGGACATTGGTCGATACCCATGATGAGCGGTATCGTCAGAAAATCGTCGACTACCTCCTCGATGTGTGCGGTTTTGCGCCGGAGGAGATCGAGGCCTCGATAAGGCTTGAGGTGGCGGCCGGAGAGAAGCGGGCCCTCTTTCTCGTGGATTTTATCGTGAGTCTCCATGGCATGGCGGTCATGGTGGTGCGCTACGCCCCGGGTTCCATGGTGACCCGGTATCGGTCGGCCCAGGCCTTATGTCTGGTGGTGGCACCCCATGAGGTCCCCGTTGCTGTTGTGACCAACGGCCAGGAGGCGGATGTTTTGCATGGGGGGACGGGTCAGATTATGGGACATGGGTTTCAGGCGATTCCCCATCGCCCTGACCTGGAGGCGAGGTACGGGGAGGCATCGATTAAAGCGGTCTCTTCGAGGCGACGGGAGATGGCGCAGCGCCTTCTTTACGCCTATGAGGTGGATGGCAGTTGTCCCTGTGATACGTCGATTTGCAAACCAGGAAGTGTGGAGGGTGACAATGTGTGATGAGGACGTGGCGTGGATGAAGGTGGCCCTTTCAGAGGCCGAAACCGCCCTTTGCGGGGGGGATTTCCCCGTGGGGTGTATCGTGGTGGCGGGAGGGCGCGTCGTGGCCACAGGGCGCCGAAGCGGAACGGCCCAGGGTCCGGGAAATGAACTCGATCATGCGGAGGTGACGGCCCTGAGGCGTTTGATGGAGTCGGGTGGCCTAGCCGATGGCATCCCGGCTACCCTTTACTGTACCATGGAGCCTTGCCTCATGTGTTTTGGGGCGATTTTGCTCAGTGGCGTCTCTCGTCTGGTATGGGCCTATGAGGATGCCATGGGGGGGGCGACGGCCTGTGATCTTTCCCGGGTGGGGCCCCTGTATGGAGAGGCCGGCGTGACGGTGGTGGGGCGGGTGCTCCGCCAGGAGAGCTTGTCCTTATTTAAGACATTTTTTTCGAATCCGGCGAATGGGTATTGGAAGGGGAGTTTTCTCGAGCGTTACACCCTCGAGGCTTTGTGACCCGGATTGGGTGAGGAGAAAGGTACCATTGTGTCTGTTTGAGACTATTTGTCCCCGGTATCTCATATGGGGCCCCTGTTTATTTCATGCCGTCTGATGCTCGCTTGGACGAGGCATCGTCGCATCGCTGGAAGCTCCCTGTTGCCAGTGCCTCTGACTTGGTGGGGATGGTTGACGAATCTGGGTCGTGGGGCGAGGGTCTCTATCCCAGTAAATGATCCCATTAACAACCCGGAACAAGGTACTTTTCTCTTGCATTTGTGCTGGATTTTCTATAAATAGAACGTTTGTGAATGATACATTATCCGCAAAATAGACTGTGATTGCGGAAACATAGCTTGAAACAGTAGACCACGAGGAGGAGAACATAGCTAACCGCAGCAGAATAAACGTCAACAACAAGATCAGGGCACGAGAGGTACGCGTTATCGGTTCCGATGGAACTCAGCTGGGCGTACTTCCCCTTCATAAGGCATTGGCCACGGCCGCTGATGGTGGGCTGGACCTTGTTGAGGTGGCACCGAACTCCAATCCCCCTGTTTGCAAAATTATGGATTTTGGTCGTTTCAAATATGAAGAGACCAAGAAGCGGCAGGAGGCGAAGAAGAAGCAGAGCTCCTTCCAGATGAAGGAGATCAAGGTCCGGCCTAAAACAGGTGACCATGACTTGGAGACCAAGGTCGGTCACATCAAAAAGTTTATCGGCAAGAAACACAAGGTCAAGGTGACATGTATGTTCCGCGGGCGTGAGATTACCCTCTCCGCTCTGGGGCGTGAGTTGCTTGCCCGTGTTGCTGAGGAGACTACAGACGTAGCGACGGTAGAGCAGATGCCCAAGTTTGAAGGGCGTACCATGTTCATCATCCTCGCCCCCAGGTGATCCTTTGACCCGGGGCCCCCGTTTCCTGGGTCAGGGTGTGCCAACGTGGTGTGAATTGGCGCAGACCGCATCCGTAATATTTGCGGTGCGCCTGCATGTTTATGGGCGAAGGGCTTCTGCTTGTCGTTCCATTTGAAATGAAAAGAGGTTTTACCATGCCCAAAATTAAGACAAATAGAGCCGCTGCAAAGCGCTTTAAAATTACAGGTACAGGCAAGATCAAGTTTAATAAATCCAACGGCAGCCATATCCTTACTAAGAAGACCACCAAGCGTAAGCGGTCTTTGCGGGTTGCTCAGGTACTTGATGCGACCAACAGAAAGGCCGTGAAAAGGATGCTTCCCAACGGTTAATCCGTTACGGAGAAGATCTTGACAGAGGTGGCCGTCTAAAATGAGGGTTTCCGATGTCTCCCCATTGGCACTATAAAATACTAAAAAAACGGTGGTCGTCCCCCGCGAATGGCGGGTGTGACGAGATTTAAGGAGATTTAGATAGATGAGAATTAAAAGAGGCTACAAGGCAAGACAGCGCCGGAAAAAGGTCCTGAAGCTGGCCAAAGGTTTTCGTGGGGGTCGCAGTAAGCTGTTTCGAACAGCGGCAGACTCCGTAGACAAGGCATTGATGTATGCCTATCGTGACCGCAAGCAGAAAAAACGTGATTTCCGCAGGCTCTGGATTGCTCGAATCAATGCAGGGGCCCGTATGAACGGTATTTCTTACAGCAAGCTGATTCATGGCCTGAAACTGGCCAATATCGATATCGATAGAAAGGTGTTGGCCGAGCTGGCCATCGCCGACCCTGCTGCATTTACCGTGATTGCAGAGCGAGCGTCTCAGCAGCTTCAGTAGATCGATTCCCTTGCCACAATCGGGTCGCGTCTTGACGGCCTTGGTGCCGCGCATAACGACCCGCTCTTTCGGATGGGACTTTTCGAGGTAAGCGCGGTTTTGCTTTTTAAAGCCGAACCGCCTTGCCTCGTTTTTTTAACAGGTCCCGACCCTCCCAGGTTGAGGCCATCCAAACGGGATATGTTGCGCGACCGTGGAAAACAATATCGAACAGATCTACAGTGAGGCCCTTGCCGACATCGAGGCGGCCTCCGATAAGAAGAACGTGGAAGCCCTTTCCACCCGCTATATGGGTCGAAAGGGTTTTGTGACTCAGTACCTTAAAAATATCTCATCGCTTTCCGACGAGGAGAAGCCCCTGGCCGGCAAACGGGCCAACGAAGTGAAGCGGGGGCTCGATGAGGCCATAACAAGCCGCCTCACCGCCCTTGCGGCAGAGGCCGAGGCCTCTGATCTGGGTATTGATGTCACCCTTCCCGGGCGCCCTAGGGCCACCGGTTCTCTGCATCCCATCACCCGTATTACCACGGAGATCTGTGAGATCTTTACCCGTCTCGGGTTCTCTGTTGTCGAAGGGCCGGAGGTTGAGAGTGACTATTATAACTTCGAAGCCTTGAATATTCCCAAGCATCATCCCGCCCGGGATATGCAGGATACCTTCTATATCTCCCCTGAAACCGTGTTACGGACCCATACCTCTCCCACCCAGCCGCGCGTTATGGAGAAGAGTGAGCCTCCGGTACGAATTATCGCCCCGGGCAAGGTGTATCGGTGTGACTCCGACCTTACCCATACGGCCATGTTTCATCAGGTGGAGGGGCTTTATGTGGATAAAAAGGTCTCCTTCGGTGATCTGAAAGGGGTACTTACCTCCTTCATCCACCAGATGTTTGATCCGGGCATCTCCCTTCGTTTTCGCCCCAGCTTTTTCCCCTTCACCGAGCCCAGCGCCGAGGTAGACATTCGGTGCGTGATCTGTCGCGGCAAGGGATGTCGTGTCTGTTCCCACACTGGGTGGCTTGAGATCCTGGGGGCTGGCATGGTGCATCCGGCGGTTCTTGAGAATGTGGGGTACGATACGGAAAAGGTCAGTGGATTCGCCTTCGGCATGGGGGTGGAGCGTATCACCATGTTGAAATACGGCGTGGATGATATCCGGAAATACTTTGAAAACGACATCAGGTTCCTGAGGCAATTCTAAGATGAAATTCAGTCTAAGTTGGTTAAACGAATACATCTCCCTGGATATGGGGATTGAAGGCCTGACGGATGGGCTTACTATGGCCGGCCTGGAGGTCGATTCTATCACCCCCCTCTACGATTCGTTGGATGGTGTGGTGGTGGGGCGTATTTTGGAGGCAAAACCACATCCCAACGCGGACAAGTTGCGTCTGTGCCAGGTGGATGTGGGAGCCGATGAGCCCGTGGGGATCGTCTGTGGTGCGCCCAATGCGGCCGAAGGGTTGGTGGTGCCATGCGCTCTGCCAGGGGCTCTTTTGCCTGGGGGTATCAAGATTAAAAAGGGGAAGATCCGGGGCGAGAAGTCCGGAGGGATGCTCTGTAGTGCCAAAGAGCTTCAGCTCGCTGTGGATGCAGAGGGCCTCATGGCACTCTCCTCGATCCTTAAGCCGGGGATGCCCATCAAGGAGGCCTTGGACCTCTTTGATACCATGGTAGAGATCGATCTGACCCCCAACCGTCCCGATTGCCTCAGTGTGCTGGGTGTGGCCCGTGAAGCGGGGGCGATTCAGGAGCCTCCAGTGGCGCTGAGTCATCCTGAAGTCGTGCTTCCCGAGGCGAAGGCCTCCCTGGGAACCATCGGCGATCACGCCTCGGTGGCCATTGAAGATGAGGACCTCTGCTGGCGGTATGCGGCTCGACTGATCTTCGATATTACGGTGGGGCCCTCTCCCCAGTGGCTCCAGCGCCGTCTTCTCTCTGTGGGGCTCTCCCCTATTAACAACATCGTGGATATTACCAACTTCGTGATGATGGAGACGGGTCAGCCGCTTCACGCCTTCGATTTTGATCAGCTGGCGGAGAACCGCATCGTGGTGAAACGTGCCACCGAAGGGGAGGCCTTTACCTCTCTGGATGGCAATGCACACACGCTGAACTCCGAGATGCTGATGATCTGTGACGGAGAAAAATCGGTGGCCATCGCCGGGGTCATGGGGGGGCAAAACTCCGAAATTGAGGCGGGGACCACCCGCATTCTCCTGGAGAGCGCCTGTTTTAACCCCACCTCTGTTCGAAAGACCTCCAAGTTAACGGGTATTCACTCCGATGCCTCCCACCGTTTTGAGCGCGGCAGCGATCCAGAAGGGGTGCTCTACGCCCTGAATCGTGCGGCGGCTCTTATGGCGGAGCTGGGGGATGGATCCCTGGTGGATGGCGTCATCGATGAGAACCCCGTGCCCTATGCCGCGCGAACCATCACGGTCAATGTCGAGGCCCTCAACAGTCGTCTCGGTACCTCGCTTTCGGCGCAGGAGATGATGGCGCTTCTGGTGCGCGTTGAGTTTTCCGTGACGGTTCTCGATGAGAACACCCTGGATGTGATCCCCCCCTCTTTCCGCGTGGATGTGGAGAGGCCCGAAGATATCTCCGAAGAGATCGCCAGGCTCTGGGGCTACGACAACATTGAGATCTCTTATGCCAAGGTGGTGGCCTCCAATGAGAGTTACCCCAAGGCCTTTGCCGCACGTCAGATGGTACGGGGTGCCTTCGCAGGGTTGGGCTTCAATGAGGCGATAAACTACAGCTTCATTCGTGAAGATGCCGTGGATCGTCTTCGGTTTGCCGAAGCGGACCGCCGGCGAAGTCTTGTCTGTATTGTGAATCCCATCTCTGAAGAGCAGAAGGTGATGCGGACGTCTCTGATTCCCGGACTCTTGGCCGTCGCCGCACGGAACATTAGTGTCCAGGAACGCAGCCTCGCCCTCTTCGAAGTCGGGGCCACCTTCATTGCCGGTGAGGGGGAGACCGAACTTCCCCAAGAGATTGAACTGGTGGCGGGTTTTATCACGGGCAGTCGTGTGGACGCCTCCTGGTTTGGCAAGGAGTCGGCCTGTGATTTCTTTGATCTGAAGGGTGCCCTCGAAGGACTCTTTGAGACGCTCCATATCTCAGGTCTCACCTTTCGCCCCCTGGCCGCCGATATGTGTCACTATACACGTCCTGGCTATACAGCCGAAGTTCTTGTGGGCGGTGAGGTGATCGGTCTGGTGGGCAAGGTGCACGGTGAGGTGCTGAAGAGCTTTGAGCTCAAGCAGGATCTCTTTGTCTTCGAGATGGCCATGGCCCCCTTGGCGAGTCGTATCTCCGGGGACCGTGATTCCATGCCGATTCCAAAATTTCCTTCAGTCACGCGTGATGTGACCATTATCTGTGATGCCTCGGTCCGGGCCGGGGATGCCGTGGCGGCGATCTCCGATGAGAAAGAGGCGCTTATTGAGCGCTCCTGGCTCCTGGATCGTTATGCGGGAGAGAATATTCCGGCCGGTAAACAGAGCCTGACCTTTCGGGTGGTCTACCGCTCTGCGGATAAGACCTTGAAGGATAAGGCGGTCAATAAGATCCACACGCGCTTGATGGATATGTTGATGACACGCTTCGATGCGGTGCTTCCCTGATTTAAGGGTGGGTACGTGACCGGATTCGATGCGGTGCGATGATATTAAAAAGGGCGCCTCTGGCGCCCTTTTTTGTTAGAATTTTCTTGCAAAAAAGAAGCCGGGAAGAAAAAATAGACGGACGGGTGAGGGCATTTAAAGGGGGACTTTCACGAAAAAGGTCCCGTCTCTCTCGTGCTTGGATCGGGAGGGAGGGAGAAAGAATGGACAGTGTGCCTCAGAAGAGATATTTTAAGATCAGTGAAGTGAGTGTTTTGACGGGATTGGAGCCCTATGTACTGCGGTTCTGGGAGGGAGAATTCTCCGCGATTCGACCCAAGCGTGCCGATTCTGGGCAGCGTATGTATCGTCAGTGCGATATTGACGTGATCTTTGAGATCAAACGATTGCTTCATCATGAGCGCTATACTATTGAGGGTGCAAAAAAGATGGTAAGTGCCAGGGGGAGAGAGTTGGAGCCCCCTCGTGGAGGAACATCGGAGGTGCTCAAGGGTATCGTCGATGAATTAAGCCAAATTCGGGAGATGATTTAGATCGACACAGGATTTGGTGGCGGTGTGTGATGATTAATATATTGACAATACACTTTTTTTATCCTATTACATTATGCTGGAATTTTGAGGGAGCCGCACGCTAGCCTCGAAGTGGGTGCATTTGTTGGCCACTTTGGGTGTTGCAGAGCCTAATTCTTGCCGTTTTTTATGCATGCGCCCCTTGAAAGAGTCCCGATTCCGGGGCATTTGTCGAGCAGTACCCTTTTTTTCTCTTAAAGGCGCTCCGGCAAGGGTGACTGCCTGAAAAGGTGGCGCCGCGACATGAAGGTGTGTTGCATTCGGGAGCGGGCAAAATGCCCGTTTTTTTGTTTTTTTATTGCCCTGTGTTACAGTGGGATGAACGGATAGCCAGTATGAGCATCAGCTCCAAAAAAAATAAATTTCGGAAAAAAGAGAGCCGTCCACGTTCGGCCGTCACCGGCAGGGCCTTTACTGAAGCACAACGCCTTGCCGAGGAGCTGTGCGAAGGAGAGGGTCTGGAACTGGTTCACATGGAATCGGTGATAGATCTTGGCCACTGCATCCTGCGACTCTATATCGATAAAGAGGGCGGGGTGAACCTGGGTGATTGCACCGGGGTAAGCCGCCAGTTGGGTGACTTATTCGATGTCTCTCTGCTGATTAGCGGAGAGTATCGCCTTGAAGTCTCCTCTCCGGGCGTGGATCGACCCATTTCAAAGCCAGCGGATTTTGAGCGATTTAAAGACCGTGTGGCTGTGATCACGACTCTTTCTCCTGTGGAGGGGAGAAGCCGCTTCAAGGGCATGCTCCTCGGGTTCACCCCGGATGAGCGAGTCCGCTTGGAGGTGGACGGAACGACGCATGAGATTGCCCTTGAAAACATTAAACGTGCCAGACTTGTCGGAAATATTGGAGAGAGCTGATGCAAATTTCAGAGATCAAAAGGGTTGTCGAGCAGGTCAGCAAAGACAAGGGAATCGATTTTAATGTGCTGATCAAGACGCTGGAAGAGGCCCTTGCCTCTGCAGCCCGAAAAAAGCTGGGCAAGAACGCCGACATCGAGGTTCAGTATAACGAAGAATCCGGTGAAATTGAGGTGTTTCAGTTCAAAGAGGTGGTGGCCGATGTGGTGGACCCCGATGTTGAGATTACCTTCGAAGAGGGGCGTAAGCTCGATAACGATTGTGAATTCGGTGACAGTCTGGGCCTGAAGGTGGATACCTCCACTTTCGGCCGTATTGCCGCCCAGTCCGCCAAGCAGGTGATCATCCAGAAGATGAAGGACGCCGAGCGCGAAGCGATCTATGAGAGCTTTATCGATCGCAAGGGCGAGATCATCAACGGCATCGTACAGCGTGTGGACCGTGGGGATCTCATCGTGAACCTCGGAAACACCGAAGCGATTCTTCCCGTGCGCGAGCAAATTTCTCGGGAGGCCTTTCGACGAGGCGACCGTGTTCGATCCTTGATCAAAGATGTGCTCCTGGAGTCCCGAGGGCCCCAGGTGATCCTAACCCGTGCCAGCTCCGAGTTCCTTATCTCTCTGTTTAAGACCGAGGTGCCGGAAATCATGGAAGGGGTGGTGAAGATCAATGGTGCAGCACGCGAGTCAGGTGTTCGTGCCAAGATTGCCGTCAGCTCCATCGACTCCGATATCGATCCCGTGGGCGCCTGTGTGGGCATGAAGGGGAGTCGGGTTCAGAACGTGGTTCAGGAACTCAAAGGGGAGAAAATCGATATTATCCCCTGGCATCCCGATGATGCCCGTTTTGTTTGCAATGCCCTGGCTCCGGCCGAGATCGCCAAGGTGATCATGGACGAAGACAGGAAGAGCATGGAAGTGATTGTTCCTGTGGACTACCTCTCCGTGGCTATTGGTAAGAAGGGGCAGAACGTTCGTCTCGCCTCTATCCTTACCGGATGGCAGCTGGATGTGGTCAGTGAAGAGGAGCATAGCCGAACTCTCAAAGATGAGTTAAATACTCTTATGAGCATCCCCGGAGTTGGGGCAGCTCAGGCTGAATCGCTTCATTCAAATGGGTTCTACACCTTAGACGATATAGCCGATGCCTCTATGGACGATTTGATGGAGGTGGATGGCTTCGATGAGGAGCGGGCAACGCTGGTTTTAGAATTTGCCCGAAATCCGAAAGCTCAGGTGAAGACGCCCGACGACGATGTGTCCGACGATGATGCGTCCGATGACGATATGTCTGATGACGATATGTCTGATGACGATATGTCTGATGACGATATGTCTGATGACGATGTGTCTGATGACGATGTGTCTGATGACGATGTGTCTGATGACGATGTATCTGACGAAGATGAGTCCGCGGCAGATACAGAGGCCGTACATGATATCACTGACGAAGAGGTGTCAGTGGAATCCGAATCCGATACCCTTGACGTCCATGACGCCGAAGGGGAGATTGACAGCTCGGATCAGGAGGCAGACCTTGAGTCTGGAGCCCTCAAGACCGATATGGCCGATGAAGAGGCCGATAGCTCGGAGCAGGAATCAGATCCCGAACCGAATCCCGACGCGTAAGCCTTTATACCCGGGCTGGTGTCACTTAACGGATTGGTTTTTCGGTAAGCCGTGTGAATAGGGAGTTGTTGCAGAATATATTGCAGAATATATTAGGGGGAGTGAATGGCAAAAATCAGAGTATATGAACTTGCCAAGAGCCTGAATATGACCAACCGTGCGTTGCTCAATAAGATTGTGGCTATGGGCATTGAGGTTGGAAGTCATATGAGTTCTCTCGAGGATGATACCGTTGAACTGATCCGAAAGAATCTCTTTGGCGATAAAGATCCGGAGACTCGTGACAAGCGTGTCCGTAAAACCGTCATCAGGCGACGCAAGCGCAGTAACGATGAAGAGAACGATGACGCCGGTGACGCAGAGGCAGCTGGTGTGGCAGGAGCAGAGGAGACGCATCCCGAAGTCGAGCGTTCTCGGCCCGAAACTGTTGAAGCAGCCGTTCCCGAGACCACTCCCCCTGTTGATGAGGCGGTAGAGGCGGATACGCCTGTGGTCAAGGCAGAAGAAGAAGAAGCCCCTGAAGTTACGGGTGATTCCCATGCTGCCAAACCGAAAAAAATTAAAAAAAATGAGCCGGCCCGCGTCATCAAGCGTCCCGTGGTTGAGGAGCCTTCTCCGGAAGTTATTCCCGAGCCTGTGGTTGCCCCTGAGCCCGTAGAAGCGATGCCAGTTCCTGCTACCGAGGTCCCGGAAGCTCCGGTGGCCGAGGTTAAGAAAGAAGAGGAGAGTATCGCAGAGATGAATGCCGAACCCGCCGAAAAGGTGGCACCGGTGGCTGACAAAGTCGCTGAAGATAAGGTGACTCCAGCTGTTGAAGCTGGGGAAACAAGTAAGACAACCCCCTCTGATGAGGCCGAAAATCCTGAGAGTGATAAGGATGAGCCCAAGAAGAAGAGGAAAAAAGTGAAGAAATTCACAGCCGCCAAGATTATTAAGCTCCCTGAGCCTGGCGTCAAACCCTCTTTTCTTAAGGATAAGGAGGCCTCTTCCCCTCGCGGTAACGGTCACTCCCGCCCCTCAGCTCCTGCCGCTCCCATGCCTTCTCATACCGGACGGTACAATGCAACGGGGGATACTCCCCCGCCCGCTGCCCCCACCGGTGGTGAAAATGCCAATGATGCACGCGCTAAGAAAGGGCGTCGTGGTCGTCCGGGTGATAGCAACGATGATGCCAACGCTCGTAAGAAGGGCCGTAAGAAGACCGTAGTCGAGGGCAAGGCTCTTTACTCTGAAGGTCGTGGCCGTAAAGGGCGCAAGGGCGGTAAGGGACGTCAGCAGCCCATGGGGCAGAAGACGCAGATTACTGTTCCTAAGGCGATTAAGCGCCGTATCAAGGTCGATGACACCATTGTTTTGGCAGAGCTTGCCAAGCGTATGGGAATCAAGGCCAACGATATGATTATCAAGCTCATGGGTATGGGTGTTATGGCCACGGTCAATCAGACCATCGACTATGATACCGCCGAGCTTGTGGCTACCGAATTCGGCTTTGAAGTGGAGCGTGCCGCCTTCGAAGAGGAGACGATCTTAAGCACCTCTAATGTGGATGAAGATCCCTCGAAGCGTGTGACCCGTTCTCCCGTTGTGACCATCATGGGCCATGTTGACCATGGCAAGACCTCTCTTCTCGACGTGATCCGTAAGACTTCGGTCACCTCTGGTGAAGCCGGGGGTATTACCCAGCACATCGGGGCCTACCATGTTCAGACGGACAACGGTACCATCGCTTTCCTCGATACTCCGGGTCATGAGGCGTTTACCGCCATGCGTGCCCGTGGTGCCAAGGTGACCGATATCGTGATCCTGGTGGTTGCCGCCGATGATGGCGTCATGCCCCAGACCGTTGAAGCCCTGAACCATGCCAAGGCAGCCGCTGTACCTATTATCGTGGCCGTGAACAAGATCGACAAGCCCGATGCCGATCCGGATCGTGTGAAGCGTGAACTCTCCGATCATGGTGTTCTGGCGGAAGACTGGGGTGGCGACACCATGTTTGTCAACGTCTCAGCCAAGACCCATGTGGGCATCGACGATCTCTTGGGTATGGTGATCCTTCAGGCAGAAGTCTTAGAGCTTGTGGCCAACCCCGATCGTTTGGCCATTGGCCACGTGGTAGAGTCCAAACTCGATATCGGTCGTGGCCCTCTGGCCACGGTACTGATTCAGGAAGGGACCCTGAAGGCTGGCCAGTCTGTGGTATGCGGTATGTACCATGGTAAGGTTCGTGCCATGTTCAACGACAAAGGGAAGCAGGTCTCCGAGGCCGGCCCATCCATGCCCATCGAGATCATCGGTCTGACCGGTGTACCCGAAGCGGGTGACGAGATGGTGGCGGTTAAAGATGAGAAAGATGCCCGCCAGGTCAGCGGACACCGACTTCAGAAGTCCCGGGCACGCGAGCTGGCGAAAAACAGCCGAGTGACCCTCGAGCGTCTCTTCGAGCAGATGGAAGAGGGCGAAGTCAAGGACCTGAACCTGATCATCAAGGCAGATGTCCATGGTTCTATCGAGGCTCTTCGTGAGTCCTTGGGCAAACTCAATACCAGTGAAGTGAAGATCAATGTGATCCACGCTGCCACCGGTACGGTAACCGAGTCCGATGTATCTCTGGCCGCGGTTTCCAACGCCATTATCCTGGGCTTTAACGTACGTCCCGCGACCAAGGTCCAGAGTATGGCCAAGGAAGAGAGCGTGGATATGCGTTTCTATGACATCATCTATGATGCCATTAAGGATCTGCGAGATGCCATGCTGGGTCTCATGGAGTCCACCTTCGTTGAGAAGATCCTCGGTCGTGCCGAAGTTCGTGAGACCTTTGTCATTCCCAAGAAGGGTACTGTGGCGGGTTGTTACGTCACCGAAGGTAAGATCGTTCGTGGCAACAAGGTTCGTCTCTTACGCGAAGGTGTCATTGTCTACGACGGCAACCTGGCATCCTTAAGGCGCTTTAAAGATGATTCCAAAGAAGTGGCTCAAGGGTACGAATGTGGTATCGGCATTGAGAACTACAATGACGTGAAGCTGGGTGACACTATCGATTGCTACTATATGGAAGAGATCAAGCCGACGCTTGATTAGTTTATGATGGCCAGCCTACGGGCTGGCCGGATCACATCCATTTGTAAGAATACGCTTTGGAATGCCTCGCCATAACCCATTATCGGTTTTCATGACGAGGCATTCAGCGTTTTTGCAGATGGCTTACATCATAAGGATATAGACTCGTATGAAACCGTTTTCTCGTGCTGAACGGGTCAGCGTCAAAATTCAGTCTCACCTATCGGAACTCTTGCTCAGGAAGGTGAGTGATCCTCGCCTCGAGATGGTGACCATCACCGGCGTGAAGCTCACCGATGATCTGCGCCATGCCCAGGTCTATTTTTGTGTTTCCGGTGGGAAAAAGGCGAAGTATGAAGCCCTCTCAGGCTTTAGAAGCGCCTTGGGTTTCCTGAAAAAATCCCTGGCCGCCAAGCTTGGCCTGCAGTATATGCCGGCTCTCTCCTTTCAATATGATGAATCCCTCGACTACGGTTCACATATCAACGAAATTCTCAAGTCCATCTCCGAGGATGGTGATTCCGAAACGCCCGAAGATACGGAGTCGTAACCATCTCTGAGGACCCTTCAGCGCATTGTGAGGCCATCAGACATATGATTTTGGAATCCTTAAAAGAGAGCAGACAGGTGCTCCTTTTAACCCATGTACGCCCCGATGGTGATGCCATCGGCTCACTTCTTGCCATGGGTTTCGGCCTAACCCGTATGGGTAAAAAGGTGTGTTTGTACAGCGAGAGTCCCATTCCCGACATCTTTCGTTTCCTCCCGGGTATTGAGCAGATTGTCTCGGACCCGGGTCCCCTCTCACGCTATGATACCGCCGTGATCCTGGACTGCAGGGATCTAAGCCGAGTGGGTCAGATCTCCGATCTCCTTGGCCAGATTCCGACACTATTAAATATTGATCATCACAACACCAATACCGGATTCGGCACCCATCGGATGGTGGAGCCTTCTGCCTCATCAGCCGGAGAGGTGGTGTACCGCATTCTTATGGGACTGGATGTTGAGATAGATCTACCTATCGCCTATGCAATTTACACCGCCATATTTACCGATACGGGCTCCTTTCTCTTCCAGAACACCACCGCCGAGGCCTTCGATATCTGTAGCCATATGGTGGCAAAGGGGGTCGACGCCTATACCGTGGCCCAGACACTCTTTGCGAATTATTCACTGGGTCGTCTCAAACTCCTCGGCCTCACCCTGGGTACCATTGAGATTTCAGGCAATGGAAAACTCTCGGTGATGCACTTAACCGAGGCGATGTTGTGGGATACCGGGGCCAGTGTCGACGATATCAATGGTCTGGTGAACTATGCCCAGCGTATCGAGGGCGTGGAGGTGGCCGTTCTCATTCAGGAGTCGCATTGTATGGAGGGGAAGAAGAGGGGGGACAGGACCCATTACCACGTGAGCTTACGCTCCAATGGGACTGTGGATGTGGGGCATATCGCCTTGGCATGCGGTGGCGGGGGGCATCCCACTGCCGCTGCATTTACGGCATATTCTGATCTATCAGAGATTAAACAGGATGTGTTCCGACTCTCTGAGTCACTATAGGGGGCCCATGAAAGACGGGATTATACTGATTGACAAGCCGGCCGGGATCTCATCGGCATCGGTGGTTTACCGCATTAAAAAACGATTTTCTTTTAAGAAGGTGGGGCATACGGGGACTCTGGATCCCTTTGCCACCGGCCTTATGGTCATTACCGTGGGGGCCGCCACCCGCCTCTCTCGCTTCTTTCTGGATGCGAATAAGACCTATAGCGCACGCCTGAGCCTGGGGACCCTCACCGATACCCTGGATCCCGAAGGGGAGGTGCTTAGCGCCGAATCCGAAGAGGCGATGGCTCGGTTGGATGCTCGGCTGGATGACTCGGTGGTGGCGGGGGTGCTGGGTGACTTCATCGGAGACCTTATGCAGGTCCCTCCCATCTATTCCGCCCTCAAGCATCACGGTGTCCCCTTATACAAGTTGGCCCGCAAGGGGCAGGCGGTGGAGAAACCCCCTCGCCCTGTGACTCTCTATGAGAATCGGCTCTCCGCCTTCTCCTTTCCCCACATCGATTTTGAGGTACGCTGCTCCAAGGGAACCTATATTCGAAGTCTGGCCCGCGATATGGCCGAGGCCTTGGGGACGGTGGGGCACCTCACCGCCTTGCGTCGCATAGAGACCACTGGTTTTCATGTGGATGAGGCGTTGACCCTCTCCGATGCCGAGGCGATGGATTTGGATACCCTTCCCATGATGGAGATGGCAGCCGCCCTCTCCTATCTGCCCTCTTTTGTGGTGGATGAGGCCGAGCGCCTGGGGGTGCAGTATGGGAACCAACTCGCCTGGCGTTCCTGTGGAGAGGCGGCCGGTGCCGCTTTTTGCCGAGTGCTGGATGCCGAGGGGCGACTCATTGCCATGGTGGAGTCGGCAAAAAATGGGGAATGCCATAAATATTGTTGTGTTTTTAATGCATAAAGGTATAATTATTCGTTATTTGTACGCATCAAGAGCCTTTTAGGTCCCTTGATACGTGATGAAAAAGTGAAGCAACTGCCCGATGATGCAGCCGGTCTGAATGGAATATCGGATCGGAGAAGGCCGGGTAGGGCGGGTGGATACGTTTGCCAAACGGTTCACCGGTTTTCATTATTCCAAAATTATAATTATTTAAGGGCGACCCCGTATGACGCGGTGGACGATTGAAGTCCCCCCGTTTTGGGTGTGCGTCCAGACCGGAGGCAATACCATGGTATTTACGACTGAACAAAAATTGAGCACCATTGAAGATTACAAAACACACGAGTCCGACACCGGCTCACCCGAAGTTCAGGTGGCACTTCTCACCGACCGAATCATCTACCTCACCGAGCATGTGAAGGTTCATAAAAAAGACCATCACTCACGTCGTGGCCTTTTGATTCTTGTTGGTCGTAGACGCCGTCTTCTGAACTACCTGAAGAAGAAGAACATCACCCGCTACCGCGATCTGATTAGCCGACTCGGCCTCAAGCGCTAGATGGTTTTTGCGAAGGGCACGGAAAAATCGTTTCCGGGTCCTTCGCACTCCCCATATCCACACCGCAGCACACGAGGCAACTCCCGTTAGAACTCCTTTTAAATCAGCACACTTGAGGTATCGACCCCCGAATGCTAGGGTGGATGGCTCACGCGTGCCGTTATTTAATGAGGAGATTCGACATGGGCTCTTAGCTAAATAGCGCAGCGGTTTCACCTAACCAAGGAGCATTAGATGCAAGAATACAGCTTCGAAACCGAGCTGAATGGAAAGACACTGACCCTTAAGACCGGCAAAATTGCCAAACAGGCTCATGGGGCCGTCATCGCTCAGATGGGCGATACCAGTGTTCTGGTCACCGTTGTAGGTGCCAACAAGAATAAGGAAGGCATCGATTTTCTTCCCCTCTCCGTTGAGTACCAGGAGAAGATCTATGCTGCCGGACGTATCCCGGGCAACTACTTCAGGCGCGAGCAGGGACGTCCCAGTGAGAAAGAGATTCTCACCTGTCGCCTCATCGACCGTCCTATCCGCCCCCTCTTTGCCGATGGGTACGGGTGTGAAACCCAGGTGATTGCCACCGTCATGAGCATGGACAAAGAGAACGAGCCCGATGTTCTGGCCATGATCGCCACTTTCGCGGCCCTTCACATCTCAGAGCTCCCCTTTGCCGGTCCCATCGCCGCTGTGCGTGTGGCCCGTGTGGCTGGTGAATTTGTGATCAACCCCACCTTGGCTCAGATCGCCGAGTGCGATATCAACATCGTGCTGGCCGGTTCCAAAACTGGGGTCACCATGGTGGAAGCGGGGGCCAAGGTGGTCTCCGAGGCCGACATGATTGAAGCCCTGGAAGTGGGCCACGATGCCATTCAGCCCCTCATCGAGATGCAGGAGCAGATGCGCGAAGCCGTGGGCCGTACCAAGCGTGTCGTCGAGGCTCCCTTCGTGGATGCGGACCTCTGTGACTACGTGGAATCTGAAGTCGCGGCCAAGATTCGCGAAGCCCTTCAGGTCAAGGATAAGATGGAGCGCAAGGCTGCCATCTCTGATGTGAAGAGTGATCTGATGGCCGATCTCTCCGATGAGCTCCTGGAGCGTCGCGGTGAGATCTCTGATATCTTCGGTAAACTCAGCAAGAAGGTGTCCCGTTCCATCGTCCTCGAAGATGGCCACCGCATCGACGGCCGTGCCTTCGACGAAATTCGCGATATCACCTGTGATGTGAATGTTCTGGCCCGTCCCCACGGCAGTGCCCTCTTCACCCGAGGTGAGACCCAGGTCATGGGGATCTTGACCCTTGGATCCGGCATGGACGAGCAGCGTGTGGAGACCCTCTCCGGGGACACCACCAAGCCCTTTATGCTCCACTACAACTTCCCTCCCTACTCCGTGGGTGAGTGTAAGCGTGTGGGGGCTCCCAGTCGTCGTGAAATTGGTCACGGTGCCCTGGCCTTCCGCGCCATCGAGCCGATTCTTCCCAAAAAAGAGGATTTCGAGTACACCGTGCGTCTCGTATCCGAAGTGACCGAGTCCAACGGTAGCTCCTCCATGGGAACCGTCTGTTCCTGTGTGCTTGCACTGATGGATGGCGGTGTGCCCATCTCGACGCCTGTCTCTGGTATTGCCATGGGACTCGTCAAAGAGGGCGATAAAGTGGCCATCCTCTCCGATATTCTGGGAGATGAAGACCACACCGGTGATATGGACTTTAAAGTGGCCGGTACCGCCGACGGCATTACCGCTCTCCAGATGGATATCAAGATCAAGGAACTCCCCAAGGAGATCATGATCGAAGCCCTGGAGCAGGCCCGAAGGGGACGTCTCCATATTCTGGACCGGATGCTTGATGCCATTGAGATGCCCCGTGAGGAGATCTCTGTTCATGCGCCCAAGGTGCATGTGGTCAAGATCAATCCCGATAAGATTCGTGACATCATCGGCCCCGGCGGGAAAAATATCCGTCAGATCCAGGCTGATACCAACACCCGTCTGGAAGTATCCGATGACGGAACCGTGAAGATCACCGCCGTTAATGCCGAAGATGCAGCCGCAGCGGTTCAGATCGTTAACGATATCGGCACCGATCCCGAGCCCGGTGAAGAGTATGACGGAAAGGTTGTTAAGGTTGCCGACTTCGGTGCCTTCGTAGCTATCCGCCCCGGTGTGGATGGTCTCGTTCATATCTCCGAGCTGGCCCATACCCGTGTGAACCGTGTCACCGACGTTGTTAACGAAGGTGATATTTTGAAGGTTCGCGTCCTTGAAGTGACCCGTGATGGTAAAATTCGTCTGAGTCACAAAGCCACCCTCCCCGTACCCGAAGGCGTTGAAGTACGTGCCCCCCGTGAAGATCAGGGTGGACGACGTGAAGATCGCGGCGGGCGACGTGATGATCGTGGAGGCCGAGGCGGTCGAGGGGGCAATGATAGGGGCCGTCGATAAGACCACACTCGCCAATGGTGTACGTATCGTCTCGAGACGGATCGACCATGTGCGGTCCGTCTCCATGGGCGTCTGGGTAGACGCAGGCGCCCGTGATGAAGCGGTGATGGAAGGGGGACTCTCCCACTTTATCGAGCACATGCTCTTTAAAGGGACGACAAGGCGTTCGGCCTACGATATTGCCAAGGCATTTGATGCCATCGGTGGTCAGACCAACGCCTTTACCTCCATGGAGAACACCTGCTATCACGCCCGTGTCATGGACGAGCATCTCGGCACCATGGCTGATTTGTTGAGTGATATTTTTTTGAACTCCACCTTCTCGGAAGAGGAAGTGGAGAACGAGAGACCTGTCATTCTCTCCGAGATTGGTATGGTGGAAGATAATCCCGAGGATTATATCCACACGTTGCTGGAGGAGCGTTTTTGGGGGGATCATGCCCTGGGACGTTCTATTTTAGGCACGCGTGAACAGATTATGGGGTACGGCCGAGAGGAGTTGGTGAAATTTTTTTCCCATCTCTATCATCCCGATCGTATTCTGATTTCCTGTGCGGGACATGTCGATCACGATGAAATTCTCTCCCTTCTGGCCCCGGCCTTTGAAGGGATCAAGGCCCGTAATGGCTTTCCGAAGCGAGAGGTCCCCACCCCCTTATCGGGTGTGAAGGTGCTCTCGCGGGATATTGAGCAGACCCATGTCAGCCTCGCCTGGCCGGGTCTGCCCGCCACCCATGAGACGCGGTTCGCCTCCTCCCTGATGAATACTATTTTGGGCGGGAACATGAGTTCCCGTCTATTTCAGGAGATCAGAGAGAAGCGGGGTCTTGCTTACAACGTTTACTCCTTTAATGCCTCTTATGTGGATACCGGTATGGTGGGTATCTACGCAGGGGTGACACCGAATAAGGTGACGGAGTGTCTCGAGGTGACCCAGGCCGAACTGGCACGCCTCTGTGAATATGGGGTGGATGAAGAGACTCTTGAAGAGGCCAAGGCCTTTACCAAGGGGAATATTCTTCTCGCCTCAGAGAGTGTGGATAGCCAGATGGCTCGCCTCGCTTCCAGTGAATTTCACTTCGGTGGTCAGATTCCCATGGAAGAGGTGGTGGCGAAGATCGAAGCCGTCACCATCGAAGAGGTTCGGCAGGTTGCCGCCCTCTCCTTTTCCCAGAAGCCCGCCGTAGGGGTCCTGGGACCCAATCCCCCCGAAGGGGAGATTGCCCGAGTATTCGGTCTCTGATAGTGGGACCCAACACCTTGGGATGAGTGTTCTATTTAAAAAAAAGGTACCTCCTTTATGGGGGTACCTTTTTTTGTCTTGGGCTGGTAGGATACTTTTTTTCCCGCCGGATCATCTCCGTCGGGTGGTCCGTGGGGTGAGGCGTTTTTTTCACCCATGGCCCGTAGCCTCTCTCTTATCCGACAAGGGGACCTTGTCTTTTCGGCAAGCGATCTGCCGGAAGGTCGGTTTGACCCATGTTCTCTCGTGGAGCCTTCTATGATTGACAGACCCCGGGTGGCGTTTAAGCGCCTTGACCCGCAAAAAAATAGTGATGTTCTCCTACCTCGCTATATGACCGACGAGGCCGCCGGTATGGATATTCATGCGGCCAATACCGCCCCCATCACCCTCGATCCCGGTGCCATCGCCCTCGTACCCACCGGATTTTCCATGGCCCTTCCCAAGGGGTTTGAAGCCCAGATTCGCCCCCGAAGTGGATTGGCTATCAAGCACGGTATCGGTATCATCAACGCTCCGGGCACCATCGACAGCGATTATCGCGGTGAGGTGAAGGTGGCCCTGATCAATTTTGGTTCCGAGCCCTTCGTGGTGAACCGCAACGAACGCATCGCCCAGATGATCATTACCCGTGTTTGGCAGGCGGAAATCACTGTGGTGGATGAACTCAGCAGTACCGAACGGGGAGAGGGTGGCTTTGGGCATACCGGAGTGTAGGGTTTTATCGTGGCCTTATCTTTAGGGCCGGAGTCACGATAAAGCATACAAAAAGAGAGCCTTCTATGGTGAAAGTGACCAGAAAAAGGCCTCCGGCAGCCAGGGAATAGATCCCCTGGACCCCAGGTATGTGACAGTAACGGACCGTTGGTCCGTTACTGTCACTATAAAAAACTTGTTTGGCAACCTTTTCAAGAGGTTGGCCCCCGGCGGCGAGGGTGGTGAAGCCACTTCGGCAAAAATACATCGAAAGCGAGTGAGCGCTGCGCTGCCCCCTCGTTCCTCGAGGCAAATCGCAGCGGTATACTTTTAAGTATTTTAATCTCCTGTGATTTTTTATGCGTCGCCGAAAGGCGCCCCCTTATATTTTTATGGATGCGACTGTGATATCAGAAAATTGTTTTTGTCAGCTGGCCAGTGGAAGCAAGGGAAACGCCCTCTACGTAAAGGGAGGGGATACGGCGGTGCTTTTTGACTGCGGACTCTCCGGCAGGGAGCTGGAACGGCGCATGGCCGATCGCGACATTGATCCCGACACTCTCTCTGCGGTGGTGATCTCCCATGAACACACCGATCATGTGGGGGGAGCCGGTGTGGTGTGCCGTCGTTTTGGGATTCCTCTCTATATTACCGAGGCGACCCGCACGGGATCGGTAAAAAAACTGGGAAAGACCAAGGCCATGGATATCCGGGCCATGGAATGCGGTCGTCGCTTTGCCATTGGTTCCATGGAGATTCACCCCTTTTCCATCTCCCATGATGCGGCCGATACCGCGGGTTTTCGCGTGACCACCGGGGACGCTGTTATCGGTATTGCCACGGATTTGGGGGTGGCGAGTCACCTGGTCAAGGAGCATCTCTCCGGGTGCACCGCCCTCATCTTGGAGTCCAACCACGACCCAGAGCGCCTCTATGCCAATGATAACTACCCATGGCCCCTGAAGCAGCGTGTGCGAAGCCGGGTGGGGCACCTCTCCAATGGGGAGGCCGCCGCTCTTCTGGATGATCTGGATCGATCCCGCCTCCTCCACCTCGTCCTCGCCCATCTCAGTGAAGAGAACAACACACCTGAGCTGGCCCTCGATGCGGCCTATAGCGTTTTAAATGGCAGCGATACCTCTATTACCGTCGCCAAACAGACCCTTCCCACCCCTGTTTTTTCATTATAACCTATAAGTTGCATTCACCGCTTTGTGTTATGGCCAAGACGCGACTATTACTATTATTTATGATGTATTCTGCTGGTCATCAAAGTTACGGCAGCCGAAAATGCGGAATTGGCTCACCCTTCGGGAGTGCCCTTTGACCGGATCTGCCGCGTTACCAGACAATTGCGGTAAAATACTATAGCTGTATGTCCGGCGCCTTGCATATCCAGCCAAAGGATGCTTGCAACTTTTAGGTATAAGCCAATACCCCTTGTCCCGTCCTATAATATTGGGTGCCCCATGTCATGTGCCTGGGGCTCTCATCGATAGCGACCCGTTTTTTTGATAAGGGCCGGACGAAGGGGGGCTCCCCTCTCATGATACATCTCCCCTTATGATCATTTGTTTCGATGCCTTTGATGACATCCTATTCGCAGCCCTCGGTCACCGCCTTCGCCAGATGTTCCAGTCACTATTCAGCCATGCCTTTGGCGGATCTTTTTATAAAGAGCGCCGCACACATTTTTTAACGACAATGGGGTCTCTGTCTATCTCATAAAAGGGGGCCATCGCCAATAAAATGGGGGTTATGATCAGTTAGTTGCATGAATGAATGTTTGTTTTTTATCCCTTTTTAGTGATCAAAACTCCA
>JABXKT010000289.1 GCA_013619155.1 Desulfobacteraceae bacterium
ATCGCCGTAAAGCCCCGAATTATCATACAGTTAAATACGATAAAACAGGCCTCCGGCACAGATCCGTACGTGCGCTACTAACGCATACGGCTCCTACATCGAGTCAAAGGGTGAAACGTTGTGATGGATATGGATGTCGCAACCTTGTATGAGGGATAAATATCCTGATTAATTTTGTCATTCGCTGCCAGTTGAAATTGCTTCCTTTTTGACTACGTCTGCGCAATGTTTTAATCCAGAGTTTACAAACCTCTGTTCTCATGATGTTAAGGCTGGATTTATTTCCCGGCACAGCAAAGTAATTAAAATAACCTGTTAACGAGCGTTTAAGCCAATTTCCAACTTCAAATATTGATTTATGCCGCGTTTTCATTAACTGTTCTTTAATGTCCGCAAGTTTAGCTTTGAGCCTTTTCTTAATGGATAGTCGCATTAGCTGAAATCCCGCATCGTTTCTACGTTGAGAGCAAATATGTGTGAATCCCAAGAAATCGAATGTTTCTGGTTTATTTTGCCCTCTCTGTTGCCGATTTTGTTTGGCGAAACGGCCAAATTCTAGCAGGTGCGTTTTACTCTCATTAAGCCTCAATTTAAACGTTGCCAATCTCGCTTGTATTGCCTCTTTGATTCGATGTCCATCACTTTGAGATTGTAATCCAATAACAAAATCATCGGCGTACCGAACAATATAGACTTCACCGCGAGCATGACGTTTACGCCATTGGTGTACCCATAAATCCAACGCATAATGTAAGTAGATATTTGCTAAGAGTGGTGAAATAACACCACCTTGGGGTGTCCCTACAAACGATTTATGCTTCTCATCTCCATCAACGACTCCTGCACTCAGCCAACCTTGGATGAGCCGAAGAACACGCTTGTCTGCAATTCTCAGGTTTAAAAATTTAATCATCCATTCGTGATCAATAGCATCAAAGAAACCTTTTAGATCAGCATCTAAGATCCAACTCACTTTCTTCGTAGTAATCGCCATATACACAGCATCAAGTGCTTGGTGCTGATTGCGCTCAGAACGAAATCCGTAACTGAATCCAAGAAAATCTGCTTCGTAAATTGGCTCTAGTAACCAAACAATCGCTTGCTGAACAATTTTATCTTCAATCGCTGTCACGCCTATCGGGCGTTCCTCACCATTACCCTTAGGGATCCAGATCCGTTTAACAGCCTGAGCTTTATATCGACCAGATTGAACCCGTTGATGTAATGCCGCTAACCGCCTTTTCGCATCTGTTTGGTAGTCAAACCATCCCATATTATCAACACCTCGGGCCGCGCGTTTATTAAGGTGATAAAACGCCTTGGTAAGCATCGCTAGGTTGAGATGATGAAGCAGGTTGTTGAATTGCAATGTTTTGTTGTGTTTTGCCATTTCCCCTAGTCGGTCCAAACGAGGTAGCAATCCTTCCATGCTCTGTGTCATGGTCTTACTCCTGTTGAATGACTTTCTCTCTGTCAAATCCCTTCGCTCCACCCGCTCCGCCGCAACAATTCCCATCATTACTTTGTTCACAAGATTCTTCACTACTATGAATTTGTCTGACTTCCAATCCGTTATATTTATTGGCTACGCCAATTCGGCTTCCCAATAAACTGTTCACTTAGCAAACAACGGTTTGGATCTCCCGAGTTCCGCATAAAAGACATCACCACATGCACAAGGTCTATAGACTGCGAAGAGCCTATAAATGACTAGCGATACCAATAATGGTTTTGTCATTTATAGTATTGCCTTCCCTTTCACCCAACGAGGTCAGCACTCTTAATTATGATTTCGCAGCTCAATACTCAGCCTATGGCTTCCCCTGTCAACGCTTAACTCGACACCTTACGATGCAAAGTCCATGACTCGGGGTTTCGGCGGTTCGCTAACCTTACCGAACTAAGGGATTTCACCTTTAATCTTCTACCGATTTATCTCGGCGCACTGG
>JABXKT010000126.1 GCA_013619155.1 Desulfobacteraceae bacterium
TGGGGTGAACGATCAGACGGTCAGTGTGTCCACCACCGACGATGACGCGGCAGGGATCACCCTCAGCAAGACCACGGCCACCGTGGCCGAGTCGGGCACGACGGATAGTCTTACCGTGCGCCTCGATGCCGAGCCCACCTCGGATGTGGTGGTGAGCGTGATCAGCGCAGATACCGGCGAGGCGACGGTGGCGCCTGTCAGCTTCACCTTTACCGCCGCCAACTGGAATACCCCGCAGACGGTGACCCTTACCGGTGTGGATGACTCTCTCATCGACGGCACCCAGACCACAACCCTCACCCTTGCCGTGGTGGACGCGGGAAGCGATGCCGCCTTCCATGGGGTGAGTAATCAGACGGCTAGTGTGTCCACCACCGACGATGACGTGGCAGGGATTACCCTCAGTAAAACGACGGCCACCGTGGCCGAGTCGGGCACGACGGATAGTCTTACCGTGCGCCTTGATGCCGAGCCCGCTTCCGATGTGGTGGTGGGGCTCACCAGTGGGGATACCGGTGAGGCAACGGTGGCGCCTGCCAGCCTCACCTTTACCGCCGCCAACTGGAATACCCCGCAGACGGTGACCCTTACCGGTGTGGACGACTCTCTCATCGACGGTACCCAGACCACGACCCTTACCCTTGCCGTGGTGGACGCGGGAAGCGATGCCGCCTTCCATGGGGTGAACGATCAGACGGTCAGTGTGTCCACCGCCGACGATGATTCGGCCGGGATGACCCTCAGTAAAATCACGGCCACCGTGGCCGAGTCGGGCACCTCCGATAGTCTGACCCTGGTCCTCGATGCCGAGCCCACCTCCGATGTGGTGGTGAGCGTGATCAGCGGAGATACCGGCGAGGCGACGGTGGCCCCTGCCAGTATCACCTTTACCGCCGTTAACTGGAATGCCCCACAGACGGTAACCCTTACCGGCATGGACGACTCTCTCATTGACGGTACCCAGACCACGACCCTTACCCTTGCCGTGGTGGACGGATCCAGTGATACCGCCTTTGGTTCGGTGAGCGATCAGACGGTGAGTATCGTCACCAACGACGATGATGCGGCAGGGATGACCCTCAGCAAGACCACGGCCACCGTGGCCGAATCGGGCACCTCCGATAGTCTTACCGTGCGCCTTGATGCCGAGCCCACCTCGGATGTGGTGGTGAGCGTGATCAGCGCAGATACCGGCGAGGCGACGACGGCGTCTGCCAGCCTTACCTTTACCCCCATCAACTGGAATGCCCCCCAGACGGTGACCCTTACCGGTGTGGATGACTCTCTCATTGACGGCATCCAGACCACGATTCTCACCGTCTCCGTTGTGGATGCGGGAAGCGATGCCGCCTTCCACGATGTGAATGATCAGACGGTGAGTGTCGTCACCGCCGATGACGATACGGCCGGTCTCACCCTCAGCCAGACCACGGCCACCGTCTCCGAGTCGGGCACGACAGATAGTCTGACCGTGGTCCTCGATGCCGAGCCCACCTCGGATGTGGTGGTGGGGCTTACCAGCGCAGATACCGGTGAGGCGACGGTGGCGCCTGCCCGCCTCACCTTTAGTCCGACCAACTGGAACGCCCCCCAGACGATTGCCATCACCGGTGTGATCGATAATCTCGATGATGGGGATCAGATCACGTCTATTACCATCGGTGTGAGTGATGGGGAGAGTGATGATGCCTTTGATGTGGCGTCGGATCAGACGGTGGCGGTGACCACCATCGATGACGGGTTGACGTGGATCGGTGGCGGCACGGATCTTCTCTGGTCAAATTCTGACAACTGGAATGCGGGACGGATACCCGGGGCTTCTGACATCATTGAGATCCGCGGTGATATGGATCTGGTCATCGATGAGGCGATTACCCTGGCAGGCTTTACCCTGCATCCGGATTTTACCGGGACGGTGACCCAAGGCGATGTCGGTCTCACCATTGACGGAGATTTTGTTCTGCATGGGGGCTCCTTTTTTGGCGGCACCGAAGATATGGATATTAACGGATCGTTTATTCAAACGGGGGGGGCCTTTACCTCGACTGCGGGTGTCTTGCAGGTCAGTGGGGATTTTAAACGGACGGGGGGTGTCTTTGCCCATAACGGGGGCACCGTTGCCTTGGATGGTGACGACCAGGGTGTCGAAGGCAGCACCATTTTTCATACGCTCTTAAAGACGAGTGTGACGGCGTCGGCCCTGACTTTTGAGGCAGAGTCGACCCAGACCGTGGAAGGGGTGTTGAAGTTTATTGGCCATGCCGATGCGAGGCTCTTTCTGGGAAGCTCGGATGGGGGGATGCGCTGGTTTATTCATCCTCTCAATACGGTGATTCTCGATACCCTGGATATCTGTGATTGCGAAAACATCGGTGAGTTCCCCATAAGCTGTGGGAGCGGCCACGACTTCGGAAACAATGAGCGGGTGAACTTCGTGGCGCTGGAGCCGCCTCACGCTACCCTGGCCAACCACCCGGTGAACGTTACCAACGCTCTGGCCTTACGCATGACCGTGGGTGGCATCGGGGTCGAGAGTTATATGTATCGCCTCGATGAGGGCTACTGGAGTGATGAGAGGGCGGTGGATGTTCCCCTGGCATGTGACCTGTACGGGGAGGGACCCTGTACACTTTACGTCACCGGTAAAAATAGCTCCGGACTCTGGCAGCGGGAAGATGAGGCCACCGTACTGTCGTGGCAGGTGGATCTCACGGCACCGGCATCTGTCACCCTTTTTAATGCCCCCACAGGAAGGAGTGGGGCAACGACGGCCCAGGTCTCCGTGGGTGGTGATGATGTGGCGATATACAGATACTCTTTAGACGCGGCCCCCTTCGGTGGCATGCGACCCGTGTCGCTTCCCATCGATCTCTCAGGGCTTGCCGAAGGGGAGCATGGCCTGTGTGTTTTAGGGGGCGACGGGGTGGGTAACTGGCAGGAGGCCATCGATGCCACCTGTGTGACTTGGATCGTCGATGCAGACGTTCCGACGGCCCTTCTTACCCCCACGCCCAGTTCTGTGATCGGTGACACCTCCCTTACAATGTTTGTCCGTGGCGATGGGATTGACGGGTATACCTACACTCTGGACGAGGGAGGGAGCTGGGAGGTTGGCGCGGCGGACGCGCCCATTGAACTCACCGATCTGACGGAAGGGATCCACACCCTGTATGTCAATGCCTCGAGAGAGGGCCAATGGCAGGATGGGTCCGATGGCCGATCGACCATTTCAAATGCCACATCCTGCACCTGGACCGTCGATCTGACGCCACCTCTCGCCCCTGCACTGACGGTCGTTCCAGGGACTCCGGCTTCCACATCGGTGGGACTCTCATGGCCTGTAACTGAAATGCTTCACAGGTACCGTATCTGGTATTCAGCGGATGAAATCACCGAAGCGAGTCTTGCCCATGCCACGGAACTCTTCTGCGATATCTATCCATCACCCGCCGGAGTCGAAGAGCATTTTATCGTCGAGGGGCTCTCTTCTGGAACAGAGCTCTTTTTCGCCGTGAAATCCATCGATATGGCGGGGCATGAGTCACCTTTAAGCGCTTCGGTATCGGTTCTCACAGCCAATTATTTGCCTGAAATTGTGGATTTGGCGCTCACCGAAGGGGGCATGGCGGGTGACAATTCACAGGCGAGGGAGATGACAATCAAGGGGGTGCATTTTTTGGAGTCGGAGGGCTCGAATATCGTCTCTCTTGAAAATGGGCGGAGGGCCTTCCATCTTTCCGCCAAGACGGGTACAGCGACAGCGCTCTTTGTCGATATTCCCGTGGGTGCCCCTTTGGGTCTCTACAATATCCGGGTGATGAACAAGAACGGGGTCTCCCATGTGGCACCTTTACCCTATACCGTTACGGAGGCTCCCATCCCCATGCCTGTGGTTACTGCGGTGATGCCTGTTGTGGTCCCCACGGGCGTGCCCACTCGGGTGACGATTTATGGTGAGAACTTTGGAGAGACCATCTCTGGGGTTCACTTACGTGATGCAGAGGGTCGGGTCACTCCATTGGTACGTATCGTCAGAGAGAGCGCCGAAATCCTTACAGGAGATGTCGATGTGGCGGAAAATTTTGCCGAAGGGTCCTATATCATTCAGGTGGTCAATGGCGATGGTCGGAAAAACGAGATCAGTGCGATGCGGCTGGAACTCTACAAACCGGTGGATTTAAGCCTGGAAAATGGGGTGTTGACCACCACACGCATGGTGAGACCGGTGGGGGGGATGGTGCCCATGAAGACCACCCTCGTGACAGACAATCGCGACGAGGCGGGTGGTGTTGAGGAGAGCCGGGCGAAGATCAGTGTGACCTTTGATCCGGGGACTATCCTCGAAGATGAGAGTCAGGACGCCATGTGGCATGATTACAACGGGCTGATCAACCCACCCCGTCAGGTGCCCCTGACTCAGGCGGTGGCGGATATCCTGGGAGACGAGAGCCTCATCTTTACCCTCGGGGCCGATCATCTGCTCCGGCTTAAAAACGGGGCGACCCTGTTTGTCGAGATCGAAGTGGTCATGGCAAATGAGGCTCCCGTGCCTTCGATCTACTATCTGGACGCCGACGGCAGTATCACCCTCGCAGGGGTTGATGGTATGCAAAATGGTGTGGCCATCGCCCGAGGCGGAACCGTTTTGTCCATGCGTTCCGATGTCCCTGAGATGGGTTTTGTCACCTATACTTTCGGGGTCTTGCTGGATCATATGTCCACCTATGCCGCCGGGCTGAGAATCGTACAGGATGAACCGGAGGTGCCCCCGACGGGTGATACAGATACTCCGGGGGATACAACTACCTCGGGGGCAGATACTCCTGGCGCCCTCTCTGGCGGTGCGGGCGATGGTTTTGGCCCCTGTTTTATCGGTGCCTCCAGGCGTGGTGATACCGGGTTGAGTATGGGGTGGCTTCTCTTGTTCGGGGCCCTTTTGTTCGGATGGGCCCTCGGGAGACGTTACCTCTTCATTGGTCTCCTCGTTATGGCGCTTTGGGCGCCGGGGTTTTCGGCCATAGCCGAGGCCGACGAGGGCTCCGTATCGGTGCCTGTCGCGGATAATCCATGGAGCCTCGCCCTCGGACTGGGTTTTGGCTTCATTGACGAGACGTACAGCGCCTCTGCCGGAGGGGTTCGTTATGATCTGGCGGTGGATACTGTGATCTCTCCCCTCCTGCGGGTGGGGTACGCCGTCACCGATCGCTTCTCCCTTTCGGCGACGGTGGCCTTAGACCTTTACAGCGGAGATATGGAGACCCTTCCCCAGGGGGGGGCCTCCTCGCTGAAGGGGTACACCGTGGGGATCGGTCCCATCTGGCACTTCAGATCGCACCCGTCGGATCTTCTCGGCTCCTGGCGCCCCTTTATCTATGGGGAAGGGGCGTACCGCACCTTGCGGGGGGATCTTCAATACCCGGTGAAAAATTTTCACTCGGCCTTAGGGGCAGAAATGGGTGCGGGGGTGCAGTGTGACCATCTGGAGATTCGCCTCGCTTACAGGCGGGTTGTGTTTGATGAGGCGGACACCGACGCGGGATACTCTGCGGTGGATAGTGATCGCGATCTGGATCTTTCGGGGGTGGTTTTGGAGGTGGCCTGGCGTCTGCCCCTTGTCTTGTAATACCCGGCTCCGGTGGGGCGATCACCAAACGTGGGTTCACGAACAGCGGCGAGGGGCCATGCCCTCAGACGACCATAGCTATAACCCGATTCACAGAGAAGATGTGAGCGACGGGTAAAGGCCTGCGCAAAAATAAAACAGACAAAAAGCGATGCCTTCTATGGTCAAAGTGACCAGAAAAAGGGCCTCCGGCGGCAAGGTGAGCCACCTTGAAAGCGATTTGCCGCAGCGCTTTAACCCTCATTCCTCGGGTCAAATCACAGGGGTATTTTTATTAAACGTGAGCATCTGCTTTTTTGCCTGAGTCCTCACATGCCGATGGCTGTGTCTGAGTGTGTTGGTCGTCTGGCAGGGGAGGGTGGAGGGCGCCCCGCACCCCCATGATGGCATCCCATGGAAGGGGCGGGGCCATCGGATGGTTAAATCACCACCTCTTTGTTACTGTTGTGCTTTTTCTCAAGCTTTGCCTGTTTTTTCTCTTTGGCGGTTCTTAAGGGTTTTTTCTTGACGTCTTTTTTTGATGCACCAGATTTTGCCATGATTTCCTCGGCTTTTTCATGAAAGCAATCCTCTTTCAATCGGCGCCGGCGGTGACGTTTTTTTCTCTCGTTACCGTGGGTGTCCCCTTTTCTGGGTGTCGTCCTTGCAAGAGGTAGAGGCGACATATTTTTGTTTTTCATGGAATGGGTGCCGTGTCAAGGCTCGGGCTCTTTTTTATCCAAAAGGTGAGCTCTGCGGTGTTCATCGGAAGAAAAATGAGGGGGGCATCCGGATCTTGGAACCGGAAAAGGCCCCTCGAAAATGGCGGGCTGGCCCCCTCGTCTTTATCGTATCCGGGGTGGTCTTTTACGGGGTGATGATTTTATGCACGGTGAGTAGGCATTGGGCCTTGGCCGCCGCGTTGTTTTCGAGGGCAGGAAAGAGATCGACGATCTCTTTTTTTGCGTGCTCTTTTAACTGATCCAGAAACTCTGTGACCGCCTCGGCCAGATCCTCATCCCAGGGGTATCGTTCCTTGATGGCGGCCTGAACAGAGATGATGACCCGGTCCAGATGATGGTTCAAGAGACCATGCTCCTGGCTCAATTCATGGATGCATTCATGGAATTCGACGGGCAGATGGATGAGGCCAATTTTAAAGAGCAGTTTTTCTTCAATAGAGAAATGGGTCTCCAGACCTCTTCTCATCAGATCAAGGGCCATGGCCACCTCGGTGAGGTCCACCGAAGAGTCCTTATCGCTCATCATCTTCTGCAGGGTCATCACATGCTGGGTGATGATTTTGTGTTCCCCTGATATCCGTTGGAAGATATTTTCTGTATGGGGGTCCTGAATGGGAGGACTCTGGTGATTATTCACCGGTGCCTTCTCTAAGGCATCAATAAATAAGCGAAAGATCTTGGCCCCCGAGGCGTTGATCTTTGATATGAGGATGCCGGTCTGAAACTCTTTCTCACCGACCTGTATGCAGTGCATGCACTGCCCCTTGAAGTGGATATCGGTTTCATTAATTTTAATGAGGATTTCAATGGTATCTCCCAGGGATAGACTCTCCGTGGATTTCATCAGGAGGCCATTTCGGCTGACATTGCGGGTGAATCCGTGTTTGTACGGGGTGTGTGAATCGGTGCGGTAAAAAATTTTTTGAATCGTATCGTAGCGCTGGAAACGTCTGGCTTCGGTTTTATCCATATCGATGATCCATTTTTATTTCATATGGTTGTATGATGTATCCATATTAATATTAAATAAGGGAGGTTGCCGGGTCCTCTATCGGGTTGATCAACCCTTTGGTAGGGTCAGGATACTGGGTTCATGCCGATTTTGATAGTAAGAATTTGATGCCATGCATTGGCCGGGCCTTATCCGAATCTTCATCTGCGGATCCTCCTAAGTCCGGTGTCACATCGATTTTATCGCGCCTGTGTCCCCCTTTTCAAGGGCGCCTTAAAAAAACCATTGACCCGTCTATGGCCTGACAGTTTAATTCTTTCCCCCCCCCATGGTCATGAACCCTTTTAATCCATTCAAAGGTACCCGATACGATGGCACTATATCCATCTATCCCGGTATTTAAGTCCACACATGGACGGTATCGGACCGGTATATCTATACGAGATGAGGGCCGTGGAGGGACGAGATCTGGGTGGTGAAGGTATTTTTCGTATTAATTGAGGCGATTAGGTCTGCTGCGTGTGGATTGCCAATCGGTTCTTGATTTGTTATGAGAACTATGATTTCATCCGTAATAATTAGACTCTAAGTGCCCTCGTATCGAACACCCAAACTAAGGACCACAACCCCTCAGATTTTCCATTTTACCCCCTTGAATAGTCGATATCCGATCCAAAGTTCCAGTCGATAGAGGGGATCCATGAAAAAATGAATGGGTTATTCATAAATGTTGGGCAGGGATAATCATAGCCGAAAAGGAAACTTAAGGCATGGAACAACGAATGAGCGTTGTGACAATCGGTGTTGCCGATTTGGCACTCTCACAGAGGTTTTACGAGCAAGGTTTGGGCTGGTCTCTCAGCTCTGCGGATGAACAGATCAAATTCTTTCAGCTCAATGGATTGATTTTTGCGCTTTATCCATGGGGTGCCTTGGCTGATGACGCGCAAGTTTCGAATGAACGATCCGGGTTTTCGGGTGTGACCTTCGCCTATTGTGCCCGGTCCAAGGAAGACGTTAACGATATCCTTAAGCGAGCAGAAGAGGCGGGGGCTCGTATAACTAAACCCGCCCAGGACGTTTTTTGGGGTGGATACTCCGGGTATTTTTCTGATCTGGATGGCCATCTTTGGGAAGTTGCATACAATCCGTACTGGAAGATAGATGAGAAAGGCAATGTTTACTTAGATTCACCCTAACGCGTCATATTTTGCCCAATAACAAAAACTGTCTTGCTTCGGCACCCATAGGGTAAAGCACGCCTTATGCTATAGGAGAATACTATGTTGGAAAATAATAAACTGAACTCAATATTTTTGGGAGTCTGCCTATTTCTGGGACTGTCCTCCTTGGGTTATCTCCTTGGGGATGCGGCCATTAAATTTAAGGAATATGAACGCACAGTCACTGTAAAAGGCTTATCCGAAAGAGAATATGAGGCTGATATAGTGATCTGGCCGATTCAGTTTACCGCTGCAAGTAATGATCTGGGAGAAATGTATAGGTCGATTGATAGTAACACTGAAAAAATTCACTCTTTTCTGGAAAAGGCAGGGATTAGTAACGACGAGATCACTTTTTCATCTCCCGCAATTACGGATAAATCGGCACAACAATATGGAAATCAGGCAAGAGCTGAATTTCGATATACAGCATCTCAAACGGTAACGGTCTATTCAAAGAACATAAAAGTCGTCAGAGGTGTTATGGAAACAATGTCAGATTTAGGTAAGCAAGGCATTGTCTTTACTGCGGGCAATTACCAGTCTCAAACCGAATATATTTTTACGCGCTTGAACGAAGTGAAGCCAGAGATGATCGAAGAAGCGACGAGGAAGGCCAGAGAAGTCGCGGAGAAATTTGCCTTAGACTCTAAAAGTACTTTAGGAAAAATTAGAACCGCATCTCAGGGCCAGTTTAGTATCAGTGCCAGGGATAAAAACAATCCGCATATAAAAAAGGTGCGCGTTGTGTCAACTGTTGCATACTATTTATCAGACTAATCAAATTTAGGCATAACGAATAAGGATAGATCGTGTGAGCCACGATCTTACCCACTTGTTGGACAAGCCCGATATAATTTCAGAGTTTGCTTTAATAAGAAAATTTTAGATCAGAGGGCGGGGCCTGTGTTTTGAAAAACGCATCTATCCCAGGGCATGTGGGCCCATTAACCTGCAGACAGGCTTTTAAATTAAATCCTGTGAATGTGTCATAAAGAGCGGTTTTCTTTTATGTTTGAATGCATCGCCATGCCAGCCCCTTTTAGGGAATTATCCAGGACCCGAAGGGCCAAAACGATACCCCGACATGAGAAATCTGCCCCTATAAAAACGTAATGAGGCATGCCATGAATGCTGATCCATATGCGAAGTCAGCAAAGAAATATGACATCTTTGTTGAACGATTTGCCACAGCCATAAGGCAGATTGGAATGCACGTGTATCCTCCCAGAGAGGGCATGCGTGTTTTAGATGTAGGATGTGGTACCGGAACAAATTTGAATCTTTATCATAGATCCGGTTGTAGAGTCTTTGGCATAGATGCGTCTCCTGCAATGTTAGAGGAAGCCAAGAATAAATTAGGCAATCAAGCCGAACTTCGTCTGGGTAGTGCTTCAGACATGCCTTATCCAGACGAATCCTTCGATTTGGTCATTGGTATGCTGACCTTACATGAAATGCGTCGAAAAATCCGACCGCAAGTAATGAATGAGATGGCACGTGTTCTGAAACGAGACGGGCGCATTTTGCTGATCGACTATCATCCTGGTTCGATTCGATTCCCCAAAGGCTGGATGTACAAGGCACTCATTTACCTTATTGAGATTGCAGCAGGTCGGGCTCATTTTCGGAACTTCCGGGATTTTTTGGCCAACAATGGAATACCCGGCCTGATGAAGTCGCTTAAACTGACCTTAGAAAAGGTTGAAATCATTAGTGAGGGTAACGTGGGCGTATATCTGCTTTGCGCAGAATAGATATCAAGCCTTATGAAGCGGCAATCGAACAATTGGGTGGCTTGGATGCTCGTACCTCACGCAGCCCGTCTATCTCTTATGTGCCTGGAAGTGTCGATATATTATCAGGATGTTTTAATGGATTATTCAAAAATTATTGAAGAATTAAAAAAGGAATCCTCCTTTAACTTGTATCGATTGAGGGTTGCGATTGATCAACAGTTGGAAAATCCTCTCCGACTCTATGAGATAAAAAAAAGTGTAAGGATTGGTCAACATATCACTTATTTCGACGCAAGAGAAAACAGGCTGATCGAAGCAAAAATAATCAGAATCATGAGGACAAAATTGTTGGTCGAGAATACGGATGACCGGCAGCAATGGAAGATACCTTTTTATTCTATTAATCTTGGAGGGGTAAATACCAACATTGTCGGTGCCGGAACAATGGGGTTGGATAAATGCCAACTTAAGGTTGGCGATATGGTCGGTTTTCAAGATAATGAAAATAATGATATACATGGTAAAATCATTCGCTTGAATCAAAAAACGGTGACTATAAAGACAGGCATTGGTACTCAATGGCGAGTGGGTTACGAGTGGTTATATTTAATTATTGACGTAAGGCAAGGAGATCCGAATTTGATAGAAGTAGACCTTACGACTATTGATGAGACGAAAATAGTAGAATAAGCGGGGCTGGCCACTTAACGGTCTTCGCCAGGCTCTCTTTCCCCCTGTTTTCCTAGCTATTCAGCCTCAAAAAAGCCTCCGGCGGCCGAGTGTATCAATTTAATCGGAAAAAAGTCCATTTTATCCGTTTGCACCGCAATATAGTGCAAGTCGACATATATAAATTTCGAGATGTGGTGGGATGTGCCCGTCACGATGGATTAAATCGATAGATCCCATCGGTCTTCCACGAGTATGAAGATGGGTGGACCAAACCCATACTGGTGGGGATCGTGATCCTAGGGTACATTCTATGCACCAGAACCGGTGACGATAATGCCAAGATAGATGAGAGAGTAAAGGTCGGGGACCCATCAAAAACGGTGCGCGGGCACACCCGACTCTGGATAAAAGGGACCGGCTACCGTAAGCGTGGCTGTAAAAGGATTGTAATCAGGATATTTTTGTATATTTTATTTTTACTCCGGCCCTAAATTGTGGAAACGCGCCAGCGATTCACTCTTAATTTGCCTTGATGGGTGATTTTTGAAAAAAGGGGTTATCCTATAGGCATGCTATACTTTGGATAAAAAGAGATGAAAAAACTATCAC
>JABXKT010000127.1 GCA_013619155.1 Desulfobacteraceae bacterium
GATATGGGGGTTTTCACCGTTTGCCACGGAGAAAAGGGTGAGGGTCTCCATGGCGCGGGTCATGGCGACGTAGTAGAGCCGCCTCTCCTCTTCGATCTCTTTTGTGCGGTGGGGCCAGCCGCCGTCTATTACGAAGACGTGTTTGAATTCGAGACCCTTGGCACCGTGGGCGGTGCTTAGGAAGATTCCTTTTCCGCTGCGTTTTTCACGGCGCTCCTCCCGGGCTGCGGTGTGGAGGAAGTCGATGAGGTGCCCGGCCTGCTGGGGAGAGTTTGCCGTCTGGGCTTTCCAGGCGCTTAAGGCGTCACGGAGGAACCGGGTTCCGGGGCCTTCTGGGGTGGGGATTCCTTGGCTGGTGAGGCTGCGGGATAAGCCGGTGGCGGTGAACCGCTCGCTCTTGTGGGCTTTTAGCCAGGCGGTGGCGTCTCGGAATTCACGGGTTCGGGTGATGGGAAATCCGCCCCCGCCGGAGAGAGAGAGGGAGACGGGAAGGCCTTTTGGGTCAAGGGCCGTCAGGGCGGTACGCACCAGGGAGAGGGGGGCGTGGTCCATGCCGGTGCGGGCGAAGACGGCGATATCCGAAGGGGCGGTCTCGGGATCTGCGGTGAGGATGCGCCGGATCTCTGTGGCGACGAATCGGGCCTGGTCCGAGAGGGTGGTCGCCTCGGCGATGCGGACGTGGCCGTGGGTCTTGGGGTCGAGGGTCTCCCACCGGCCTCCAGGGGGCGCGTCCTGGCGTGCTGCGTTTACGGTGAGGGGGATCTCGGCCTTCATGCGGGTGTGGTTTTCACCGATGAGGGCGTTGGCCGCCGTGATGATGCGGGCGGTGGAACGGTAGTTCTCTACCAGGTGGCTGGTCTCAGCCCGGTAGTCCTCTTGGAACTCTTGGATATAGGCGACGCTGGCATTCCGAAATCCGTAGATTGCCTGATCGTCGTCCCCCACGGCGAAGAGGGAGAGCTTGCCGTCTCCCTCCATCTTGTTTTTTCCTGCCAGGGCCGCCACGAGTCTGTACTGGCCCCCGTCGATATCCTGATACTCATCCACTAAGATGTGTTCGATGCCGCCCAGGAGGCGTTCCCGATGCGTGTCGGCCTCCAGCCCCTCGGGGGTATTGCCCCCTTCCAGCATGGCCGTGGCCGCATCGATCACCCCGTCCAGGCTTTGGGTGAGGGTTTCGCCTTTGCCTTCGGGGCTTCTTCCGGTGATGGAGAGGGCCAGGGCGTGGTAGGTCATGACGGCGATGCCCCGGGCCTGGTTTGCGATGAGCTCTCCAAGGCGTTTCTTCAGTTCTACGGCGGTGGCGTGGTTGAAGCAGAGGACGAGGATCGACTCGGCCCGGACCCTTTGCACCTTGACCAGGTGGGCGCATCGGTGGACGATGGTGCGGGTCTTGCCGGAGCCGGGGCCTGCCAGCACCAGGCGGCTCTCATGGGCAGGCGCGGTGACGATGGCTTCCTGCGTGGGGTTGTCGAGGGCAGTGACAATGCGTTTCCATGAGGCCTCTCCTGTGGCCAGGGCGAGGAACGCCTCTTTGCCGGGGAAGTAGCGCGTGATAAAGGCGCGTTTGCCCAGGGTGAAGTAGGCCATGACGAGATTCAGGGCGCGGCTCATCTTCTCCAGGCCCTGCCGTGCGAATTCGTTCATCACATGGACCTGAAAGATGCGCTGGCCGTAGTGGTGCATGAGGGGCTCGAAATCTTTTTTGGAGTATGTGCGTCCCCTGGCCGCCTCGGTGAGGCGTAAGGTCATGGCCTGGCGGAAGACGGTGAGCCCTTTTTGAAGGGTGATCACCTCCTGTTCGTGGAGAAAGAGGAGCCCGCGGTCCATGGCGGCGAGCATCTTCTCCTCGGTCACCTGCAGGGTGAGGCTCCGGCGCATGGCATCGGATAGGTCGGTGCTGGTAAAGGAGGCGAGAAGGGATCCCTGGGGGGCCTTGGGTCCACCCACGGCATCGATAATCGCCTCAAGCAGGGTGTCGGCGAGGAGGTGGCGGCGGTTCATGATCGTCGTGATGCTCTTCCACTCCCGGTTGAGGCGAAGGCGAAATCGGCCCTGATGCTCGTGGCGCATGTCGAGGCTGGCCCCCCCTCGTTCACCCCGTCCGTCTTGGCTGAGGCCCTTTATAAGGGATTGAATCACCGGGACTTTAGCCGCCTCGAAGCCGGCGGCGACCATCTTTCGGCAGAGATGGGGGATGGATACGGGCAGCCATGTCTCGCCCTTGCCTTCGGGGTGCTCCTCCATGAGGATATTCACCATCTCTCTTTCCAGGGTGCAGCGTTCATACAAAAGTGTCGTGGCTTTTTTCTGACCCTTGGCCGTGACCCAGGCCGTCATGGTGGCCCCCCGGGTCAAGAGTCCCGCCTCGGCCATCTCGTGCACCCGGGCGAGGACGCTGCGAGAGTCCTCGAAGGCCCCTTTTCTCATCCCCCCCATAGATCCGAGCTCCTCGGCGATGCTGTCGGCGCTTAAGCCCTCATCCGGATTGGTGCCGTTAAAGATGCGGAGTATCGCCTCCCAGATGCGCCGGGTATTCATGGGCAGGTCGAGCCGGTCGAGGTGGCGGGCCAGCGCCTCCCCATCTGTATGCACCGGCTTGCCGTTGAAGACCGAGGTGCGGTTTTCGTCTCTTCGTACGTACCCCGCCCGCTCCAGCCAGGAGATAGCCGCTTTCACCAGGGTATCGCCCCGGCCCCCGGAGCCATCGGAAAAGGAGAGCTCCACGTTGTGGCGGCGGAGCAGCTCGCCCGTGGTAATCACCATCTCTCCGTCGGCGCCCTTTTTGGCGCTTGCCACCCTCAGCTCCTTCAAGATCTTTGCCATGTCTCCCTGGGTAAGCTCCGATGCGGCGTTGAAACCGAATTGGGTCTCTATATCCTGGTCCGCATAGAGGAGCACGCAGTGCGCCTCTTGCTGGTCGCGCCCCGCCCGGCCCGCCTCCTGGAGGTAGTTTTCCAGGGATCCGGGGATGTCGGCGTGGATGACGAGGCGGACGTTCTCCTTGTCGATGCCCATGCCGAAGGCGTTTGTGGCGGCGATAACAGGGGTCTCTCCTCGGGTGAAGCGATTTTGTACATCTCTTTTCACCGGGGCGGGGAGGGCGCCGTGGAAGGCCTCTGCCCTCCATCCGCCGGCGACCATGGCCTCGGAAAATTCCTGGGTACGCAGCCTCGTGGCGCAGTAGACGATGGCCGAGCCCTTTGGGGGGCTTCCTAAATGAGTCTCGAGAAGATGCAGGATGGTCTCCTCTTTCTCTGCCTCCGACACCGTCTGGATGTCGAAGGTGAGATTTTCCCGCGCAACGCCCCCTTCAAAGAGCGCAAGATCCACACCCAGCTCCCCCTTGAAATGACCGATGAGCTCCTTGATCACCTCTTTTTTTGCCGTGGCCGTGTAGCAGGTGATCTGGGGCGGCTCCTCATCCGTATGGCTCTCACGGATGAAACGGGAGGCGTAGAGGTAGTCGGGCCTAAAGTCGTGGCCCCACTTGGAGAGGCAGTGGGCCTCGTCGAAGATCCAGCAATCGATCTCCCGGCTGGCCAGAATCTTCACCACGGAAGGGTTTCTCAGCTGCTCCGGGGAGATATAGAGGAGCCCGATCTCCCCCATGCGCACCGCCTCCATCATCGCCCCCCGCTCCTGGGGGGTGAGCATTCCGTAGATCGCCCCCACCGCCTCGGTGCCGAGGCGCTCTTTTAGGTTGTCCACCTGATCCTTCATCAAGGCCTGCAAGGGGGAGATGATGACGGAGAGCACGCCTCGCCTCTGGTAGCGCACCAGGGCAGGAAGTTGGTAGCACAACGATTTTCCGCCCCCCGTGGGCAAGATGCCCAGAAGCGACTCTCCGCCCATGGCGGCCAGGACTATGTCGTGCTGGAGGGGCCGTCCGTCGGGCAGGGATCGGAAGTCTGAGAACCCAAAATATCTCTTAAGCTGGGCCTTCGGGTTGTGAGTCCCCTCGCAATAAGGGCAGGAGGCCGTGCCGCAGGGCGTCTCCCTCAAGACGCTGAGTATCTTCTTCACCGGGGGGTAGCTGTGGCGTACCCAGGGGGGGAGCACGGATTGTCCCTCCGCCACGGTGAGCCACGCCAGGGCGTAAGCGGCCGAGGGCCAGAAGAGGGGAGACGTTTGCCAATCGGCTATTTTGGAGAGCCCTTCGGGGCAGACCCTGCCGTCCGCCACGGAGAGGAGCAGGGCCAGGGCCTCAGAGCCTGAGAGATCGGCCTCTACGGATTCGGTGCCAAAGAGGGGGGCCATGGCCGCATAGGGAGCTCCGGCCTGGGTAAAGGCGTGGGCGTAAAAGGCGGTGAGCAAAATATTTTGCTCACCCATATCTAAAAAACGGCGCCTCTCCTCTTCTAAAAGCCTCGCCGAGATCCGGGCATCGGCCACGGGATCGTTGCGGCTGGCTGAGACGAGTTTGTAATCTTTGATGAGGCGGTGGTAGGGGTTTTGGGGGAAGGCTAAGGGGGAGAGGATGAGGGTATCGATAACAGGCAGATCAAAGAGGCTGAGATGCGGGGCTATTTTTTGAAGCACGGGCAGATCGTGGCGAGTGATATTATGCCCCACAAGGGCCGAGGCCCCCTGGCAGAAGCGATCCAGGTCGGCGAGCCCCTGAAAAGGGGCGGTAGTCCCCCATGAAAAGGCGGCCTCCCCCCGGATGGCCCCCACGGCGAGAAGGGTTCCGTCGGGGTGGGTTTCCAGGTCAAGATACACAGCCTCTCTCAGAAGATCGTCAGCCATTATGGTGCTCACTTTATAGTGGGGGTGTCGGGATGCGCCGTGGGGCGCGGCATTTTGTATGTATGGGGTGGACAAAAAAAGGGGGACAACAGCCCCTCTCCCCACCTTTCGATTTAATATGCTTGCCGGGAAAGATCAAGCACACCGATACGAAGAGACAGAGAATGGGTGGCTATTTCGCTTACTTTAAAAAACCTGATTCCCCCTTATTCTCAGCCATCACTGTGGTCATCATGACAGGATGCGTTTATACGGCCACTCACTTGGGGTATAGGGGCGGCAAAGCCGCTTAGGCAAAAAATCCCCTGGCTCTATTTGGCCTTAGGTATGGTTGGGAGACGGGGCCCCTTTGCCGGTGATGTGTTCCACGTCGATGGCCACCACCGTTGTCTTCTTCCAGGCGTTTTCGATGTATGTCTCTCCAGCGGAGAGATGGGCGGGGGAGAGCCGCTTCACGAGGGCCAGGAGCCCCTCTTTTTTCTCGATACCATCAAGGAACCTGGCTCTGCCGAAGACAATGACGCTTTTAAACCGGGTGCTGAATTTTTTCGGCATAAGATCTGCCTGCGTGACGACACAGAAGGAGACCTTCTCGTGGGCGGTGATATTCTCGAGTTTGTGGCCAGCCATGGCGCAGTGGACGATAATTTTTCCATCATGGAAGACGTAATTCAGGGGTATGCCGTAGGGGTAACCGTCCTCCCCCATGGTGGAGAGCACGCCGTGCTCCTCGGATTTTAATAGTGCCAGGGTCTCGCCGTCGCTCAATTTTTTTTCGGTTCGTTTTATCTCTCGGAACATCGGGTTTTCCTTATGGGCATGCGGTCTTTTTCAAGCCACGGGTGGATGCGCCTGGATCAAGGGGTGGCCCCTATCTCCACAGATGATGGGATACCTGAACCCCACCATACCTCCCCTTTGGTCCCACCAAAAGGTTCACGCTGGAAAAAATATCAGGGGGCTGTGGGGCTCTTTGTGGTAAGTCGCCCTAGGGCGACGATATGGGGTGCCGTTCTGGGTATCACAGTAAAACAATCCATGCCTTCGTCATGCTTGCCTGTCCCCCTTTTTTTAAGCCACCCCGTTTTATAGTCCCCATCGCATACGGTGATATAAAAATAGTGCGCATTCTTTTTATGGCACCGCATTTAAAAGCTTGCGATGTCGAGGGGCCTACCCCGCTGGAGTAACAATGTTTATCAAATAAACTGATTAAAATGATAAGGAAAAAATTTTAATGGGCAAAATAGACCCTCCTTGGCACGAAGTTTGTAGTTAGTGATCCCAAGAGAATAAATGATGTTCATCAATTTTTTTGGTGAAACTGTGATTTTTAATAAAGATTTTGTTGTTTTTTTGGGGAGGATGTCAGTGATGCGTACCAGGGGACGAATGCTAAAAACGATGGTAATGATGGGGATGATGCTCTTGTGGTGTGCCACCTCCTGGGCGGCACCGGCCGTGACGATAAAGACCCTAACCCCCAAGGCGGGGGATCTGCTGGAGGTGACGGGAACCATTGCCCCCGGCGAGGAGCTCTACCTCGTGGTGAGTTCGTCTCAGCTCTTCAAGGCGGCCGACTCTCCCGGATCCCAGGAGGCCTCCAAGCTGGGCAAGAAGTTCGGGGCCACCGAGATTCCCCCGATTTTCTACGCAGTCACCAGTAACCCCTCGGCCCTGGCCACACCCAAGGTCGTCTCTAAGGGTCAGTGGTTTGCCCCCTTCAAGTGGGATGTAGAGGTCAACAAGATTAAGGATTGGGACGCCATCCCCGAGGATGTGAAGTCAAAGCTGGGGGATGTCGCCACGGCGGCTCAGTGGAAATTTCTCACCTTCACCCACGAGGACAAGTTCGGTATCAATACCGTCTCCAAGGAACGCCCCTTAGGTGGCGGTAACGCCCGTATGATCATGGATGGGGACGCTTCCAAGAATTGGAACAAAGATGTCTCACTGACCCTTGATAAGACCACCGGTGAGTTTACCGCCGCCTTCAAGGTGAGCAGGCGCATCGCACCGGAGACCTCACTCTCTGTCTTCGTCAACGGTGAGAAGGCCGGAGAGGCCTCCATCCAGAAGCGAGGGTTTTACTTTCGCATCGGCGGCACCTATATGAACCCCCTCGTGGTCTTTATAGGGGCGATAATCATCGGGTGTATGTTCGTTATCGTGGGGGCCGCCGGCGGTCTCTTCACCGCCGCCTTTCAGATTACCCTCATCGGTACCCAGGGCATGGTCGGGGTCAACGCCGCCAACGCCGTGAAGCCCACCAACCTCTTCTTGAGCCTCTGTTCGCCCATCACCGGGGTCTACTCCTACTTTAAAGAGGGACGCTTCGCCTGGCCCGTGGCCCTCTTCTTCGTGGCCGGTATCCTTCTGGGTGCCTTCTGGATCGGTCCCACATACTCGGCCAAGTACCTTCCCATGAAGGCCTACAAGTTCTATCTCGGCTTCTTCTGCCTCCTCCTCTTCATCAAGCTCTGGTACGAATCGACCCAGAAATCCATCAATAAGAACAAGGCGGTGAAGGCCATCGTCAAGAAGTTCGATGCAGAGATGGCCGCGGCCAAGAGAGAAGGGCGGGCCCTCGAGATGGGCAAGGTGGCTCTCGAGAAGGGGTGGAGCGCTACCAGCCTTCGTTTCTCCTTCTGGGGTGAGGCCTTCCATGCCAACCCCATCGCCCTCTTCTTCGGCGGGATCTTCATCGGCTGCGTCGCCTCTGCCTTTGGCGTCGGGGGCGGCTTCATGCTGGTCCCCTTCATGACCACCGTCATGGGATACCCCATGTACCTGGCCGTGCCCATCTCCCTGTGCGGGACCTTCGGTACCTCCGTGGGCGGTATCTCCCGATACGTCCTCTCCGGCTACTCTCCCGACTGGATCATGGCGGCCCTCATCGCCTTCGGCGCCATCATCGGCGGGAAGATCGGCCCCAAGATTCAGAAGAAACTGCCGGAAATTTTTCTGAAACGCGCCCTGGCATTGATTCTTCTCATCGTATTCCTTAAATACACCAATGCGATTCCCTTCCTGCGCTAAGGGGTAGGGACTGTAAGACACAGATGCTCGTCGTTTCCAAGAGACAGACGAGCATCCGCACATCGCTTCTCGAGGTGGCATCTCACGTCGCCCGAAGGCTTTTTCGAATAACCAATCCGGCCCTTGAATAGAGGGCCTCGATAAACCCATGAGGTACTTTCATGAACTATACCGAAGCACACAACGCCTTTATCTGGAACTTTCGTCTCGATTTCGATCCCGTCGGCATTCGTTATATCTTCGATGAAGAGGAGATTCCCTCCCTGCCCGTGACCCATAAGTCCAAGGCCAAAATCTCCTACTGTATGCATCTGGCCGCAGCCCGTTCGGCCCGTCACAGCCTCTTCATGGCACCGGATCGTCTCGCCTGTAAAAATGGTCAGCCCGTCTTCGGCTTTCGCGAGTTGTCCCGAGAGGTAGATGGCAAGAACCATGAGAAATACCTCATGGACCCGGATCTCTCCTGGAAAGCCCCCCAGCAGAAGACCCGATTCGATTTGGGAGAGTGCAAGGGGATCTTCATGGCGCCCCTGGATAAATTCGACGAGGCGGGTCTCGAGCCCCATGTGGTCTTCATGATGGTGGTTCCCTTCCAGGCCTACCATATTACAAACGATTATATGGCTGCCACGAACAAGCCCAACCTCACCTATTTTGCCACTCCCAACTCCGCCGTCTGCTCGGGAAGTGTCTACGCCTACAAGAACAACACCGCCAACCTCACCACCATGTGTGCCGGTTCCAAGGCCTCGGGCAAGACCGAGATGAACTATATGAACCTCTTCATCCCCGGAAATCAGATCTTAGACACCGCCGCCCAGATGCAAAAACGTATCGACACCACCGGCGGCCCCTCCCTTCTGGGACGCGGCGGGCAGTCCTGGCCCGGCCTCGATGTCTGCTCGGGATGTCCCATGGTGAAATTCGAGAAGATCGACGAGTAGAGGGGCGGCAAAGCCGCTTTGGTAAAAAATTCCCCGGCAGCTGGAGGCAATGCGGTTCACGTTTAGCCTCCCTTGGCCCTGCCGGGAGCCAATCTTTCGCCTGATTTAAAAGAGTGGGCTTGCCAGACAAACGTTTACTGTAACGGTGACGGACCTTTGGTCCGTCACCGTTACAAATCTGGGGTCCAGGGGATTTATTCCCTGGCCAAGCGAGGCCCATTTTTTGGTTACTTTGACCATAAAAGGCATTTTTAAAGGGGACGGGGTATGGACGCATTGAGTGAGATCCTGGATATCGTCGCGCAGTGGCTTCTTGGTGGGGTGGTGATTCCCTTCATGGAGGGCCTCGCCTCGTTAATGAGTCTTTGCTTTCTTCCTGTCTCTGGGCTCTCTCCCGCCGTGCAGGTGGGGGTGGCCGCTCTCTTGGGGGCGCTTTTATCCATACTCCTCACCCACCTGAGAAAGGGGCGCCTGGCCACCGAATCTGAGGGGCGTTTCAAGGAACGCCTGGGGGCCCGCAAAAATGCCGGGGAGATTGATGACAAAGCACTGCGAAGTGCGGTATACAAGGGGCTGGATCAAGAGGCCGATGAGGCCTACGAAGCGTTGATGCTGGATACCTTCTTCGAATTTGGGATGACCTATCTCTTTCCGATGTTTCTCTTTCTTATCTGGGTGGAGTACCATGCCTTCTCGCCGGATCGTCTCGAGATGCTCACGGGGATGCGGGGGCTGCTCCTACCGGGCATCTCCCAGGCCATCGGGGCGGGGACTCTCTACCTCTACCTCTACAATGGGGTGCTGATGAGTGTCAGCCTGGGGCGATGGGGGATGAAAAAGGTGAGGCGTCGAAAAGTGACGGCTCTGGCCACCTAAGGGAGGCGGCTCATCTCGCCGCCGGCGGCCCTGCCGGAGGCCTTTTTCTGCTCACTTTAACTCCAAGAAGGCATCGCTTTTTGTATGTTTTATTTTTACTCTGGCACTTAAATCCATACGCCCGGCCCACCGAGGGAGGCCTAAGCCGACATAGTGACGAGAACGGTACGGGTGTGACCTCTAGGGATCCGTATGGTCCGGCTTTTTTTCTATTCGTCTCTCTCTTTTAAGGACACCCCACGCATGATGCGTATCATCGCCTTTTTCCCCCTCTTCTTCTTTTTTACCGCCCCACCGGTGTATGCCACCCAGGGCCATGGGGGGATTGAGGGCACCCTGGTCCATCAGGCGGCCCACCTCCTCTTTGCCCTGGCCATGGGGATTCTCGTGTTTCGTATCAAGCGGGACGATCTCTCCGTGGAGAAGGGGTGGCGCCATGTGCAGTACGCGGCCCTCCTCTTTATCGTCTGGAATGTGGATGTGATTTTTGTTCACTTCGTGGATGAGCAGATGAATCTGGTGACGGTGGCGCGCCTCTCCACGGGCCAGCTTCGCATCGACTCACCCATTCCGGGCCTCCCTTTTCTCTACTATATTGCCAAGCTCGATCACCTTCTCTGCGTGCCGGCCATCGGTTTTCTCTGGGTCGGTTTGCGTCAACTCGTGGCCCAGGCCGAAATCCGCCGGGAAGCGGGGCGGCTCTCATGATCTTTCCCGCCTTCCCCATCGTGTCGGTGGATCTCATGGGATCTCTTCTCATGATCGTCTTCTCCCTTCTCTGTTTTGAGCGCATGGTGCGTCTCACCAGCCTCGAGCGGGAGAATATTCTCTGGACCTACCTCCTCTTTGTCTGTGCCGCCCTCTCCATCTTCGCCATCTCCCGCTCGGCGGGTCATATCCTCAAGCAACTGCTCTTTTTTATGGGCGTTCCCGGGGTGTGGTCGCATCTGCGTCCCTTTAGCGGATCGGTGAATACCCTCACCTTTATTTTGGTAGCCTCGGTGACCCTTTTCTTTGAACGGGTCTGGGTGATCAACCGGGCCATCGTGAGAGACCGCATGGCCCTTCGAAAGGCCCATGAGGATCTCTTCTGGCTCAACCGAAATTTAGAGACCCTGGTGGATGAACGCACCCACGCCTTAGCCATCTCCGAGCAGAGGTATCGACGTATGTTTGAACTCTCGGCGGATATGATCGTCGTCACCACGGGGGAGGGGCGAATTCTCTCCATCAATCCGGCGGGGGAGGCCCTCTTGCAGGGGG
>JABXKT010000290.1 GCA_013619155.1 Desulfobacteraceae bacterium
GTGCTGGGCGGGTGGGTATGGTAATAGTGAGAGTTTTCCGGTGGTTTGGCTGAATCCCCCTTACCGGGGGCAGGGACCATGGGGAGCCGTCATGAAACAAGGAGTACGTTAGTGGGGTGCATCAAACGATTTTTTAAGTTAAGACGAGAGGATATTGTTTTCGTCAAATACACCTTTGAAGCCTTGGATAACCTGTTGATGATGAGCACTGTGAGCAGGGACCCGAATGGGGAGTGGGATGTTATCGTGCTTCGTATTGCCCCAGGGTGTGAAGCAGAGGTGGACACCCTTCTGGAGAGTCTTGAAGGGGTCGTTTCCATGAAAGAGGTCGCAGACCCTAAGGCTGGGTGAGAACCCGCAAGCTGGTCAGACGGTGTGAATAAGGGCTCCCCTCTCGGGGGTGTCATCCAAGAAGAGGTAAGGTAAACCTGATGAATAAAAAGTGCGTGTTTATATATACCATTGGCTGCCAGATGAATGTCTATGACTCAGAGATGTTCAAGAAAGTCCTCAATCCTTTGGGCTATATTCCCGTGGAGGTGGTGGAGGATGCCGATCTGGTCATCGTCAATACCTGTACGGTGAGAAAAAAAGCCGAGGAGAAGGCCTTTAGCTTTCTGGGCCGAATGCGGGCCCTTAAGAAGAAGAATCCTGAGCTTATTGTGGCCATCGGGGGGTGTGTGGCCCAGCAGGAGGGAGCCGCCATTCTTCGGCGTATGCCCTACGTCGACCTGGTCTTTGGTACACGGGCCTACGGACGTTTAAAGGCCATGGTGGAAAAATTTGAGTACGACCGCATCCCCCACGTGGATGTGGAGATGACCATGGGCATTGCCGGGGAGATTGTCACCCCGGAGCTTGACGCGGAGGTGGAGGTCTCTCGGTTTGTGACCATCATGCGCGGATGCGATAATTTTTGCTCCTACTGCATCGTCCCGTATGTGCGTGGGCGAGAGGAGAGCCGGGATCCGGATGTTATCGTTGATGAGGTGAGGGCCCTTGTGGAACGAGGGGCTCGGGAGATCACCCTCCTGGGACAAAATGTGAACTCGTATGGGAAAAAAGAGGGGCTCTGTGATTTTCCCGAGCTGCTCCGGCGGGTGAGTGAGATCGACGGGCTGCTGCGCATTCGCTTTGCCACCTCCCATCCCAAGGATCTGTCACCGGGCCTGGTTGCCGCATACCGGGATCTTCCCAAGCTCTGCAACCATATCCATCTTCCCGTTCAGTCCGGCTCCAATGCCGTACTCAAGAAGATGAACCGCAAATATACTCGGGAAGATTATATGGAGCGTATCGCACGGCTGAGAGAGGTGCGTCCGGATATCTCCTTGAGTTCGGATATGATCGTGGGATTTCCCGGGGAGACCGACGCCGATTTTAATGAGACCTTAGAGCTTGTCCAGGAGGTGGGCTTCTCCGGGATCTTTGCCTTTAAATATTCGGATCGGCCCAATGCACCGGCCGCCAACTACGAGGATAAGGTCAGCGATGAGGATAAAAGGCGCCGCCTGGACAAGCTCCTCGTCCTGGAGACCGAGATCTCCCGGACGAAGAACCTCTTGTATGCTGGTAAGACCGAAGAGGTCCTCGTGGATGGGAAAAAAGATGGGAAGGAGGGGCCTCAGTGGACGGGTCGAACTGCCTGTAATCGCGTGGTCAATTTTACTGTTACAGGTGGCGTAGTCGAAGGGAGTCTTGTGGGGACGCTGGTTCCAGTCTATATTGAGGAAGGACTGCCGCACTCTCTAAGGGGGGTTTTCGATATGAAAGGCCACTGATCACCTGATTGGGGCATCAACGTTTGGGTGTGCGTCCTTATCCGTCTCTTTTTTTTAAACGGTGGAAAGGGCGGGCACCCGGTGGCTGGTTTGCCCTGTTTTTTCTCTTTTTTTCCCCTTCCCCCCCCCCTTTTTTTCCCTTTCTTTGT
>JABXKT010000128.1 GCA_013619155.1 Desulfobacteraceae bacterium
TTTCAGCATGAGGCAAAAGTTTTTTAAAAAGATCAAAGGGTATTTGTTCTGAAATTTGTTTTTGTCGCTCATTCCAAGTTGTTTTATATTCAGGTTTAATTCTAAATATTAATTTCTGGATGGATCTGTATATCTTGTCAGATAAAACATACAGATCAAAACAGTAAAACTCATTTTCAATTTTCAAAAATGGTCTATTCCAAGTTGGCAATAAATTTAAAGGCCATCCCTTTAATTCGCCTACACTTATGAATTCAGGGCTTTTTCCTGGAGACCAGGATAGTTCTTCAAGAAGTATTCTGGGCAAATTTGTAACTTTTGACAGATCAAATAAATCCAACCCGAAAAACTTACCAGCAGCTTTTTGGAAGTCTTCCTTAAAACCTAACTCTGTCATTTTTTTGTTAAAGAAATCCTTAATGTCAACTCCACCAGGAATATCTAAATCTTCTATAGTGCCTAATTTTTCGAAGAATTCTTTATGCAATTTTTGACATTCAGAAGCTGAATCTAAAATTCCTTTAGTTAAAGCATCACGAATTTTCTTTAATTCATAAATGAAATCAGAAACAGTTATGCCAAATAGGTTAGTGAAAATATCATTATGGGGTATCAGCAATACTTCTAAATGTGTCGTCATATGATTAATGTGCTTTTCACCCCTAACCATACTCCAGTACATCTGAGCTTTTGTGTAAAACTCCTCATGTTCATCTTCAATTTTCTTAGTGGTCTTTCTTTGAGCTGAAGAACTTATAAAATAGGGAAGTAAGTTATTGTAAATGCCTTCAATGTGTTCCTTAAGTTTGTTCCATGCCTCATCCGTAAGGTGTCCATATCCCTCATCTGAAGGACAAACTGAAACTATCAAACATTGACCATAGTCCAACATTCTTCGAGAGAGGGCATCTTCAGACGTGAATTCTACCTCACTAATCTTGCCTATACTTTTTGCCGTACATTCAACGTAAGCTCGTTGAAGTATTTCTAATGGATAAAATTTGCTTACAATTATTGCTGCTTCAGCAATATGGTTATCAATTTGTTCACATAAAAGTCCATGTTTACAAGCAAATATTTTTAAAAGGTCTTCATGTTTCTTTTTGCTAAAATGTCCAAAAGGATTTTTTATCAAAGCCATTTGTGGTTTTTTCTTTTTATTTTTTTTGATTCGTTTATTTTTTTTAGACATATGACAACCTTGAGGTGGTGTTAAAAAGCCGAACATTGTGAATAACCCGTCTATTTTTCCATGTATCACCCCTATAGACTGGACTTTTGGATAGGATATCGAATATCCAAGGGGGTAACGTGGAAAATTCATGGGGCCATGGTTCCATCGATACTAGTGAACTTAAAGTCCAGTTATTCCGAATAAGATCATGGTTCGCATAACAAATCAAGAACCGATTGACAATTCACGCACCCTAAGTATAATAGATAGCCGTAATTCCATCTTATCGGGTACATTTTCCATGTTTGCGCCTTAATATACCGATGCAAAACAGGTTCGTGTGCTGCCTACTATTTTAAGGAGTGAAAAGTGGAACCCTTCCGCCCCAACCCCAACCTGAAGCTAATGGATCAGGTCACACAAGTCCTTCGATACCACCACTAGGTTAACGCCACGCTAAAAAGCTACTGCACATGGATCCGACACTACATCGGGTTTCATGGAAAACGGCATCCGGCAAGCATGGGCAAAACAGAAATTGAGTCATTTCTTTCCTACCTTGCGGAAAAATGCCAGGTCTCGGCATCGACCCAGAAACAGGCACTCAACGCCATTGTGTTTCTGTACAAACGGGTTCTCTTCATTCCTGTGGATCAGACCCTCGAACCTGTCCGAGCCAGAAAGCAGAGACGCATCCCTGTGGTCTTGAGTCAACAGGAGACCCAAGCTGTTCTTTACAACTTGCAGGGAACCTACCGGCTCATGGCCAGCTTGATGTATGGCGGTGGACTTCGCCTTATGGAATGCATTCGATTAAGGGTAAAAGAGATCGATTTTTCGCGTGGAAAACTCTACATCCATATGGCAAAGGGGGGAAAAGAGCGGGCAACCCTTCTTCCCAAATCCATCCGAGATGAGCTGGTCTTGCAACTCCACAGCACGGACCAGGCCGAAGGATTCGGCACGGTTTACATACCCCCCGCTTTATTACGAATAATACCCGTCCAGCAGCACAGAACCTTGCTGGCAATATCTCTTCCCATCGCGAAACCGGTCCATTGACCCGGCGAGCGGTATGGAAAGACGTCACCACGTACAAGAATCGGGGCTTCAAAAAGCGGTAAAACGGGCGGTCAGGCAAGCCGGAATCACCAAGCGCGCCACATCCCACACATTCCGGCACTCTTTTGCCACCCACCTCCTTGAAAATGGAGTTAATATCCGGGTCATCCAGGTGCTGATGGGCCACAGTGACGTAAAAACTACGGAGATCTATACCCATGTCATGGACAGAGGTATCAACGAAATTTCATCCCCCCTTGATAGGGTCATGGGGGATGGGAATATCAATGGTTCGCCATAACTGACAAACCGGGCACATCCACTGCACGCCCCTATGCCATGGAATTCAATGGAAAACATAAGCCGTTACTACGTAATGAAACACACAAAAAGAGGGGGTAAGGAACTGTGACGCCGGCCAACCTTTTACAAAAGGTTGCCAAACAAACATTTACTGTAATGGTGACGGACCAAAGGTTCGTCACCATTACAAATATAGGGCCCAGGGGATTTATCTCCTGGCCGCCGGAGGCCCTTTTTCTGGTCACTTTAACCATAGAAGGGCCTTTCCTGGTCCCTTGCATCCGAAAAGGCCCACTTTTACAAAACCGTGCCCGTCGAAAAGAGTGTTTACCCTTTCTCGGCCCTTCCAATAGTATCATCAGCCCTCCAGATCCGGTACCGGATCTCGTACCCCCTAGGCGCGTAGACCACCAGGGGCAGACGGCTGTTGTAGGCAAGGTGTAAGGGGGAGGTCGTGACAAACTGAGAGACGTCGGGCGCGCCTTTCGGAGGAGCCATGCGGGTGCTTAAAACCGCCGAAGATCCCGTCACCTCGTAGTAGGTATATCCCCACCCTGTGAGCGTACGCGGTTCGATGGCGCTGCCCAGGTGAAAGAGATTAACGCCATCTGTCTGCATCGTTTTCCCCGCTATAATCTCCACCCGAAGGTCTCTCTCCCCTTTCCGGCCATGGTCCGGGAGCACAATCACAAAACGCGCCATCCCCTGCTCCGGTGCCGAAAAGGCCTTCAGTTGCGGGTGGCCAGTACCGGCGGCCCCGGCATTTGCCACCATGAGCCCGATTACCATAAATAGTATCATCCCTTTTCTGATCATCGGCATCACTCCCTATTTCTTCTTTGAAGATTCATTTTTTTTAATGGGCGATCACTCATCTATACCGAAACCGGCTCCGGTTGCGGCACAAATGCCCCCCGTCCATCTGCCGCCGTAGGTTCCCCCATAGATAACTGCATTTTTTCCATTGAAAACAAAGGTATATCATGTGTATACAAAAATCATTATTTTGTACCATCATCCGCACCCGTTATGGGCCTTAAAAAATGACGGCCCCTAAAAAATGATCGGGTGCTTCACGCGATCTGGCCAAGGGAGCCCCCCAAAAAAATGAAGAAAATGATCCCCCCCACCCTCTTTATGATCTGCATAGCGACCATGCTCGGACTCTGGTGGCTCGTTCCCATGATGCAATTTTTGCCATTTCCGGTACGCGCCATGGGTCTCCTGCCCCTCCTGGCGGGCATCGGCCTGGCAAAATACGGGTCGGATTTTTTCTTAAAAAAAGAGACCACGATTGAGACCTTTGATGATCCCCACGTGCTGGTGATAGACGGCCCATACCAGATCAGCAGAAACCCCATGTATCTTGGTTTTCTTGTGGCTCTTCTGGGACTCTTCATCGTTCTCGGGTGCCTGTCGCCCCTACTGGGTGTGATCATTTTTTTTATCATTACGGATCGCTGGTACATTGAGTATGAAGAGGCCGCTATGACGAAAGTCTTTGGCGATGCGTACACAGAATACACGGTAAGAACAAGGCGCTGGCTCTAACGGCAAACGATGAAAGCATGGCCTCCGGCGGCCCTGCCGGGAGCCAACCTTTTGAAAAGGTTGCCAAACAGGTATCATCAAGCCACTTTAAGTTTAAGAAAAAAATCAAAGGCGTATGTGATTTACGCCGAGGAGCGGAGTAACATCCTCGCCGCCGGAGGGAGCGCGAGGAAAGTATAGCCTCGGTTGGCCCTGCCGGGGGCCAACCTTTTACAAAAGGTTGCCAAACACGTTTTTATAGTGACCGTAGCGGATCAGCGGTCCGTTACGATCACACACTTGGGATCCAGGGGATTTATCCCCCGGCCACCGGAGGCTCAGTTTTTAAACCCACTGTAACCATAGAAGGCATCTCTTTTCGTATGCTTTATTTTTGCTCCGGCCCTACCAAAATTATCGTAAAAAAAACGCCCCGAGGCGTATTGGAGAGCACACGATGAGCGCAAAAAAAATAATGATCCTCGTCGGAGACTACGTGGAGGACTATGAGGTCATGGTCCCCTTCCAGGCACTTCAGATGGTGGGACACACCGTCCACGCCATCTGCCCCGGTAAAGGGAAGGGAGATCAGGTACGGACCGCCATCCACGATTTCGAGGGAGACCAGACCTACAGCGAAAAGCCCGGCCACAACTTCACGCTAAATGCCACCTTTGCAGAGGTGAGGGCCGAGGAGTACGATGCACTGGTCATCCCCGGTGGACGGGCACCGGAGTATATTCGCCTGAACGACACCGTACTGGAGATGGTGCGGCACTTTGTGCACGCCGACAAGCCCGTAGCGGCCATCTGCCACGGAGCTCAGTTACTGGTGGCAGCCGGCGTCCTCGCCGGCAAAAGCTGCGCCGCCTATCCGGCGGTGGGGCCGGATATCACCGCAGCCGGGGGCCAGTATGTCGATATCCCCATGGACCGGGCCCACGTGGATGGCCGATTGATCACCGCCCCCGCCTGGCCCGGACACCCGGATTGGCTGGCCAAATTCCTCCTCGCCCTGGGCACAAAGATCCAGCCTTGATGACGCGATACACGACGGTCAGTTTAAAATGGGCGAGGCTGGGATGAGCCCCCTTTCTTAAATCGCTGTACCTCCATCCAATCCTCCAGGACAATGGGACGTCTCTCCAGATAGACTCCCGGAAGAGCGGCCATCTGCCTCGCCCTCTCCCCATCGAAGGGGATCCCGTAGTAATTAAAAATCCAGGAAAAGAACTCCAAAGGCGCCTCGAAGACCCACTGGGCGGTGATATCCCGGGAGGCCTCCAGTATCCATTCCCGTTCCGATATAGCCGCCTGGGCCATTCGTATGGCCTCCTCCTCGTCGTGAAGCACCGTGCAGACGCGTTCGAGGCCTCCCTCGTTTAATGGCTCGATCACCAGAAGGGAGCCATCGTCTTTAAGTACCCGAAACGCTTCGGAGAGGGCCAGGGCGCTATCTTGATGATGAAGGGAGAGGGAAAATAAGACGACATCGAAGCGTGCATCTGAAAACGCCAGGCACTCTCCAGAGCCCACAGAGAAGGTGGCCCCTGACACTTGCCGTCGGGCCATTTCGATTCTCTCTTCATCCGGATCGACGGCGGTGACGCTCATGGAGGCCTCCACCAGCCCGGCGGTGAGACGGCCATCTCCGCATCCGATCTCCAGGAGATCCTTCTGTCTGAGATCGATGATCTGCGAAAGGGCGTCCATAGTCTCTTGTTCACTGTTTTGCTTCATGGGGATCTCCTTAACCAAAAAAAGGTAACGATTCAGCTCATTTTAAAAAATGCCTTCTATGGTCAAAGCGACCAAAAAACGGGCTTCTGGCGGCCAAGGGCTGTGACCGTGGAACTTAAGGTTCGCGAAGGATTTCGTACCCTCGTTCCTTGGGTCCGTCCCGGTCGCTGTTAAAAAGAACGCTACCACGGCAACATCTTATGGTGGTAATCAAAAAAATTTACGGCGCTTCTTGAGAAAAAAAGCGCCGGAGGCAGGCTTTTGTCATAATTTTACCTGATTACCATCCTTTTACAGCCACACATGCGGTAAGCGAGTTCCTCTGAAAACAAAATATAGGCCTCCGGCGGCCAGGGACTGGCCCCTGAATCCCAATTTAGTGACCATGACGGGCCAAAGGCCCGTCATGGTCACTATTAAAACCTGTTTGGCAACCTTTTGCAAAAGGTTGGCCGCCGGAGGCTTTTTTTCTTACAATCTGAAATAGTTGTAAAGAGAGGATGTATAAGCACATCATTGTCGTAATGACAGCAGTGATGGCTGAGAATAAGTGGTAACCAGATAATTTTATAAAAAAAGGTTCGACACACAGCGCTTATAAACATGGGGGACGAATCCAAAGACCGAGGCGATCCGCCCACCTTACCCATAAAAAAGCCCCCTTGAATCTTTAGAAAAGAGGGAAGGTATCGCCAACCCGCTTCAGTGGGTGTATTCGATGAGCTCAATCTCCGGACCGATCTTACGCACAACGGCCGCCTTAATGGCATCAAGGTGGGGGCAGGCAAAGCCGATGGGGTTACCCCGAGAGATACAGGAGGCCAAGACAATCGCCTCGGCACCCCGGTCCACCATGAGTTTGGCACGGCTCACCGCACGCTTTCCCGGACACCCGCCACAACTGACAAAACCCACAATCTGAACGGGCCCCAGATGTTCGAAGCCACCCTTCCCTTCCGCGGCCACTTTAAAATCGCTGGTTCCCGGGCACATATCTTCGGTCTGCTGGCAACGGATAATACCTACCTTTTTCATCTCATTCTCCTTAAAAACATATAAACCACATGCCCGCCCACCTATGGACGCGCTCTATTCCTTCGGAAGGATATCTTAAAGAGGCCCTTTATCAATACCTTTGAAGGTAAAAAAAGGCGTCTCAATTTATTTACAAGAGTAAAATAGACAGTATTATATAATAGGGGTAAAAAAGTAAAGAGGAAGGAGACAGGGGCCGTACCACGGATATTTTTTTAACGGCTTTTGTCACTATTCAGCCGACTGAGAAAATGCCTTTTATGATTAAAGGGGTCGCGAAAAGCTGCGCCTCCAGCGGCCGAGACTGTCGATCTAAGCCCTCATAGCGATGCAGGACCCACCGCATGTCGATTGGGTATACATGATGGCTTCAATATATGGGCGGTGCCATCGGCTAAAGTGGGCGTCCCCCAATTAAATCGACACGCCCAGCCAGGGGATTTTGCCTAAGGGGCTCTGCCGCTTATCGACCTCAAAATTCCAAGCATAGAGAGCATGGCCCCTCACCCACAGACACTTGCAAAGGTGGGATGCTATACCCTCACATGCCGCCACCCCAGCCTCCGGCTGGATACACATCGCCCCTCGTTCCTCGGGCCTGAAATAAATAGACGGAACATGATCCAGGCAAAAAAAGTTCAGGGTAATAGTTGACACCATCAACTTGAATTCATATAGTTGACGATATCAACAATACAGACACAGAGACACGATGCAAAGCCGTCGTATCTGTTGATGGGAGACAGGCATCCCACAAAACAAGGGGTACTGTTTCCAACAATTGGCAAAAAAATTTCATTAAAAAGTTGACTGAATCAACTAAAAAAGGGGCACCATGCATTCATTATCAAAGGCCCTTGGGTATTTCGCCTTTATCACCGCCGAACTGACGATTCTATTTCTTGGAATCAGCACCATCGTGGCCCTGATCCTGATGTACATTCCCCATGAAAAGCTCCGGGGCTGGCTTAACAGAAGGGGCATTTTAGGCAACATCATCGCCGCCACGGTGGGCTCTCTGACGCCTTTCTGCGCCTGCTCCACCATCCCCATGACTCTGGGAATGCTCAATGCCGGCGCCCCCTTCGGCCCGGTCATGTCCTTTGTGATTTCCTCACCCTTGCTGAACCCCATTATTTTAGCCATGGTGGCCGCTATGATGGGCCTTAAGGCCAGCATCCTCTATTTTGCGGTGACCTTTGTGGCCGCTATCATCTTCGGCGTCATCCTGGGAAAGGTCGGTGGGGAAAAATATGTACGAAGTGTCCGGCTAAAAAATGGCGGCAAGGGTGATGAAAAAGAGATCCCCCCAACCTTCGGCGGTAAACTAAAAGTCTCCTTCCTGTCCGCATGGTCGGATTTTTGCGGGGTACTCATCTACCTTCTCATCGGGGTCGGAATCGGAGCCACCATTTACGGCTACCTTCCCCAGGAGTTTGTGGCGACGCTGGCCGGACCCGAGAACCCCTTTGCCATCCCCGTGGCAGCCGTCATCGGTATTCCCTTGTACATCCGTGCAGAAACCGCCATTCCCATCGGACTGGCCCTCTCCCAGAAAGGCATGAGCATGGGGGCGGTCATCGCCCTCATTATTGGCGGCGCAGGGATGGCCATCCCTGAAATGAGCATGCTGGCAAGCATCTTCCGCAAGCGCCTGGTAGCCGCCATTGTGGTGATCATTTTCTCCACGGCTGTCATCGGCGGCTACGTATTTAACCTGATGCCCGCATACGGTTAAAATATCGGCCCCCACGCCTTGGTGGCACCGGGCAGGTTTACACCGGCACCCCGTGCCGTAGAATAAAATCCGTCACTATAATTAAGGAGACAACCCATGAATAAGAAAAATAAAACAGGCTTTTTCGGAAAACTTTTAGGCGGAAACAAAACAGACAGCTGCTGTGCGTTAAAGTTCGAAGACGTTCCAGATACCGAATCAAAACCGACAGAGGAGACACCGGTGACGCCCCCTATAGAAAAAAAGAAGAAGGGCTCCTGTTGCGGATGCGGCGGCTAAAGAGCCCTATATTCACAAAAAGCCCTTGCGTCTTGACCCGAGAAGCAGGTGTAAAGCGTAAGGGCTCAGGCAAAAAATAAATGCCCACGTTCAAGAAAAATGCCGCTGTGATTTGACCTGAAGAACGAGGGTTAAAGCGCTGCGGAGGCATCGCTTTTTGTCTGTTTTATTTTTGCGCCGGCCCTATCGCCTTCGAGGTATTTTTACTTCACTGGCCTCACCGAAATCAGACCGGTAAAAAAACGGCCGACGCCCCACATGCTTATCAAGAAACCCGTACAACTATTTTTTCGTAGCGCCGAGAAAACGGCCCAGGGCGGTGAGGATGATCTGCCTCATGGGCTCATCGATTTTTTCCACGATATCATCCATTTTAGCATGCGCATTGCCGTGGATCTCTTTCAGAGCCTCTCTTCCTTTCGCCGTTGGGCTTACACAGCAGACCCGGCCATCGCTCTCGCTTCTCCTTCTCTCAGCCAGCCCCTTTCTCTCCAGCCTGTCCACCACCCGTGTGGCACCGCTCTTTGTGAAGCCCAGCTTCTGAGCAATATTCTGCATGGAGCAATCACACTCAGACGAGACCTCTTTCAAGGCCCGGATGTCCGCATACGACATCCCGTGGCAACAGTTGCTGTCCTGGACATGGATGCCAAACTGCCAAACAATGTCATCGATATATGTTAAAAACTGATCTGTATTCTCAGCCATCTGATCGCTCCTTATTTAATTGACTCTATCAACCAATAGGGCCCTTCCGTCTGCAATGTCAATTGTTATTTTGAGCAAACAGACCTCAGACACACACGCCCGGCGCATTCTCAAACCTACGTTCGAGGTGGCTCATCTCGCCACCGGAGGCCGTGCGGCTCCGGCGGCCCTGCCGGGAGCCAACCTTTTGCCAATTTTTATAAACGGGGGTTGCCACACAGATTTTTATCGTGACCATGACGGGCCAAAGGCCCGTCATGGTCACATACCTGGGGTATAGGGGCCCTGTTCCTGGCCGGCGGCCAGGCTGACTTTTTACGGTCACTTTAACCATAGAAGGCAGGTGTTATTCCGTCAGCTCGCCCTTAAGACTGACCTGCATGAGACTTCGGATTTCATGGATGTCTGTACGCGTGCTGAAGAGGAAAAACATCTTGGCCAGGGCCGCCTCGGGGGTCATATCGAAACCACTGATCACCCCAGCCTCCCGAAGGGCAGAACCAGTGGCGTAGGCCCCCATGCGTACCCGCCCCTTCAGACACTGAGTGCAGTTAACGATAACCACCCCCCGGTCCGTGGCCGCCTTGAATACAGCCATGAGGGCCATATCATTATCCGGGGCGTTACCCGCGCCGTAGGTCTCCAGGACCAGCCCCTTAATGGGAGGCGCCAGAAGGTTTTTCACCACAGCCGCAGAGATGCCGGGGAAGAGACGAAGAACGGCCACGGGGGAGTCGTTAAGGCGCTGCACCCGCAAGGGCGGCGCAGAAACATCGGGTCGCGCGAGGAGAAGCGAGGTATTGATCTCGATATCGATACCCGTGGTGCCCAAGGGGGGAAAATTGGGGGAGTCGAAGGCATCGAAGCTACCCGCATTCACCTTGGTGGAGCGGTTCCCACGCAGGAGGCGGTTGTTGAAGAAGAGACACACCTCATGGATCTCCTCCCGCACCGCCAGAAGCATGGCCGTGATGAGATTCTCCCGGGAGTCGTTTCTCACCTCACACAAGGGGATCTGCCCGCCGGTTAAGATCACCGGTTTTGTCAGCCCCTCCAGCATCAACGAGAGAGCCGAGGCGGTATACGCCATGGTGTCCGTGCCGTGGATCACCAGGAAACCGTCGTAGTCGTCGTGATGGGCGGCGATATCCTCGGCGATATCGAACCAGGCCGAAGGGCTCATGTTGGAGGAGTCCATGGGGGGATCATACTCGTGAATATGGTATCCGGGCATCAAGGGGCTCTTCAGAATCTCCATCTTCGCCATCTGTGCCCCCAAGAAACCCGGAGAGGGCTCATACCCCCGTACCCCGGGCCGCATGCCAATCGTCCCCCCGGTATCTGCAATATAGATCTTTTTTCTCATCCTGCCCTCCATGGTGATTAAAGCGGAGGCCCAAAGAGATCACGGCCCGCCACTCGGTGAGGCGTTCCTCTATCAAACCCCGGAGCATAAGGCCAGACATAAGGATTCGGACCATTATTCATAGGGAAATGCCTCCGGCGGCCCTGCCGGGGGCCACCCTTTTGGAAAGGGTGCCAAACAGCTTTTGTAAAATTTACTCGTCACTATGTACGGTTATTATTCATAGGAAAATGCCTCTGGCAGCCCTGCCGGGGGCCACCCTTTTGGAAAGGGTGCCAAACAGCTTTTATAAAATTTACTCGTCACTATGTACGGTTATTATTCATAGGAAAATGCCTCTGGCAGCCCTGCCGGGGGCCACCCTTTTGGAAAGGATGCCAAACAGGCTTGAAAGATCGGGTTTGCCACACAGGGCTTGAAATACACTCTTGGGCGAATCCAAAAGCCAATGCGAATGTAATTTGACCCGAGGAGCGGGACAGAGTGCCTTTGCAAGCTGCTTTCGAGGTGGCACACCTCGCCGCCGGAGGCATGTTTCTTGGTCACTTTAACCATAGAAGGCTCCCCTTCCCCCCACGACGCCTGACCCTTAAATCGCGCCCCAACGAAAAATACCGCCGCAAAATAAATGACGGCGGTATCCACTTTAAGGCGCGAGGCGAAAAAATTCCCCCGCAACCTCTTTTAAAAAAAAGGGGCCACGTTCCTTAGGAAACGTGGCCCCTCATATATACGTGTTTAACTCTTTTTCTTCAGGTTGCGCAGGGCGATGCCAATGCAGAAGCAGGCGCCTCCCCAGGTCACACCCAGGCCAAAAATCATCATCAATACGGCCGATGTTTCCATATCATCTACTCCTTTCGACCCAGTGAGTCGCATTTAGAAAGAACGATGGCGAGAAGGGGAAGTGCCCCAACCACAGCCCAGCCATAGACGCCCAGGGCACCGGTGGAGTACCCCTCATAGGGAGCACTCACATCTTCTACACATTTCATCACCAGCATATAGGCCACCATAAAGGTGGTGAAAAACTTGAGACAAAACGTCCACCAGCTGCCCACCAGAAAATCGGAGGTGCGGTTCACGTGTTCTCGGACGGTCTCCAGACGGAAGAACCAGGAGAGAAGCGCCACTTCAATCAGCCCGCCCAGAAGAACGGCGTAGGTGTTGATGTAATGATCCACGATGTCGAGGACGTAGAGACCGCCCCCGGTGGTGAAAATTACACTGGCCAGAAAGCCGACGACGCAAAAAATAGTGGTGGCCAATTTCCGGCTGATGGTAAACCCTTCCAGGATGCCTGCGATACACGCCTCACAGATGGAGATCATAGAGCTGATACCGGCAAAGAGCAGGGACAAGAAGAAGAGCACCCCGATGAATCTGGCACCGGGCATGAAGTTGATGGCCTGGGGAATGGTCACGAAGGCCAGACCCACTCCGGAGGAGACCACTTCCTTGATGGGCACCCCTTTCTGGGCGGCCATATAGCCCAAGACCGAGAAGATCATGATCCCGGCGAGCATGGAGAAACCGCAGTTGATAAAGGCGGTCATAAAGGCGTTGTTGTTAATATCGGCCTCATCGGAGAGGTAGCTCGAATAGGTCAGCATGATGGCGAAGCCAACGCTTAAGGAGAAGAAGACCTGGCCGAAGGCGGCGGTCCACACCTTGATATCGCCGAGCTTGGAGAAATCGGGCTTAAAGAGCCAGTTAAGACCATCCACGGCGCCGGGCATGGTCACCGCACGGGCCATAATGAGAAGCACCATGATAAAGAGGGCGGGCATAAAAAACTTGTTGGCCGTCTCGATGCCTTTTTTCACACCACAGACCAGAACCCCCCAGCAGGTGAACCAGGCAAGGGCCACGGGCCCCAGGATGTGCCACTGAATGCCCCCCAGTTTAAAGGGACCATCGGAGAGATGGAGGTACTCCTTAAAGAAGAATCCACTGGTATCAGAACCCCACCCGAGATTAAAGGAGAAGGTCAGATAAGAGAAGGACCATCCGATAATCACCACATAGTAACAGGCGATGACAAAACAGACGAGGACCTGCCACCAGCCGATCCATGCCCACTTCTCTTTAAGGGAGCGAAAAGTCACAGGGGCCGCCCCGGCATATTTTTGCCCCACCCCAAACTCCAGGATGAGAAGGGGAATACCGGCGGTAAAAATCGCCACAAAGTAGGGGATGAGAAAGGCACCGCCCCCATTTTCATACACCATATAAGGGAAACGCCATATATTTCCCATGCCGATGGCGGATCCGACCGCCGCGAGGATAAACCCGATACGGGTGCCCCATTGATCTCGCTGTTCCATGAAACCTCTTTTTCCACCAGTAATTCGTACCATCAAAAACACGTTCAAACCCCGGCGATTTTCTACACGCCGTCTAAAAGGGTCCAAACATCCCCCCCCTACCCAATCTTAACGTTAAGTTGAACAAGAGGACTACAAAACGTCCTTCGGATATACCCAATGCCCCCTAAAATGTCAAACATCGTCCCCGTAAATGGCGGAGGGCTAAGGGCGAAAGGCCCCATTTATCAACCCTCTACGGGGAACAGACCCACAACGCACCTTGACGGTCAAAGCCGATACTGATAGAGTGACCGTTTTCAAAAGCGGCCCATGTGATTTATTGTAATGCAAAGACGTTATCGAGGTAACCATCTGTGAACAGGCATCTTTCTCCCCAACCCAATTTGTCAGCCCTCCTCCCCTTGGGCCTCTTTCTCGCCATATTCGTGGGAAGCGGGCTCTATTTCCAGAGCACGGGTACCAGTTTTGCTTTCTACCAGGTCGCCGCCCCCGTGGCGGCACTTCCGGCAATCATCCTGTCGATCCTCCTCTCCAAGGGGACTCTCACCGAGACCGTGGAACGATTTTTAAAAGGGGCCGGCCATAGCAATATCATGGCCATGTGTATGATCTATCTCCTGGCCGGCGGCTTCAGCGCCGTGGCCAAGGCCACCGGAGGCGTAGATTCGGTGGTGGCCGTCACCATCTCGGCCATCCCCCCCTCATTTCTTCTGCCCGGTCTCTTTGTGGTGGGCGCCCTCATCTCCACGGCCATGGGCACCTCCATGGGCACCATCGCCGCCCTGGCCCCCATCGCCGCAGGCATCGCCGGTGAAGCGGGACTCTCCCTGGCCCTCACCGCCGGGGCCGTCACCAGTGGGGCCATGTTTGGAGACAACCTCTCCATCATCTCCGACACCACCATCGCCGCCACCCGCACCCAAGGGTGTGAGATGAAAGATAAATTCCGTGTCAACGTGGCCGTGGCCGTTCCCGCCGCCATCTTGACCATCTTCATACTTCTCCTCCAGACCCAGGGCAGCAGTGTGGCAGAGGCCAAAGACGCCTCGGTACTCCTGGCCCTGCCCTATGCGGCGATTCTCATCATGGCCGTCTCCGGACTCAACGTCTTTGCCGTCCTCTTCTCAGGAATCATCCTGGCCGGGATTGCCGGCTTCATCGTCACACCAGACTTCACCATCCTCACCCTGGCCAAGGAGACCTACAACGGCTTCACCGGCATGCAGGAGATCTTTATCCTCTCCATCTTCATTGGGGGCCTGGGAGAGCTGATGAAAGCCCAAGGGGGACTTCTCGCCCTTGAGCGGCTCATCTCCAACGGAATCCGCCGAGTGGCATCCGGAAAAGGGGGGACAGCCATCGCCGAGGCGGGCATCGGCATTCTCGTCTTCCTCACCAACCTCTGCACGGCCAACAACACCGTCTCCATCCTCGTGACTGGTAGTGTGGCCAAAAACATCGCCGAGGCCAACGGAGTCGAGCCCAAGAGAGCCGCCGGCACCCTGGATATCTTCGCCTGCATCTGCCAGGGACTCATCCCCTGGGGCGCCCAGGTTCTCCTGGTGGCATCCATCTTCGAAATTTCGCCCCTGGCCGTGGTGGGCAACGTCCACTACTGCATGGTACTTCTCCTCTGCACCGCCGTAGCCCTCTTCTTCCCCCGGAAAAAAGACGCACAGTAATCAAGACGGCGATATTCGCCCGGTGGCCAAACCGGCATCCGTAAAATAAAGACCCCCGGGCACCTAAATTAAGGTTCCGGGGGTCCAAAAAGAAGGCAAAAAGCTTATGGTGACCCTACCCTTCCATACCAATCGCTATTTTATCTTACGCCATGGCCAGAGCCTGGCCAACGCAAAAGGGGTCATCGTCAGCACCCCAGAGAATGCCATCCCCGGATGGGGGCTATCGGACCAGGGACGAGATGAGGTAAGCCAATCTGCGGAGCGCGCCCTTGCGGAGAAATATTTCAATCCAATGATCAAACCGGTAGTGGTCACCTCCCCCTTCCTCTGCGCCCTGGAGACGGCCAAAATAGCGGCCAAGATCCTCAAGGCAGAACGCTACCCGGACAGTAATTTACGGGATCGACTCTTCGGTGAGTGGGAGATGATGACCGAGGATCACCGCGAGAAAGGGTGGCAGCTGGACGAAGAGAACCCCGAACACACCGAGTTTGGCATGGAGAGCGTCCAGGCCGTGGCCACCCGCATGGTGGAGATGGTAAAACGCACGGGACGCCGTTACAACGAAAAGGATATCATCTTTGTCACCCACGAGGATCCGGGCCGTATTCTCCAGTGCATCTTCGATGGTATCCCCCTCTCAGATCACCGGAGCCTCCCCCCCCTTCACACGGGTGAACTTCGCGCCTTACCCACACAATCCTAAGACCCTCACACGCCCTATAAACAAGAGAGGGGGACCAAAAAGCCCCCCTCTTTTTTCGTCACCCGTTCGCCCCCTCCCCCTTCGTTTCAGCCGTGGTTACATAAAGAGGTAATGAGAAAAGCAGATACGATTTACCCCGAGGGGCGAAGCATATCTGTACCCCGCTCTCCAGTGACACACCGTGCCAACCGAGGCCATGCGGCGAACGCTGACCTCCGGTAGCCCTGTCGGGGGCCTTTGCGTTTGCAAAAGGGTGCCAAACAAGTGTTTATAGTGCCCATGACGGGCCGAAAGGCCCGTCATGGGCACTCACTTGGGGTCCAGGGGCCCTGTCCCTGGCCGCCGGCCAGGCTGGCTTTTTCTGGTCACTTTAGCCATGATGGCATCGCTTTTTGGATGTTTTATTTTTACCCCGGCACTTAAATCGACAACTCCGGCGCCCCCTCCCGTGAGTAGATGGTATAGGTGTAGGGAGTATCGGCCGGGTAATACTGGGAGAAGACGGGGTGAAATGCCTTGGGAATCTTGGGCATCATCACCTCTCCTGGGGCCTGCATATGAATATGGGAGATGTGAAGCGTATCGGCATAGGCCAGGGCGGCCGCGAAGATCTCCCCCCCTCCAGCCACGATGAGCCGGCGCCCTTCGGCACACCCCATATCGATGGCCGCCTCAAGGGAGGTGCACACCCGGCACCCCGGGGCGTGATAGTCGGCATTGCGAGTCAGCACAATGACCTCTCGGCCGGGAAGGGGCCTGCCGATGGACTCCCAGGTCTTTCGTCCCATGAGAACACTGTGGTGGTAACTCAACGCCTTAAAAAGGGAGAGCTCCCCTTCAATATGCCACGGAATATCGGCCCCATGCCCAATCACCCCATTGTCTGCAACGGCCACAACAAATGAAACCTTTATCTCACGCCTCGTCATCATCACACTCCCGCATCCTGTTTAACTCCGTTGCCCCCTTACGCCAGGGGTCACATGCACCCTATTTGAAACCGCAGAGCCCTTCTTCTACTCCATTTTTCCAAGGGATTATACCACCACGCATATCAAAATGTCGAGTCATTGCCCGCCCCTTTCTGTCCTGGAAGGGATAGTAAGGAGTCACGATGCAGCGATGCCGGCCAGGGTCAAGATGGCCAAGAAATGGGCCTCCAACCGCCAGGTGTACCACCTTGAAAGTGGGAGGCAAATGCTCTCGACCTTCGCTCCTCCGGTCGATCAGATGCCTTCGCTTATAATAATTTTTTCAAAACCTCTTTATCCAGTACTCCAAAAGGTTGGCCCCCGGTATTTCACCGCATTGCCTTTTATGGTTAAAGAGGATAAAAAAAGCAGGCCACCGGCGGCCAAGGGCTGTCGATTTAAGTGCCGGAGTAAAAATAAAAGATACAAAAAAGCGATGCCTCCGGCGGCGAGGTGAGCCACCTCGAAAGCGAGTGACCGCTGCGCTTTGCCCCTCTCCTCTATGCAAATCACAGCGGTATTATTATGAAATTCGTCTATCCTTTTTTTACCAGAGCCCTAAAATATTAGGGCGGGGACGATCCGCTGTATGTCTCATTTTTGTAAACAGTGGCTACCATATATTGGGGTGCAAACGCCTAAAATAGGCGTTTTTCCGATTAAATCGACATGCCTGGCCAAGGGCTGTGCCCTGGGCACCCACGTTCACGAATGCTCCGCACCCTCCTTACGGAAGGTTCGTTCTGGTCGCTATGAAAAAGAATTTCACCGCGATCACATGTTATCGTGGCAATCAAAAAAGTTTTCGCGGCGCTTTTTGACAAAAAGCGACCCACCAGAGGCCATGGCCTCGCTTGGCGCAGCCACCTGAGGCAAAAGCACCGGAAAGGGAAATCCGTGATCGATTTCACCCCCAGGCTAAAGCCCGCCACCCCGCCATCCGAAAAGAGTAAGGATAAGTAGCCGTTTATCGCCATAACAAACGATCCTCACAGATAAATGAAGGTTTTCTCGACGCCATGACAAAAAAAAAGGGAGGGACTCCGGTGAGTCCGACATCAAAAAAACGCCGCAACCCCCTCATTATCCTCATCGGTCTCATCCTCGTGGCGGCTCTTATGGCAGGGGGGTGGTTCATCTATACCACCTATATTCAATCCGATTACCCCAAAAAAGAGCTCTCCCATGTGAATCTTGACGATCCGGTCCTTCGATTTACCTGGGAGAAGATCCCGGATGTATACTTCAATCTGGTCAGCGCCAACGAGGCCATGGTTCTCATGGAGGCGGAGATAAATCGCATCAATAAGGTGGGGAAAAAGTATCCGCGGCAGAAGAAAATAGTGGCATCGGAGAGGAAACGGTGGGAGAAAAACGCGGCGAAGCTTAAAGGACAACTTCTCAAATTCCAGGGTCAGACCGAGGCCCTTTACGTCACCTTCCGGGTGAATCCCGAAAAAGGGAGGGCGGCGATCCTCGAAAAGAGCAGGGACCTTGGCACATCCATGGCGGAGGTTATGGTGGGGGTTGACCTCCAGACAGAGGCCTTAAGGAGAGCCCGGATTCTTCCCAAGGGGATCAAAGGAATCGTGGCAAAGATCAAGCAGCGCTTTTAAAAAAAACGTGCCGGATCGTAAAAAAAATCTGACAACCATTGCCGTTTGTCACAAAAAAAGCCTCCGGCAGCCAAGGTCTCAGCCCTTGGATCCCAGGATTAAGAAAGTTGCGGGCACGTGTTCTCTGTCATCGAAACGTTTTTATAACGCTTTTGCTCGAAAAAGAGCCGCGGTAAGGCATCCCCCAATGACGCGATGCTTTGTTTTCGCTGTTTTTGGATAAAGGGACTCGCTTACCCAACGGTGGCTAAAAAATCAAGGGGGCCTTGATACTCAGGGCTTATGCTTATCGCCCGGGTCCTTTTCATCTGGCTCCTTCTCGTCCGGATCCTTATCCTTGGGGGTCGATGAGAAGAAGGGGAAGGGAGAGACCTTGGAGAGGTCATCCATGGAGCGCCGCGCCATCTCGGTAAACTCTGAGCCCATGTGAAGCACCTGCTTAAACTGGGCATCGAAGCTCTGGCGTCGGCTCACATACGCCTCAATGGTCTGCGCCAGATGCTGTTCGAAAAAATCACCCATCACATTGTCGCCATAACGCAGCATCATATGAAGCAGACGCACCGGCAGAAGAAACTTCTTCTTCTTGGCCGACTCCAGGAGGATCTGGGTGAGAATATACGCCGTCACATCGTCTCCCGAACCCGCCTCGACGACCTTGACATCTCGCCCCTCCCGGATGATACCGGCGAGTTGATCCAGTGTGATATAAACACTGGCCGAGGTGTCGTAGAGCCGCCTGTTGCTGTACTTTTTCACCACCACCGTCTCGTCACTCATCAATAGCCCTCCCCTTGGTATTCCCGATTTATGTCCTAACTATTCAGCCCTTGAACCACTGTCTTCTAAGGTGTACCTTCTATGGTCAAAGTGGATGTGAAAAGCAGGCCTCCGGCGGCCAAGGGCTATGCCCTTGGAACCCACGTTCGCGAATGCTCCGTCCCCTCGTTCCTCTTAGCCCGTCACATTACCCTCTTGGGTCCGTTCCGATCGCTGGCAAAAAGAACGCCACCGCGACAACATTCCCGAGGAACGAAGGAATGTTGTCGCGGTAATCGAAAAGTTTTTTACGACGCTTTTTTCAAAAAGCGACCCGCCGGAGGCATCTTTAGCTTGGGTGCCTCCGGCGGCGAGGTGTGCCACCTCGAAAGCAAGTTGCGAATGCACTCTGCCCCTCGTGCCTCGGGTCAAATCACATCCGCATTTGGCTCGTGGGAGATCCGAGAGCTGAATAGTTCGCTTATTTCAAAAGAGTATCCCGCTTATGCCGGGCCAGGTATCACTATAGGTCAGCCCTTCGGGGAATACAATTGAGATCCCGGTAAGGGCTGACCCTCACCGAACAGCCCTACTGCCGCACGAGACGACAACGGGAAAAACGATCCGGTCCGCTGCTCCGGCAGGGGTTGATATCCAGCCCCCCCCGGCGGGTGAAGTGCCCCACCACCGTCAGGGACTCCGGTGCCAGACGCGCCATGATATCGGTGTAGATCGTCTCCACACAATTCTCGTGATACCCCGTATGGGTGCGGAAAGAGACCAGGTAGGCGAAGAGAGAGGCCTCGTCGATCGTTCTCCCCGCGTAGGTGATCTCCACCGTGGCCCAATCGGGCTGACCGGTCACCGGGCAGTTGGTGCGAAGGATATGAGAGCAAAGGGTCTCCTCCCCCACCCGCCCCTCACCGGGGGCCAGAAGCGAGGCGTCCACGGCGTACACATAGCTCTCAAGCTCATGGTGATCGATGCAGCGTCCCGGGGCCCTTACCCGCCCCAGATCATCTACGTCATCACACCCGAAGAGCCGTACCCTCACCTCCCCTTCGGCCACCCGAGAGAGATCGGACTCCATGGCGGCCACCAGGGCCTCTTCATCCGTAAAGCGGCTCATATTAAAGGAGTTGAGGTAGAGCTTCAAAGATTTTGACTCCACAATACAGCGACTCGTGGCCGGAAAGCGAATCTCGGCCACCGCCGATCGGGGCTTACCGGTACTCATCAGCCAGGAGAGCTCCCAGGCCGTCCAGATATCTTCGCCGTGAAAGGGGAGCGCCCCCTCGTCCAGCCCCAAGAATCCCCGGCCCAGAGACCGCTCCACGGGAAAAAGCTGGGCCGGATCATAGCTAAAGGTGTAATCCACTTTTTCACCCAACGGGTTCTCTTGTCTCATCACTGCCTCCCCACGGCACCCTTCCATCCTAAATGAAGAAAACGTGCCGTACAAAATCTATGAATAACAGGCCCAAAAGGCCTGTTCGAATTTTAAAGTAACCAAAAAACATGCCTCCGGCGGCGAGGTGAGCCACCTCGAAAGCGAGTGACCGCGGCGCTTTGCTCCTCGTCCCTCGGGACAAATCACAGCAGCACCCTAAGGCATTAGGGCGGGTAGATATCGCTCTATCTCTAATTTTGTAAAAAAGTGACCACCATAATATTAGGGTACAAACGGCTAAAATTAGGTGTTTTTCCGATTAAATCGACATGCCCGGCCAGGGACTACCCCAGATTTGTGCCCATGACGGGACGAAAGGCCCGGCATGGGCACTATTCAATCCTATTTGGCACCCTTTTGTAAAAGCAAAGGCTCCCGGCAGGGCCACCGGAGGTAAGGGTTTACTCCCACGACCTCGGCTGGCCAGGAGATAAATCTCCTATACCCCAGGTATGTGATCATGACGGGACGAAAGGCCCGTCATGGGCACTATAAAAACCTGTTTGGCACCCTTTTGTAAAAGCAAAGGCCCCCGGCAGGGCCACCGGAGGTATCTTTAACCCGACAGGGCCACCCAAGGCAAACTGTCGCCCGGCTCTAGGCCAGATAGGTGGTGGGATCGAGGCCCTCGTCATGGCGCAGGGCGTATTTGCGTTCATCGCAGGCGCCGCAGGTACCGCAATGGGCGGTCCCGCCCTTATAGCAGGTCCAGGTGGCCGAAAAATCAACCCCCAGGGAACGGCCCAGATCGCCGATATCACGCTTGTCGAGATGGGCAAAGGGGAAGGCCAGGCTCACCTGATCGTCGGTGCCGATGTGAATAGCCGCCGATAAGGCGTCATTAAACTCGGGCCGGCAATCCGGATAGATGGCATGATCTCCGGCATGGGATGCCAGGGCCACCTGGGAGGCCCCCACAGACTCGGCATAGCCCGCGGCGATGGAGAGCATGATCCCGTTACGAAACGGGACGACGGTACTCTTCATATTATCCGCATCGTAGGCACCGTCGGGTACCTCGGCGCCAGATTTTAGCAGCGAGGAGTCGAAGAGATCGTTGATAAAGGGGAGGGGCACCAGGGTATGGGATACGCCTAAGTGCGCACACATGGCCTTGGCCAGGGGAAGCTCGCAGGCATTGTGCTTGGAGCCGTAATCAAAACTAATGGCCACGCACGGGTGACCCTTATGGACCAAATCGGCCAGGAGAACGGCAGAATCCATGCCGCCGGAGAGAACCACCACGGTTTTACACATGGGTTAAATTCCTTTTTTCGTATCGAAGGCGAGAATATGAAGACGACTGGCGAGGCGATACCCTTTTTTCACGCAATGGTCCCACACAAAGGGGAGACGAGCGATCTGCTCCTCGCGGTGCATCCCCTTGGGCATGAGCCACACCCGGTCCAGATTAAGGGCGTGATCCGAGACAAAGGCGTCGATCTCAGAGACCGTCTCCTCACAGGCGACAAATTTTAAATGGTGGGCCCGGGAGAGACTCACCGGGTCCACATGCCAGACGCCGGAGAGGTACTTGGGTGAACAGATCACCTCCCCCCGTATTCCGGCGGGGATGGGCACCTTCCCCGAAGTCTCATACTGGACCTCCACGCCGGCGTCAAAAAGGGCCGCATCCAGTTCATGGAGTCCCGTCTCCCATTGACGCAAGGGCTCCCCTCCGGTGATCACCACAAACCGGTGGCCGCTTCTCTCCACGGCCGCAAGAAGAGCATCCACGGAGATCTTCTCCCCGTCGGCCCACGCTACTTTCGTATCGCACCAGGGGCACAAAGGGGGCACACATCCGGAGAGGCGAATAAAAAAAGCGGGACGCCCGGTATGGGGCCCCTCGCCCTGGAGGGAGGCAAACATCTCATGGAGAATCAGCATAGGAAACCCCTCATGCCGTCACCGTCGCCCAGGAGTCGGGTGTTTCGTAGAGACGCACCTCTTTCAAGGTGAGACCATCGAATTCAGGCGCCCGGGAGAGGGTCTTAAAGATGTAAAGCACCATATTTTCGGCGGTGACGGGAATATTTAGGTACTCGTCCATCTCGTTTAAATTGGCGTGATCGTATCGATCCACGACCCGCTCATAAACAAGCCGCTTCAGCTCGGTAAAATTGATGATCATCCCCGATGCATCCAAGGGGCCGGACACCGTGATCTGAAGGGTATAGGTATGGCCGTGAAAGGAGGAACATTTGCCGTAAAGGACTCTGTTCTCCTCCTCGGACAGGTCGTGACGCATCAATTTATGGGCCGCGTCAAACCGGAACTCTTTGGTAATGGAAAGCATAGACCACCTTCGCTTCACTGCAGCACAACGATCAGAGGAGCCCGGCAAACCATCTCTCATTTTTTCTTTTCAGATTAAGGAGGGGGGTACGCAAAGGGGCCACAAGCCGATTGTACGGGCAGTGAGGGAGAATTTATTGTGCGGGATGCCTCTCGTCCGCATGGGCAAAAACGCCCATATTCATAAGAAAATAGCCATGACCCGCCCCATAAAGGCTCGTGTGCGGATCATGGACCAACGACGCACTCTTTTATCACACCCCACCCCGTTTGCAAACGGCAAAAAAAGCCTCCGGCGGCCAGGGAATAAATCCCCTGGACCCCAAGTTAGTGACCCTGACGCGCCTTTGGCCCGTCAGGGTCACTATTAAAGTCTGTTTGGGAAGCCCGATCTTTCAAATCAGGCAAAAGGGTGGCACCCGGCAAGGCCAAGCGAGGCGTGCCTTCACCGCACGGCCTTCTATGGTTAAAGTGATCAAGAAACGGGCCTCCGGCGGCAAGGGTGGCAAAGCCACGCGAGGCAAAAACACCTCGAAAGCGAGTAGCGTATGCGTTTTACCCCGCGCCTCAGGGCAAATCACATACGCCTTTGATTCTTCGCTTAAATCCAAAGTGGCTTGAAAATAGTTGTTTATCAACCTTTTCAAAAGGTTGGCTCCCGGCAGGGCTGCCAGAGGCGAAGCCTTCGCCGCACGGCCTTCTATGGTTAAAGTGACCAAAAAACATGCCTCCGGCGGCCAGGGAATAAATCCCCTGGACCCCAGGTTTGTGCCCATGACGGGCCTTTGGCCCGTCATGGGCACTATTAAAAAACCTGTTTGGCAACTTTTCCAAAAGGTTGGCTCCCGGCAGGGCCGCGCCGGAGGCCTTTTTCTATCTCTTTTTGACCTTAGAGGGCGCGGCGCAGGGCATCCAGGGCCTTAAAGGCGAACATCTCCTTGTTCTGGTGACGGCCCGTAAACGGGGAGGCGAAGTGAATCGTCTCGGTGCCGGCCTCGGTGGCGATGCCGATAAAAAGAGTGCCCACGGGTTTGTCGGCGCTGCCGCCGGTGGGTCCTGCGATGCCGCTGGTGGCGATGCCGATATGGGCACCGGAGACACGCCGGACCCCTTGGGCCATCTCCGTGACGGTTTGGGCACTCACCGCCCCGTGGGCGGTGAGGGTAGCGCCGGAGACCCCGAGTACACGCTCCTTGGCGCTGTTGGCATAGGTGACGGCAGAGAGGAGAAACCAGGCGGAACTTCCCGGCACATCGGTCAAAAGGGAGCCGATACGACCTCCCGTGCAGCTCTCCGCTACGGCCACCTGCTGTTTACCCATAGAGAGTTTTTCGGCGACGGCCTCGGCCATGGAGAGCCCCTGGGGGGAGACCACATACCCACCCAGACGATCCAGGGCATCGGCCACGGCATCCCGATAGCGCCCCTCTCCCTTTTCATCGCCCCGTGCAAAGGTCCATATCTTCACCTCAATCATGGGAAACACCGCCCGATACCCCACGTGGATCCCGTCACTGACGGACTCGATACCCGAAATCCGCTCCCCCACCACCGATTCGGAAAGCCCAAAGGTGGTGATGGTGGTTTTCACCAGCCGGTCTCCGGCAGGCTGCATACGGGCAATCTGGGGCAACACCGCCTCGTTCATCAGGTAATACATCTCCCGGGGCACCCCGGGCAGAAACCAGAAACGGGTCCCCTTCCAGTCGAGATGAAAGGCCGGGGCCGTACCCACGGGATTGGGGATACAGACGGCCCCTGAAGGGAGCCTCGCCTGTTTCATATTGGACACCGGCACGCCCCCAGAACGCCCCTCAAAATAGGCGGCCACCGATGCCAGGGCCGTGGCATCCTCCACCAGGGGCACCCCTTTCGCCGCGGCGGCGGCCTCGCTTGTGAGATCATCCTCGGTGGGCCCCAGCCCGCCCGTGACCACCGCCACCTCGCACCGACCGGCCACCTGGGAGAAGATCTCCTTAAGCGCCCCGACATCATCTCCCGTGGAGAGGTGACGCACCACCTCCACACCCATCTCGTACAATTTTTCTGAAATCCATGGGGCGTGGGTATCCACCACCTCCCCTTTTAAAATCTCTTCACCCGTCGTCACAATCATGGCTCTCATAGCTTCAACTCCTTATTGCCGCATCGTACCCATTCCCTATACTACCGCAAATGATGCCACCGGCAGAGGGCCGCCACCTTAAAATCCCGACCACTGCCTGTTTGTCAGATTTTTCAAAAATTGGCCCGACCAACCCGGAACCCGAGTACCGAGATGCATCCAAACACAAGAGTACCCCTTCATTTTATATATCTCATATAAATAAGGGACAAATAAAAAAGGAACCAACGTATCCCATTTTCCTCTTAAATACACCTATTTTATATACATCGTCACGGGAGGGCCCTCAGATGCTACGGACATTTTATTATAAATAAAACAGTCCCCTTATCAGACCTCGATATGAAAGTGCACCACTTACATTAGATATCTGTCAACAGTGTTTCATCCCTTGCGTAACACTCTACGCCAAAGAACCCTAGTAATCAAATCCCAGAAGTCATACTCTAGGTTCCTTCATTCATCCTAAGCCACAGAGATCTTCGATTTCAGTTGGTCGCTGCATCTTTTTATGATAAATTGCGCTTCATCAATAGACTTTGAAACGGAGATTTTATCTAGCCCCTCAATATAAGGCGCCGATATCTCTGGACAGAGTGAGACAGTACCGAACTTGTATTACCCGGTGTGCTATAAGGTTAGCCATCCCCAGGTTATTTTCCCCTGGGGGGACTTTGCCATTTAAATCGGAAAACCATGATTATATTTTTCCCCTTTATTTTATATGAGCCTTGGTAAGGATTTCGAACCGTCAACCATCAGTTCAGTGATGCCAAAAAAGATAAATATACCGTCATTGCATAAAAGGGATGATCTCTTTTTGATAAAGTGTTCCCAAAAGGTGGACTCGCGTCCGTATTTTCGCACTGTCATCTACCTTGTTTAGCGAGTAATCGAAACCTTAAATGGAAAATGGTATCTGTACTCATACCCATGGAGAGAGACGCTATTTATCTATAACAGATTTCAAAGCCCTCACCGGGCAATCGCTATCAAGCTTATTTACAGTGCAGAACATAATGACGCGACTCGCCTTTTATTATTTCATAGTATTGAGTGACCAGTAACCAAGGAATTAGGCGCATGGCAAAAAGTCTTTACATCAGCACAACAAACGCCAGGAGCGGTAAATCAACCATCGTTCTCGGTATCATGCAGCTCCTCTTAAGAGACCTGCAAAATGTCGGTTTTTTCAGGCCCATCATCAATCCGGAAGAGGACCAGCGAGATCATGATATCGATCTGGTGCTCTCCCACTTCTATCTCGGCATGAGATATGAAGATACCTACGCGATGACTCGGTCTGAAGCCAAAAAACTTTTAAATGCTGGCAAGCAAAATGAGATGATCGAAATCATCCTCAACAAGTACAAAGAGCTTGAAGAGAAGTATGATTTCGTTCTCTGTGAAGGCATCGATTTCGTAGAGGGCAATGAAGCATTCGCCTTCGAAATCAACGCCAACATTGCCGCCAACATGGGATGCCCTGCCCTTGTCGTCACCAACGGCCACAATGCCACCAGTGACGAAGTGCTGAGCCTCAATCAGATGGCCATCGATAACCTCACCGATAAAGGCATCGATATTGTCGACGTCATGGTCAATCGCGTCGAGGCATCTCAGACAGAAGCGATCCTTGCGACCCTCCAAAAAGAGCTAAAATTAGACGCTGGCTCCATCCACGTAATCCCGGAGAACAACGATCTGACCAAGCCCACGGTGGCCGATCTCCAGAAATGGCTGGGTGCCGAGGTGATTTACGGCAAAAAAGCGATGAACAAGGCCGTAGACGGCTACGTTGTCGCCGCCATGCAGATGGATAATTTCCTCAACTACACCAAGGAAGACACCCTGGTGGTGACGGCGGGTGACCGGCCCGACATCATCTTAAGCGCCATGGCCTCACGTCTCTCCAACTCTTACCCCAATATCTCGGGCATCCTCCTCACCGGCGGCATCGTCCCCACCGAGAATATCCAGAAATTGGTAGAAGGGTGGGAAGGCATTCCCGTGCCCATCCTCCTCGTCAAGGAGCCGACCTACGATACCATGCAGAGAGTCGACCATCTCCACGCATGGCTCGATCCGAACAACCCCAAAAAAATCGCCTCCGCCCTGGGCCTCTTCGAAGCCCACGTCAACACCCAGGAGATGCGCCAGAAACTCATCGACTGCAAGTCTGTGAACGTCACCCCCCAGATGTTTGAATTCAACCTCATCCAGAAGGCCCAGAAGAACAGACAGCATATCGTTCTTCCCGAAGGCACTGGTAAGCGCGTTCTCAACGCCTGCGACATTCTCTTGAGACGTAACGTCTGTGAAGTGACCCTCCTCGGCATCGAAGATGAAGTGAAGGCCAAGATCTCCCAGCTCGGCCTCGACCTCTCCGGTGCCCACATCGTCGAGCCCGCCAAGAGCCCCTTATACGATGGATACGTTCAAGCCTTCTATGAGATGCGTAAAGCCAAAGGGATGACCGTGGATGGCGCCCGTGACATCATGAGCGATGTGACCTATTTTGCCACCATGATGGTCCATAAAGGCGACGCCGATGGTATGGTCTCCGGTTCCGTGAATACCACGGCCCACACCATCAAGCCCGCCTTCCAGATCATCAAGACCCGTCCCGAGGCCTCCATCGTATCCTCTATCTTCCTCATGTGCCTGAAGGATCGTGTCCTGGCCTTTGGTGACTGTGCGGTGAACCCCTCACCCAACTCAGAGCAGCTTGCCGAGATCGCCATGAGTTCTGCCCAGACGGCCAAAATTTTCGGCGTCGAGCCCCGAGTCGCCATGCTCTCCTACTCCACTGGCTCATCCGGCAAGGGCGCCGAAGTAGAGAAGGTGATCGAAGCCACTCGTATCGCCAAAGAGCGGGCTCCCGAGCTCTTCCTCGAAGGTCCCATCCAGTACGATGCAGCCATCGACCCCTCAGTGGGCAAGATCAAGCTGCCTGGAAGTGAAGTCGCCGGTCAGGCAACGGTCTTTATCTTCCCCGATCTCAATACTGGTAACAACACCTACAAAGCGGTACAGCGCTCCTCAAACCAGGTAGTTGCCATCGGTCCCGTTCTCCAGGGCCTGAACAAACCGGTCAACGACCTCTCACGAGGCTGCACCGTACCCGATATCGTCAACACCGTGGCCATTACCGCCGTTCAGGCGCAGGCCGTCAAAGGACTGGTCTAGGTTCCACGCCGTTTTTCGGCCCCAGGAATCGAGACGTCCATCGCGACAAATAATCCCTTTTCCCGGCCGCCTGTCATTCGCTAAGGCACCGGGAAAAGGGGATAACTGAAATCATTTATTACGCAAATTAAGGTACCTTATATTATGAAAATATTGGTCATTAACGCTGGAAGCTCATCCCTTAAATACCAGCTGCTCAACATGGAAGATGAGGCCGTCATGGCCACTGGGATTGTAGAACGTATCGGCGAGACCGTAGGCAACCTCACCCACAAAGCCTACCCCGACACCGACGCCGAGAAGAAAGTGGCGAAGGAAGAGGAGATCAAGGACCACAAGATCGCCATGCACATGGTACTCGACCTCATCACCGGTAGCGAAGCCGGCGTGATCAAAGACCCCAAAGAGATCGATGCCATCGGTCATCGCGTGGTTCAGGGTGGCGAAGCCTTCACCAGCGCCTGTGTGGTTGACAACTCCGTTAAGGTTGCCATCGCCGACAACAACCCCCTGGCTCCCCTGCACAACCCCGCCAACCTCATGGGCATCGAAGTGGCCGAAGAGCTCTTCCCCGGCACCCCCAACGTGGCGGTATTCGACACCGAGTTCCACTCCTCTATGCCCCCCAAAGCCTTTCTCTACGCCCTCCCCTACGACTACTACAAGGAGCTGCGTATCCGTCGTTATGGATTCCACGGCACCTCCCACAAGTATGTCTGCAATAAAGTGGCAGAGCTCATGGGCAAAAAAGTGGATGAGATCAACGTCATCACCGTACACCTCGGCAACGGTTGCTCCATGGCAGCCATCGAAAAGGGCAAGTGCATGGATACTTCCATGGGCATGACCCCCCTGGCCGGCGTTATGATGGGCACCCGAAGTGGCGACATCGACCCCGCCATCGTCAGCTACATTGCCGAGAGCAAAAATATCGGCATCGACGAGATGGATAACATCCTCAACAAGCAGAGCGGTCTCAAAGGGATCTGCGGCCTGAACGATATGCGCGATATTCACTCTGCCGTCGCCAACGGTGACGAGATGGCCAAGCTGGCCCTCGACATGTTCGCCTACCGCGTTAAAAAATATATCGGTTCCTACACCGCCGTTCTCGGCTCCATCGATGCCATCGTATTCACCGCCGGCATCGGCGAGAACGACGACGTCACCCGTGCCGCTATCTGCCAGAACTTCTCAGGCCTCGGCATCGAGATGGACTTCGATAAGAACAACGGTCGCAAGGGCGAGCCCACACCGGTTCATACCGATGCATCCAAAGTTCAGGTATGGGTTATCCCCACCAACGAAGAGCTTCAGATTGCCCAGGAATCCATGGCACTGCTCAACTAGAGCCGCGCCATCTCCTTTAGCCGTTTCAAACGGCCATGGGTAAGCATAAAAAACGCCAGGCGGGGCATATGAAAATATCCCGCCTGGCATTTTTTTTGGTGCCACATCCCCCTTCCCTTTCATCCCCTTTCCCCCTCTCCCCTACAGGGTTGACCCAAAAGAGACCTTGGCATACAAGAGATCAATTTGTAATATACAAAAGTGTTTTTCAAACGAAGTGCCCGCCCCCTTGTGCGGGGTGCGAACTTAAACGATAAAGAGGGTGCCATCTAAAAACACCTCACGAGATAAAGCCACCGTCGCCCCAAAAGCCCGGATGGCAACCAGAAAGGGGAGGATACGTTCTTGAAAGAGCTCTATGTGGTCCTGTTTGAAGGAAAAGTCCGAGAACGAGAGAGTAAGCGAGAGGTCAAGAAACGGATCATAAGCCGTTTTAATATCGACCCGCCCCAGGCAGAACGCCTCTTCTCCGGCCACCGCATGGTGGTCTTTCGAAGTGAGGAGAGGGACAAAACCGATGATTTTGCGAAACGATTCACCGAAACTGGTGCCCTCTGCCGCATCGAACCCGAGTCCATCCATGGGCCCACCGCCGAAGCCTCGGGCGAAGACCCAGGAGCCCCGCACGAGGCGCCAAACACATCGTCCTCCCAAAGAGACGTACCCCCCGTTCAATACGGGGAGTCCTCTCCCTACCTGGCACTGTGGGAGGCGTATGCCGGCCCCCGCGGCGATTGGTATGCCGAACGATTCAAACGCTTCACCCAAAAGGGAACCCCCGCCTTCGCGCCCTCATGGAACTGGAGCGCCTTTCTCTTTGGCATCGTCTGGCTTATCTACCGCAAGATGTACCGATGGGCCCTTCTCTTATTCGGCGTCTCCATGGCCGGTATCGTCATCCCCGGGGGCAGCCTGGCCATCTCCTTTTTTTTTGGTGCCTTCGCCAATTTTCTCTACTTTCTCCACGTTAAAAAAAAGGTCGATATCATCATCTCAGAGAGCGATCACATCGACTCCGACCAGGCCATAAAAGAGAGAGGGGGCGTCAACCCCCTCCCCAAGGTTCTGGCCCTCTTCCTCCTGATGATGGGCATCATGGCCCTCTTCGGATCCTACCTCTTCGATTTTGCCACCATCGCAAATATATAGTCGCATCCCATGGGGCCCTTAAAACGGCCCCGAAAGCCCTCTTCATGGCAAGAGGGCATCCCCCCCTTTTTTTAATCCGGGTTCCCCACCGAAGGACAAACCCCTTACCCGCCCCCTTTATTTCGTCCTTGACACAAAAAAAAGAAACCCGTCTAATAATTTAAAAAATGGCACTATTGAGCGATGCCTTTTAGGGTTAAGGGGCTTAAAAACCACGCCTCCGGCGGCCGGGCGTGTCGATTTAATCGGAAAAATGCCTATTTTAGGCGTTTGCACCTCAATATATGGCCGTCACTATTTACAAAAATGAGACATACATCGGATCGTCCCTACCCGAATGAATCAGGCCCTATTAAAAAGATAAACATGAAAATTTTATAAGAATACCGATGTGTTCTACCCCGAGAAACGAGGGGCAAAGCGCAGCGGCCATCCGCTTTCGAGGTGTTTTTGCCTCATGTGGCTTCGCCACCCTCGCCGCCGGAGGCATCGCTTTTTGTATCTTTTATTTTTCTTCGACACTTAAATCGACAGCCCCGGCCAGGGAATAAATCCCCTGGACCCCACTGCGTTCAAGGTGGCACACCGTGTGTGCCTGCACGATTTTTTAGACGCCTAAAAGAGTTAGGGTTCAGGCAAAAAATAAATGCGCGAATTTAAGAAAAATGCCGCTGTGATTTAACCCGAGGAACGAGGGTTAAAGTACTGCGGCAACCCGCTTTCAAGGTGGCTCACCTTGCCGC
>JABXKT010000129.1 GCA_013619155.1 Desulfobacteraceae bacterium
GGGAAGCCCCATGCCGGCTCCAAACCCCATCTCCCGAAACGCCTCAGATGCCGTAGAGTAACCCTCCTGCATGGCACGCTCCGTATCCTCGATACCCGGCCCCGAATCTTCCACCACAATAGAGATATCTTCAGAGGAGATCTCCACGGTCAGGGTCCCATCACCACCGTGCATCACCAGGTTCATCTCCGCCTCATAGCAGCAGATGGCCACCCGACGCACAAGCGCCCCCTGGAAGTTAAGAGCCTTTAATGTATTTTTGACATGAATAGACGCTTCTCCGGCTTGAATAAAATCGCCTTCTCTCACCCGATAGGTTCGTTTAAGTCGATCCATGATCTCAAAGACTCCAAAATGGAACATTTAAGAAAAAAACACGCCCCTTTTATTGGCTAACGCTGGCCATCATGCCCTGCCAAGCCCGTCTCGTAAAGCCGTCCGCATGCCACAAACATGGAAAAAGGGCTCATCAATACGGGAAGATCCTCATTTCGTGCAAGGGCAACCACCTCTTCCGGCGGACGTTTACCCCGCACAAAAACGATACATCCCACGCCAGAGACAACGGCAGTTCGCACGGCCTGTAAGGTGGGAAGCCCCGTCAAGAAGAGCCCGCCATCGGCAAAATAGGCGAGAAGATCACTCATGAGATCACTGCCTCTGCAGATCTCAAACTCCCTATCCAGATGCGCATCGCCCACGAGAAGGGTGGCATCCAACACACTGACGATATCAGCAAGTTTCATCGCTATCGATCCTAAGATTGATTTATCGCAACCGTACTTACGTCTCAGCCAAGGACAGCCCGCGAAGAAAAGAGAGAAAAAAAAAACGTATGGCATCTTCGACGCTGTCGATAGAGAACCTCATCCCATAAATTTAAAGGGGCACATTTTATTTCATTTCATCTTATTTCATTATCATGAATTAAGGCCAAAAATCGGAGGTAGATCACGATAAGGCTTTAAGCCTCAATAATACCCATCATAATTGTCCATCCTATATTTCATTACACTAGTACTGTCAATGGAAAGTAATTGCCTGATTGAGTTTCATTTTCTACTACCAACTTCCAATTTTTTCTTGCATTCTAACCGACAAGGAATTATTCATCTTATTGACACACCAAGGTGTAATTACCATGAATGTCTAGAAACAGCGTTCACGAAATAAACTTCGATCACGAATTAATAACCCTATCACACACGAAGAGCACGGTTCTTCGGCTTGGAGACTTGCCCATGGCTATGGATCACCATCCCGAGCACCCGGATATCACCGCTGAAATGTGGGCCGACATTGACACCATCATCGATGAGAACTGCGCCATTCCTGGCGCCCTCATCACCGTCCTGCGTCTCTGCCAGGACACCGTCGGCTACCTTCCGGCCCCTCTCCTGGACTATGTTGCCCTAGGTATGAATCTTGCCTCAAGTCAAGTATTCGGCGTGGCCACATTTTACTCCTTATTCTCCCTAAAACCCAAAGGACGTAATATTATTAAAGCGTGCACTGGCACCGCCTGCTACGTCAAAGGAATTAAGGAGGTCATGAACCGCATTGGCACCAACTATGGTATCAATGAGGGTGACACCATGGAAGACCGCCGTTTCACCTTAGAAGGCGTCCGCTGCTTGGGTGCCTGTGGCCTCGCCCCTGTCATGATCGTCAACGAAGACATCCACGGCAACGTGGATCCCAAACAAGTCAAAAACATCCTGGAAGAGTACTCCTGATGCATGGATGAACCCCGGCATATGAATCCGTCTTAACGGCTCCTAAAACCTAAATGAGTCGTTAAGGGATTTCATACATTGTCGTCATGCCTCAAATGGCCTTCAAAGCCCTTACACGCGATTCCACAGACCAGGAGATTAAGATGAGTAAAGTAAGAATGCAGCTGATGCTGTGTGGCGGCACCGGGTGCCACGCCACCGGCAGCAAACTGTTCCAGAAAGCCCTCGATGAAGAACTCGTAAACCGAGGACTCTCAGAAGAGATAAAAGTGATTGAAACCGGTTGCAACGGTTTCTGTGCCGTAGGACCTGTCATGCTGGTCCAGCCGGAAGGCATCTTCTACCAAAAACTTTCTGTAGACGATATTCCGGAGCTGGTGGAGGAACACTTCCTCAAAGGCCGCCCCGTACCTCGTCTCTTCTTCCAGGAGCAGAAGAGCAAAGAGAAGATTCCTCATATCGATGATATCCCCTTCTTCTCCAATCAGGTCTATCGCGCCATGAGAAACAAGGGGGCCATCGACCCCGAGGTCATCGACGAATATATTGCCCGGGACGGCTACTTTGGATCGGCCAAGGCCCTGAACGAAATGAGTTCTGAAAATATCATCGATGAGATGCTCACCTCTGGCTTAAGGGGCCGAGGCGGCGCCGGCTTTCCCACAGGACTCAAGTGGAAATTCGCCAACTCCAGCCCAGGAGAGGAGAAGTACGTCCTCTGCAACGCCGATGAGGGGGACCCCGGTGCCTTCATGGACCGAAGTATCCTCGAATCGGATCCCCACGTGGTCCTGGAGGGGATGACCATCGCAGCCAAGGCCATCGGTGCCACCAAAGGGTATATCTACTGCCGTACAGAGTATCAGCTGGCCATTCGCCGGTTAAACATCGCCATCGCCCAGGCCAAGGAGTACGGCCTCCTGGGAGAGAACATCCTGGGGTCGGGCTTTAACTTCGATGTCGAAATCTACCAGGGTGCCGGGGCCTTTGTATGCGGTGAAGAGACCGCCCTCATGCGCTCCATCGAAGGCAAACGGGGCATGCCCCGCCCTCGCCCCCCCTTCCCGGCCCTTAAGGGACTCTGGGACAAGCCCACCATCTTGAACAACGTGGAGTCCTTTGCCAACGTACCCCAGATCATCCTCCAGGGTGGTGAATGGTACGCCTCCATCGGTACCGAGAAGAGCAAGGGCACCAAGGTATTCGCCCTCTCCGGCGATATCAACAACATCGGACTCGTGGAGGTCCCCATGGGCCTTCCCTTGCGCACCCTCATCTACGACATCGGCGGCGGCATCCCCAAAAAACGAAAATTTAAAGCCGTTCAGCTGGGGGGTCCCTCCGGTGGGTGTGTGCCCGAACAACACTTAGACACCGTCATCGACTATGAAGAGATCGCCAAGGTGGGTGCCATCATGGGCTCCGGTGGCGCCATCGTCATGGACAACCGTACCTGTATGGTGGACATGGCCCGCTTCTTCATGGATTTTATCCAGGATGAATCCTGCGGTAAATGCACCCCCTGCCGGGAGGGAACGAGACGTATCCTGGAGATCCTGGAGAGAATCTGTGAGGGCAAGGGCGTAGAGAGCGATCTGAAATCCCTGGAGGAGCTCTGTGAGGTAACAAGCAGCTCGGCCCTCTGTGGCCTGGGACAAACCGCTGCCAACCCCGTACTCTCCACCATGCGCTTCTTCATGGACGAGTACAAGGCCCACATATTCGATAAAACCTGCCCAGCAAAAACCTGTCAGGCCCTGTTAAAGTTCACCGTGGACCCTGAAAAGTGCAAGAAGTGCGGGCTCTGCTTTAAAGCGTGCCCGGCCGATGCCATCACCTGGAAGAAAAAAGAGGTGGCCGTCATCGACACCGACAAGTGCGTCAAGTGCATGAGTTGTTATGACGCATGCGCCTTTGATGCCATCGACTAACCCCCACCAATCCCCATAAAAAAAATCTTAGCTCTTGGAAAGCGACCATTTTAAATCCAAGGGCTAAGGTAATTTAAGGGGAGACACGGGTCACGTTCTCGACCCGAATATAGAGGCACTCTTTTTTCTATTGTCAATGCATTCATTGTGCCTCACGCCATACGGTCCCTTAGGCATCGCTAAGAGATACCTGACGTATAAATGAGCCAAGGGACTTCTGCAAATAGCCTTAACCTACATAGACAAAAAAGGTGATACTGGAGATGGAAAAAGAGAGGAACATTACTATAGACGGACGGGAATTTCGCTTTAGCGAAGGAGAGACCATTTTAACGGTTGCCAAACGCAACCACATCGATATCCCCACACTCTGCCACTTAAAGGGTACGACGCCCACCGGCGCCTGCCGCATCTGCGTGGTGGAGGTAGAAGGGGCCCGAACCCTCATGACCTCGTGTACCGTCCCTGCCACAGTGGGCATGGTGGTACGCTCCGAGAGTCCCGAGGTGATTCGCTCCAGGCGCATGACCATCGAGCTCATGCTCACATCCGGGCGTCACGATGACTGCCTCGTCTGCCCCTCTTCAGGGAATTGCCGTCTCCAGGAACTCGCCTTTCGTTACAAGGTCAAGGGAACCACCTTCGAAGATACCGGGGTCAAATACCCCATGGAATCTGTGAACCCCTTTATCCTACGCGATTTTTCCAAATGTATCCTCTGCGGACGATGCGTCCAGGCCTGCAACGAAGTCCAGGTCAACGAGGCCATCGATATGGGCTACCGCGGCTCCGCGACCAAGATCATCACCAAAGGCGATGTGGCCTTAAAAGATTCAGATTGCGTCTTCTGCGGAGAGTGCGTCCAGGTCTGCCCGGTGGCGGCCCTGGTCCCCAAAGATGCCCGTATCACACCACGCCTGTCGGAGATGAAGGAGGTAAAAACCACCTGTTCCTACTGCGGCGTGGGGTGCCAGATGAACCTGCATGTCAAGAACAACCGGGTGTGGCAGGTCACCGGCTGTGAAGAGAGCGCCCCCAACTACGGCAGTCTCTGCGTCAAAGGACGCTATGGCTTCGATTTCATCGCCTCGGATAAGCGCCTCACCACCCCCCTCATTAAGGAGAACGGCACCTTCCGAGAGGCCTCCTGGGATGAAGCCCTGACCCTCACGGCAAAACGCCTCAAAGAGATCTCAGATGTCCAGAGCGATGCCACGGGCCTTCTCACCTCGGCCCGCATCACCAACGAAGAGAACTACATCGCCCAAAAATTTGCGCGCACGGTCCTTAAGACGAACAACGTCGACCATTGCGCTCGATTGTGACACAGCTCCACAGTGGCCGGTCTGGCCGCTGCCTTCGGATCTGGTGCCATGACAAACCCCATCTCAGACATTGAGAAATCAGATGTGATCCTTGTGGTGGGTTCCAACACCACGGACACTCACCCCGTGATCTCAGCCGCCATGAAGCGGGCGGCAAAATTCGGTGGGAAAAAACTCATCGTCATTGATCCCCGGGGGATCACCTTAAAAAAATATGCGGCTATCCAGATGGCCCCGAAACCCGGCGGCGACATCGCCTGGATCAACGGCATGATCCGCATCATCCTCGAAGAGGGTCTCGAAGCCAAGGCGTACATCGCCGAGCGCACCGAGGGCTTTGATGCCATGGCCGACTCCGTGGCCTCCTTTACCCCGGAATACGTCACCAAAATCACGGGCATCCCGGAAGAGACCCTGACACAAGCCGCCCGCCTCTTCGCCTCCGGCGAGAAGGGGAGCATCTACTACTGCATGGGCATTACCCAGCACATCAGCGGCACCGACAACGTAAAAGCCTTAGCCAACCTGGCCATGGTCTGTGGCAACATGGGCATCGAAGGCGGCGGCGTAAACCCCTTACGGGGCCAGAACAATGTGCAAGGGGCCTGCGATATGGGGGGCCTGCCCGATGTCTACCCCGGCTACCGTAAGGTCCATGATGAGACCCACGCCCAGACCATGGAGAGTGCCTGGGGCGTCACCGGCCTCTCCCGGACCCCGGGCATCACCGCCACGGAGATGGTGGACGCCGCCCTTAAGGGGAGCCTTAAGGCCCTTTATATCATCGGAGAAAACCCCCTCCTCTCCGAGGCGGACCTCACCCACACAGAAAAAGGGTTTAAGAACCTCGAGTTCCTGGTGGTCCAGGATATCTTCATGACCGAGACCGCCCAGACGGCCGACGTGGTGCTCCCCGCCTTGTGCTTTGCGGAGAAAGAGGGGACCTTTACCAACACCGAACGGCGCGTTCAACGGGTTCGAAAGGCCGTGGATGGACCGGATGGGGTCCTTGCCGACTGGGAGATCGTCTGCGAGATCGCAAAGCGCATGGGAACCGAGATGCCCTTCGACTCACCGGAGGCCATTTTCACCGAGATTGCCGCCACCACACCGGCCTTCACCGGCCTCTCCTATACACGCTTAGAAAAAGAGGGGATCCCCTGGCCCTGTCCCACGGCCGATCACCCGGGCACCCCGCGTCTCCATGTGGGACGCTTCGCCAAAGGCAAGGGGAGCTTCTTCCCCTTGAGCTGGACCCCCCCTGCTGAAATCACCGATGCGGAGTACCCCCTGGTCCTCACCACGGGGCGCCTCCTCTACCACTACCACACCGGCACCATGACCCGAAAATCCAAAGGGTTAAACGAGAGAGCCCCCGAATGTTTCGTGGAGATGGCCGGAAGCGATGCCGAGGAGTTGGGCCTTAAAGATGGCGCCATGACACAGATCACCTCCCGTCGGGGTGAGATCAACGCCAAGGTCAAAGTAAGCCGTCGCATGGCACGGGGAACGGTCTTTATCCCCTTTCACTTTGCCGAAGCCGCCGCCAACCGCCTCACCAACGCCAAACTGGACCCGGTCTCCAAGATCCCCGAGTTCAAAGTGTGTGCCATACGCATTCAAGGTGCATAAATAGACGACGAAGCGGCGATCCGTTCAGCCACATAAGGTTCGCCGCCTTCACCGTCAACGAGAGACCGTTCATACACACGCAGGTGCCCTGTGACCCAAAACGCCATGGGTCATAGGGCATCGGTGCTTTCAGTCGAAGAGCTGTACAAAGGACAGACACCTTTTGATGCACAACGGGCCACAGCCCCTGGCCACTAGTCACCTCGGCCTCAAACGCGTCTGCGACTTGCCGCAGATTCGCTTTTCATGTACATTAAATAACTCTGTCATCTTTCATTAAGACGTCCCCGAACGCGGAGGTGTGTAAACCACTCATCGCCTTAGGATCGATGCCAAAACGATTTTGGCATGGAGGTGTCTTCATCGAGAGCCTTAAGCCGCAATTATGTGACGTACCGGGGCCCATGCCTTTGTTACTATTGATTTCGCCCCATATTCTTTTATATACGAGTTATCCGCCGGTCCGAGTCTTTCCGGCACGGAGTAATGTATGGCCAAGTTAACCATCAACGGCATCACCGTTGAAGCCGACGAGTCCCAAACCCTGCTTGATGTCATCCGCACACACCGCATCGCAGAGATTCCCACACTCTGCCACGTAGAGAAGACCGATCCCTTTGGATCCTGCTCCCTCTGCGTGGCCGAAGTGGAAGGCGCCCCCGCCCTTCGCCGCACCTGTTCCACCCCTGCCACCGATGGCATGGTGGTCCATACCGAGACCGAGGCGGTAAAACGTGCCCGAAAAACGAACTTAGAGCTCCTCCTCGGTCGCCACACCGCCGACTGCTACGCGCCCTGCCGCCTGGGATGCCCCGCCAACGTGGACATCCAGGGGTATATCGCCCTGGCAAAACGCGGCCTCTACAAAGAGGCGGTGAAGCTGATGAAGGAGACCAACCCCTTACCCATCGTCTGTGGCAAGGTCTGCGCCAAGCCCTGCGAAGCCGCCTGCCGTCGGAACCTCATCGATGAGCCCGTGGACATCAAGAATATCAAACGGTTTCTCGCCGAGAAGGAGCTGGCCGAAGGCGACATCTACAGCCCTGCCCCGGGAAAATCCACCGGGCGCTCCGTGGCCATCATCGGCACCGGACCGGCAGGACTCTCCGCCGCCTACTTCCTACGCCTGGCCGGACACCGGGTCGTCATGTTCGAGGCACTGCCCGAACCCGGCGGCATGATGCGTTACGGCATTCCCGAATACCGCCTCCCCAAAAAAGAGCTACGGGCCGAGATCGATGCCATCTTCGCCATGGGGGTGGAGGTGCGCTACAACGTGGCCCTGGGCCGTGATTTTACCTTGAACGAATTGCGTGAAGATTTTAACGCCGTCTTCATCGGCCACGGCGCCCAGGCGGGCGCATCCATGCGTACCACCGGTGGCGACCTGGCTGGAGTGATGCAAGGGGTGGATTTCCTCCGGGAGGTCAACCTGGGCACCGCGCCCAAGCTCTCCGGCAACGTATTTGTGGTGGGCGGCGGCAACACCGCCATCGATGCGGCGAGAACCGCCCTGCGCCACGGTGCCGAGAAGGTGACCATCATCTACCGCCGCACCGAAAAAGAGATGCCCGCAGCCATCGAGGAGATCGAGGATGCCAAAGAGGAGAGGATCGATATCCGCATCCTCACCAACCCCATCGCCTACGAAGGTGAAGCGGGTCGCTTGAACGGCGTCACCTTCGTGAAGATGGAGCTCGGGGCCCCGGATGCCAGTGGCCGTCGCCGCCCCGTGGTGATGGAGGGCAGCGAGTATAGCGAAGGGGCCGATTACGTCATCGAGGCCATTGGCCAGAAGGTGGTCACCGACTCCTTAGGGGAACTCGAGCTGACCCGATGGAACTCCATCGATGCCGATGGTTCCCTTTTTGCCACCAATTTAGACGGAGTCTATGCCGGGGGCGACGCCGTCACCGGTCCCAGTGTCATCATCAGTGCCATCGCCCACGGTCGGAAAGCGGCCTACGCCATGGATCGCCTCCTCCATGGACGCCCCCAAAAAGGGGAAGATCGACTGGGCTTCCACGTTAAAAAAGAGGATTTTGGGGTACTCACCCCGGCAGACCTCAGCCATAAACCCGTCATGGCCCGTCGCCATATCGAGAAGGCCAACCCCGAAACACGGGCAGAAAGCTTTACCGAGGTGGAACTCGGCTTTACCGAAGCGAACCTTCAGGCCGAGACCGAGCGCTGTTTAGAGTGCGGCTGCCAGGATGTATCGGGCTGTGACCTCCGGCGCTACGCCACCCTCATGGAGGCCGATAAAACCCGCTTCATGCCGAAAAACCCGGCCGACGAGTCGTTCTCCGCCCACAAATCCACCCACGGCATCGAAGAGCTCAACCCCTTCATCATCCGAGACTTCAACAAGTGCATTCTCTGTGGCTCCTGCGTCCAGGTCTGCAATGACATCCAGGTCAACGAAGCCATCGACTTCGGATTCCGGGGTGTGGGGGCGAAAATCATCGCCGGTATCGACCAGAGCCTCACAGAGTCCAGTTGCGTCTTCTGCGGCTCCTGTGTCCAGGCCTGTCCCGTGGGTGCCCTCACCGAAAAGGATGTGGTCTACCGGGGCGCCCCCTGGGATGATACCAAGACCCGTTCCACCTGCGGTTACTGCGGGGTGGGCTGTCAGGTCGACATCCACGCCAAGGCCGGAAAGATCACCCGCATCACCGGTGCCGAGGAGAGTGCCCCCAACTTTGGCAGCCTCTGCGTCAAAGGGCGCTACGGCTTCGACTTTGTCGGCTCCAAGGAGCGCCTCACCTCCCCCATGATCCGGGAGAACGGTGAACTCCGAGAGGCCTCCTGGGATGAAGCCCTGACCCTCACGGCAAAACGCCTCAAAGAGATATCAGATATCCAGAGCGATGCTGTCGCGGTTCTCACCTCAGCCCGCATCACCAACGAAGAGAACTACATCGCCCAAAAATTCGCCCGCACGGTCCTTAAGACGAACAACGTCGACCACTGCGCACGATTGTGACATAGCTCCACGGTGGCCGGTCTGGCCGCCGCATTCGGATCTGGTGCCATGACAAACCCCATCTCGGATATCGAGAAGGCCGATGTCATCCTCGTTGCGGGCTCCAACACCACGGAGACCCACCCCGTCATCTCCTCGGCCATCAAACGGGCCGTGAAATTCGGCGGGAAAAAACTCATCGTCTTAGACCCCCGAAAGATCGACCTGAAACGCCACGCGACCCTCGGTATATCTCCCAACCCGGGCAGCGATATTGCCTGGATTAACGGCATGATCCGCCTGATCCTTGAAGAGGGACTCGAAGCCAAGGAATATATCGACCAGCGCACCGAAGGCATCGACGCCCTGAAAGAGGCGGTGGCTCCCTTCACCCCCGAGTTCGTGGAAGGGCTCACCGGCATTCCGGCAGCCACCCTGATGGAGGCGGCCCGTCTCTATGGAAACGCCGAAAAGGGCTCCATCCTCTACTGCATGGGCATCACCCAGCACGTCAATGGCACCGACAACGTGAAGGCCCTGGCCAACCTGGCCATGGTCTGCGGCAATATGGGCATCGAGGGCGGCGGGGTGAACCCCTTACGCGGCCAGAACAACGTCCAGGGCGCCTGCGACATGGGGGGCCTCCCCGATGTCTATCCCGGCTACCGAAAGGTCCACGACGAGGCCCACGCCCAGACCATGGAAAAGGCCTGGAACGTCACCGGCCTCTCCCGGACCCCAGGAATCACCGCCACGGAGATGGTGGATGCCGCCCTTAAAGGGAGCCTTAAGGCCCTCTACATCATCGGTGAAAACCCCCTCCTCTCCGAGGCGGACCTCACCCACACGGAAAAAGGGTTTAAAAACCTCGACTTTCTCGTGGTTCAGGACATCTTCATGACGGAGACGGCCCAAACGGCTGACGTGGTGCTCCCCGCCCTCTGCTTTGCCGAGAAAGAGGGAACCTTTACCAACACCGAAAGACGCGTTCAGCGGGTACGAAAGGCCGTACCCGGTCCCAAAGGGGTGCTCTCCGACTGGGAGATCACCTGTGAGATCGCCAAGCGCATGGGCGTCCCCATGGACTACGCCAGCCCGAAGGCCATCTTCCAGGAGATCACCGCCCTCACCCCCACCATGGGCGGCCTCAGCTACGAACGCCTGGAAAAAGAGGGCATCCCCTGGCCCTGCCCCTCC
>JABXKT010000291.1 GCA_013619155.1 Desulfobacteraceae bacterium
ACATACGCCACCCAGTCGTGGGAGGCCCGGGGGGGCCGCATCCCCGCCATCGATGCCCCCATCCCCGTGGCCTTCGGGAGAAACGCCTGGCGGCCCCCCCGGGCCTCCCACGACTGGGTGGCGTATGTGGAGGACCACCCCCAGCGCCCGGCGGATCAATACGCCCACGTCCTCCTCTGCTTAGGGGTGGGGGAGCACGAGCTCCACAAGATCGTGATCGGCGGCACCAATATCGCCAACATCGAAGGGGTCACCTCCCAGCTGGTCCCCCCCGGCGGTACCATCACCCTGGCCGGGTACCACGACAACATCTACACCTCCCCCCTGGTGGGGGGGGCGGAGCTCCCGAAGTACGGCAAGCGTTATTTCGAAGGGGAGCTCTACTCGGGGATATTCCCCAACACCCCATCCATCCCGGCCCACGAATTTGCCCCAAACCCGGAGCTGGACGGCAAGTGCTTTGTCTTCACCCATCGTTACAATGCGGACCCTCTCTACCCCTTCGAGGATTTTAGGCTTAATGATGCCATCACCCTCAGCTGGGCCGGGGGCTCCTGCAATCTCATGGTCAAGTGCACGGCCCATGTCTATGGCGAGTATTGCGACGAGCTGCTGGTCTTTTATAACACCGCCTGGCCCAGCCAGCCCCCGGATGATGCCATCATGGCGGTGACCGAATATACCTTGGAGGACCGCATCCTGGTGGGACCCTACGCGGTGTGTAAGGCGGGGCAGAGCGTGGATCGCATCGGCATCGACCTCGTCCACCCCGGCGGTCTCTACTACGCCGAGGACGACGGCTCCCAGGGGTTCGTGGCCACCGACTACCGGGTGGACATCCAGGCCCTGGACGCCCTGGGCACCCCGATGGGATCAGTCTCCACCCTGGCCACCATCAGCTACAACGAGCGCACGGCCAGCCCCTTGCGGCGCACCCATGAGTTTGCCGTCACCCCGGGCTGCTATCAGGTGTGGATGTCCCGCCCCATCGAGGTCTCGGACACTCGCAAGGTCGACCGGGTGCAGTGGGTGGGCCTTAAAGGGCGCCTGCCGGCCAGGATGACCTACGCCGATGTCACCGTCCTCGCCCTGCGCATCAAGGCGGGGACATTCTTAAACGGCGCCGCCCTAAACGATATCCTCATCCACTCCACCCGCAAACTCCCCACCCACACGGGCACCGCCTGGACCGCCCCCGTGGCCACCCGGAGTATCGCCTGGGCCGTGGCCGATCTCAGCAGAAACGGAGACTACTCCATCGGCCTCCCCGATGATCGCCTGGATATATTGGGCCTATCCACCTTGGATGCCACCTGGGCCGCCCGGGGAGACACCTGCGATGGGGTCCTCTCCACGGCCAGCACCTATTGGAAATCCCTATCCATGATGGCACGGTGCGGCCGGGCCATCCCCCAGGTGCCCGGCGGTATCGTCACCCTCATGCGGGACCAGCCCCAGGCCATCAAGCGGGCCTCCTTCCATGTGGGTAATATTAAAAAAGGGTCCTTTTCCATCGAGTACCTCCTCTACGAGGAGGACTCCCCCGATGACGTCCTCGTCAAGTACACCGACGCCGAGGACGGCGAGGCCAAAAAAGTGCAGTGCAACCTCCCCGAGGCCGATGGCGTCTCCCCGGCGGAGTTCCCCATGTGGGGGGTGGGCAACTACGCCCAGGCGCGCCGGGAAGGCCTCTTCGAGGCGGCCTGCAATATGTACCGCCGGTCCCTGGCCAGCTTCACCGCCGTTAACTACTCCGGGCGCCCCCTGCGCCGGGGGTGGACAGTCTCCGTCTCCCACCCCCTCCCCGACTGGGGCGTCTCCGGCTCGGTGCTGGCCGTCAATGGTCGCACCCTGACCCTGTCGGAGCCCCCGATCTGGCAGGAGGGGGCGACCCACTATATCCAGCTC
>JABXKT010000292.1 GCA_013619155.1 Desulfobacteraceae bacterium
CTCACCTATGGCGCCTGGCTCGGGGTACGTCATGAGGGAGCTACGGACCGTTTTAAAATCTACGTCGAGGTGCCGATTGGTAGTGGTGCCAGACTCGACACATGGATGACGGACCTGTTGGGGCAGCCGCATCGCGTGCCCGGTCCACCGCCTCGGCTCGAGATGATCGGACTGGATGCCCACAGCCCCCGGGTTGAGGCATATTACGCCAGCACCGATCTCCTGTGCACTGCCGTGCCGCTTCTTATGGCTCGTTCCGGGTCCGAGGCCGGGGCCGGTGCCATGCTGGCGATGGTTGACAGTACCACGCCCTTTCCTTGGGGTGCTCGGCTACCTGCGCGGGATGTGGGCTTCAGCTATTCTGTGACGCCTGGCCAGTCTGGGGCCGTCTTTACGCTCTATTTTGTGGCGCAAAAGCTCTTTGGTGATGACATTGGCTGCGCTGCATGGATTGCGGGACGGCTATCAGGGCACGCGGACCTTATGAGCCATCTCCCTATGAGGCCATCAGGGATCACTCATCATGGCATGGTCGGGCTTTCCCTGATACCAGGGTTGAATCAGCCCATCCTTTCAACCGGTGTCGCCGCCCCATGGATGATGTGATAATGCCGCAAGATTGGGGTCCGATTTTGGCGGCTCAGACACCCGATGGGGCATTTTTGTCGGATGTTCATCTCAAGGGGGGGGCGACCAAGGAGAGGAACGGTTTTGCCACGGCACTGATCCTTAACTGTCTGCGGTACGCCGGGGATGCGTCTGTGATCCGTGCCGCCCGTAAGAGGGCCATCCGTTTTCTCAAAAAGTGCGAAAATAGGGACCGGCCGGGGCAGTTCGGCTTTTATCCACGGTGTGGGCAGCCGAACTGGATGGTGCCGGCGTTGCCCGATGACGCGGATGACACGGCGCTGTTCAACCTGGCTCTATTGCACGCCGGACGCATCAATCGGGCAGAAGCGCAGCGGGTGGTCACCGATATCCTGCGTCCTTTTCGTCTGACCTATCTGACCGAACGGTCCGACCCCTGGCATCGCATTGGTGCCTTTGAAACGTGGCTTGACTCGGCTATTTTTCGCAATCCGGTGGATTGCATCGTCAACACCAACATTCTGGAGCTCATGCATGTCAGTGGTGGTAACTGGCCAGAGGCGGCCGCCATTACTGACATGCTCTACGCGGCTACGGCGTGGGCTGGCTCTTTGCGGGCGCGGGCCCTGAAGCTGTCGCCATGGTATCCGCATCCGATCGAATTCATTCATGCTCTCGACCGCTCCGTCGCCGCTGGAGTACCCCGAATGGGTGCTCTGGCCGCCCATATGCACAGCCTGGATTGGGTCCGTGAGGATATCGGGCGATGTTTACCGATTTGCGGCTCAAGCGATCGTCGGATCGTCTGGACCTGTTCGACACTGGCACGGGCGCGTGCAAACCTTGGGTAATACACCACGGTTCGCATTGAAATTGAACAGGTAAAAACAGAAAAAAAAAACAGGGGCCATGCTCTCTATGCTTGAAATACCGATGAAGATATGAGACTCATTGTATGAGTGCTCAACATGCCTTTATTTAAAGAAAAAATCTGCCTTTAAGCCTCGCAAATACCATCGATAAAAGACCCAGGAGGAGGATGCCATGCCCCGTATTCCCCGTATGGTCCGCATAGATTCAGGTCAGAGATGTGTCTATCATGTGATCAGCCGTACTGCGCTGGATGGCTTAGTGATCAGCCGTACTGCGCTGGATGGCTTACCCTTTAAAAAACGTGAAAAAGATGAACTGGTTCGTGTGATACAGCGGTTTTCCATGGTTTATGCCGTGGATGTGCTGGGTTTTTCGATTATGGATAACCATTTCCATCTGCTGATTGAGATGAGCCCGGGGGATATGCTTGTCGATGACGAGGTGCGGCGGCGATTTATCCTCCTCTATAATAAGGGGGCCGAGTTTCCCGAAGGGCAGATGACGCATTTTAGGGAGCGATTTTCCAGTTTGTCCCACTATGTGAAGGACATTAAGCAGACCTTTTCCCGGTACTACAACCGGAAGAAGAGACGAAAGGGGACTCTCTGGGGCGAGCGGTTTAAAAGCGTCATCGTCGAGAAGGGGAGTACGGTGATGAATTGTCTGGCCTATATCGATTTGAATGCGGTGCGTGCAGGCATCGTCAGGCGCCCTGAAGATTACCGCTGGTGCTCTATCGGGTATCATATCCAGACTGGGAACCGGGATGGTTTTCTCTCCCTGGATTTCGGGCTGGCGGAGTTTGGTGTTGACGATGATCAGAGGCTGAAACAGTATCGGGCATTCCTTTACCACGCCGGCTCCATCGATAAACGGGGGAAGGCCAAAATTTCAAAAAAGGTCCTGTCTGAAGAGATCTCTGACGATTTCGAGCTGAACAGAATGAGGCGATTTAGGCATCGGACACGGTACTTCACCGATTCCGGTATCATCGGCTCCAGAGAGTTTGTTTTGTCGACCTATGCGGTATTTAAAGACCGTCTTTTTGCGAGTCGAGAGCGAGTGCCCAAGCGGGTAAAAGGTATCGATGGCATGTATTCCATGAAGCGATTGACGGACATCTGACCCTTTCCATGATGGTCACCATTTATACGAGACGGTAAGGGGGGAGAGTGGTTGGGGTGCGTCTACTCATGGGGCATATCCTCACAGTTGGGTCATTTTAAGGTCCCTTGAAAGTCTATGAGATGGTTTGTCTTCGATAAAGGGTGGGCTTCTTTTATTGAAACGGGAGATATGTCTTCACTGGTATGAAAAACCTGGCCCCTATACTTCCAACTTAACCAAGGTGAAGTCGTTCGAGTTAGGAAATGAATGATTTTTGTGAGAGGCTGCAGAGCAAGGGCTTTAACGGCGGCGGCAAAAAGCCGTCGCGTATATTATTTGGCAACTATCTCAAAAGGAAGTGGCAAATTGACGTATAAAAATACGAAGCTTTGTAAGGTACGAACGATCACTACATTTATATCTTTGGATAATAATAAAGAAAGTTGGAATGATAAAATAAAGGAGGCGTCTTATTTCTGTTTAAATTTGACTGAAGAATTAAGCCGTAATGAATATACTGTTCAGTCAATTAGAATCGTTACTAATCCTTTCGGTGAATATTTAAATACCGATAATCTTGAAACGGCAAGGCGTGATTTAAGTTACTTAAGTGATTTGATAAATTCTTTCGACATATCTGGAATGAGAATTAGATTTGCTATTGGAGAAGCAAGAACAAAAGAGGAAATTGAACTCCTACCTGAACTGATCCATGAATTTGGAGATTTATGCAATGTATGTGTAAATGTCAATCTTGATAGCTTTGGGATTTTAGATAATGATTTAATTCAACATTCGGTGAAAGCTGTTCAACGAATCAGTTCTATAACTCCCAGAGGCGAAGGTAATTTTAATTTTACAGTAAATTTTAATTGTGACCCCTTAATTCCATATTTTCCTGCAAGTTACCATCGGAAAGAATTAGGAGATCAATTTGTTATTGGTTTAGAAACCCCTGATTTACTTGTGAATGTACTCGAAAATTACAACCAAACTATGGAAAAAGAAAGCCACAATAGCCAATTCAAAGGCTATTACGAAGTGATGAGTGAAGCGCTGCAATATCATATAACCACTATTAATAATATAATTCAAAATTCAACATGCGATAAGCCATATGGTTTTGCGGGTTTTGATAGTTCTGCAGCTCCGTCTAAGAATTGCGCTAGTATGGTAGACGTTTATGAAAAAATGGGCGTCGATTATTTTGGATCGTCAGGTACAGTCGAGGCCTCATCATTATTAACCAAGGTTTTCAAATCAATTAAAGGGGTGAGTCTTGTCGGTTTTTCTGGCCTTATGCTTGCATTAACGGAAGATACAGGTCTTGCTAAAGGCAGTATTAACTCAGATTTTGATATTCGTTCTTTGTTAACATACAGTTCTGTATGCGGTATCGGATTAGATACAGTTCCAATACCAGGTAACACTTCTGCAGATAAAATTTCAGCATTAATGAGAGATACCGGTACAATGGCATATCGTTTGAATAAACCTTTAACCGTCCGTTTATTTCCCGTCCCAGGACTTTATGCAGGCGATTTGACTGTTTTTGAAAGTAATGACCTTTGTAATTGTGCTGTTCTTACAGTGCCTTAATGAAAGATGGGTATAGAATCATTTTTAACAAAATGATCACTGACGATGATCCTGATGTTTTGGAATTGGGCAAAAAAGTACTCATACAAAAACACGGAAAGGTCCCCGCACACAATTGATAAATTTCTTCTTGAACAAACCGATAACGACTCACTAAAACAGACATAGTATGTAAAATAATAGGTAGTGCTCAACAGGTAGTGTTCAAATTTATCTTGATATTTCAAGACGATGCCTTATCTTATGGTCAATCATAGAAAAACAAACCCATGAGTGTGAGGGAATAAAAATGAACTGTCCAGCATGCAAATCACAAAAGATTATTAAAAATGGCTCTATCCACAATGGAAAACAAAAATTTTGCTGCAAAGATTGTGGAAGACAATTTGTTGAAAATCCACAAAACAAAATCATCCCT
>JABXKT010000130.1 GCA_013619155.1 Desulfobacteraceae bacterium
CGACGAATGTCCGAGGTGTAGATGGAAGAGGCCAGGCCGTACTTTGTGGCATTGGCCAGCTCGATGGCCTCCTCTTCGGTTTTAAAGGTGGTGATGGCAAGGACGGGGCCAAACACCTCATCCTTGAAGAGGTCCATATCGGGGGTGACGTTGTCAAAGATGGTGGGTTCGATGCATTTTCCCGCACCTGCATCCACCGCCTTTCCGCCATAGATGAGGGAGGCTCCCTCTTTTTTGGAGGACTCGATGTGGGCCAGTACCTTCTGGAAGTGACCCTCTTCGATCATGGGACCGATAAAGACGGACATATCCGCGGGATCACCGATTTTCCATTCGGGCAGCTTGGCGAGGATCGCCTTGACCACCTCGTCTTTGACGCCCTCCTGCACCAGGAGGCGAGACCCGCAGCTGCAGTTCTCTCCCATGTTGTAGAAGGCGGCATCGAGGATATGATCCACGATGTCCTCCATGGGGTAGGTGTCGTCGAAGATCACCTGGGGGCTTTTTCCGCCGCACTCCAGGACGATCTCTTTGAGGTTGCTGTCTGCCGAGTAGTGCAGAAAGTAGCGTCCCACTTCGGTGGAGCCCGTGAAAGAGATCACATCCACCTCGTTGTGCAGGCCCAGGGGCTTGCCCGTGGCTTCACCGAGGCCGGTGACCAAAAGCAGGGCACCCTCGGGAATCCCGGCCTGATGGGCCAGCTGCACCATGCGGTAGGTGCTTAAAGAGGTTTGCTCGGCGGGCTTGACGATGATGGAGTTACCGGCGGCAAGAGCCGGGGCGACCTTCCAGGCAAAGATGGTGGCGGGAAAGTTCCAGGGCAGCACCGCGCCAACAACCCCCATGGGCTCCTTGATCACCATGCCCAGATTGTTACTCGGGGAGGGAGAGACCTTGCCGAAGACCTTGTCCGCCGCCTCGGCAAACCAGGAGATGGTGTAGGAGGTATCGGGCAGGTCAAAGCCGATGCACTCTTTGATGGGCTTGCCCACGTCCATGCACTCTAAGGCGGCCAGCTCTTCGGCGTGCTCATCAATAAGGGCCGCCCATTTCTGGATCACCAGCTTGCGGTCATAAGGGGAGAGGCGGGACCAGGTTCCCTTCTCAAAGGTCTCACGGGCCACGGCCACGGCTTCGTTGACCACCTCGGCATCGCAGAACTCCACATGGCCGATGACGTGATTGTCAAAGGGGTTCAAGGTGGGGCTCATGGTGCCTTCCGCACTCTTTCGCTTGGGAATAATGGCTTTGGCGACGAGGGATCCGGTTTTTGCCTGGGCAAAAATATCCGCTTTGGATAAGGGCTTGGCGTGTGTCATGGTCTTCTCCTATTTTAGGCTTTATTAAGCCAGGGTTGATTGATTTTGGTTTGATGCTTTTTTGTAATGATTCAGCCTGTGACTCGCTTGGCCCTGTCGGGAACCAAACTTTTGAAAAATTTGGTAAATAGGTCTTAAAAAACAATTTCGGGTGGATCTAAAACCCACGGCAAATGTGATTTGCGCCGAGGCGCGGGGTAAAACGCATTTGCAAGCTGCTTTCGAGGTGGCACACCTCGCAGCCGGTTTTTTTTTATGCGCTAAGACTGGCACGGCGTCTGAATTGCCGTTTTAGAGGCATTTTTTCCCCGATAGATCATGGCCAGCCCGCCCACCGAAGTCTCCCGGTAGAGGGCGGGCAGGTCGTGTCCGGTGAGTTTCATCACGGAGACTACCTCGTCAAAGGAGATGAGGTGAGACCCGTCCGAGAGAATCGACATCTGCGCCATGGAGAGGGCGCGGGTAGCGGCGCAGGCGTTTCTTTCGATGCACGGAATCTGAACCAGGCCGTCCACGGGATCGCAGGTGAGTCCTAGGTGGTGCTCAAGGCCCATCTCTGCGGCGTACTCGATCTGGCGCAAGGAGCCGCCCAGGAGCTGGCACACGGCCGCCGACGCCATGGCACAGGCCGATCCCACCTCGCCCTGGCATCCCACCTCGGCACCGGATATGGAGGCATTTTGTTTTATGACGTTGCCAAAGATTCCGGCCGTGGCCAGGGCCTTGGTTATATCTGAGTCCGTCAGCCCCTTTTTCTTCTGCATGTAAAAGAGAACCGCTGGAACCACCCCGCAGGAGCCACACGTGGGTGCCGTCACCACGGTGCCTCCACCGGCGTTCTCCTCGGAGACGGCCAGGGCATAGGCCGTAATCAGCCCTGTGTCCTGCATATCTTCGGCGGCAGACCGGGTTCGCTGGTGATAGATCCAGGCCTTTCGGCCCAGCCCGATGGATCCCGGCAACACCCCCCGGGCGTTTAAGCCCTTCTCTATGGAGGCCTTCATGGCCTGCCATACAGAGTTCAGGTGGTCGAGAACCACCGCCTGTTCATGGTCGGTCACATACTCCCAGAAGGTGATGCCCCGCTGGATGCAGTCATCCATAATCTCCTGGAGGTTCTTATGGGGATAGACCGATTCCGACTGGAGCACGATATCTTGGGGGGTGCGGATGCTACCGCCGCCCACACTGAAATAGATCTGATCCCCCAGCAACACGTCTGGCGATGAGAAGGCCTCGAACTTCATGCCATTGGGGTGCTGGGGCAAGCTCTGATCCGGCATCCATATGACGTTTAGCTTGTCCCGCCCGAAGACCTCGTACAAGGCCAGATCTGTTAAGTGCCCCTTGCCCGTTGCGGCAAGGCTCCCATACAGGGTGATCTGGTATTGATCCGCCCCAGGATAACGGGATGCAAACTGCTCTGCAGCGAACTTCGGACCCATGGTATGGCTTGACGACGGACCAAGCCCGATACGATAAAGTTCTTTTAAACTCTCCATTGAAATCCTTGCTGAAAGGTTAGGCTCCAGACGACCATCGCCTCTTGTGTGTATAGCGCATGAAAAAAAGCCTTCTATGGTTAAAGTAACCAGAAAAAGGGCCTCCGGCGGCCAGGGAATTTTTTGCCTAAGCGGCTTTGCCGCCCCTGGACCCCAGGTTTGTAACCGTAACGGACCGGTGGTCCGTTGCGGTCACTATAAAAATATGTTTGGCAACCTTTTGTAAAAGGTTGGCCCCCGGCAGGGCCACCGGAGGTAAGCTTTCACTGCACGGCCTCGGGCGGCACGGTGTGCCACCTTGAAAGCCGGTAAACGGATGCGCCTTGCTTTATAAAATCAGGGCAAAAGCGTGGCTCCCGACAGGGCCACCGGAGGCCCTCTTTTCACCAGCGTTAGCGAAAAGAGCGGGCAAAATCGACGATGTCGTTGATCAGCATTTCGGGCTCTTCCAGGGAGGAGAAGTGTCCGCCATGGGGAAAGGAGGTCCAGCGCTGAATGTTGTAGAGTCGTTCGGCATAGGAGCGGGGCGGCCAGGGGAAGCTCTCTGCTGGGAACATGGCGGCCGCTGTGGGCACCTCGACCCGTGGGCGCTCTTTGGTCCCTAAGATGCGTCCGCCTTCCTCTCGGCGTCCGTAATAGATCCAGGTGGAGGTGCAAAAAGTTTTGCTCACCAGGTAGACCATGATGTTGGTCAGCATACCCTCCTTGGTATGGGCACTCTCCACGTCGTCGCCGTCGATATCGGACCAGGCGTGGAATTTTTCCACAATCCAGGCGGCCACACCCACGGGGCTGTCCATCATGGAATAGCTTAGGGTCTGGGGCTTGGTGGCCTGCTGGGTGCGGTATCCGTTTTGAAGGACGATGCTCGGTAGGGTTTCACAGGACTCGGCCCAGGCTTCCTCTTCCGGTGTTTGGGGGCCGTCGATGTGGCGCATGGTGGGGAAGTTGATGTGAATGGCCTGGCAGTGGTCAAAGTGGTCGTAGCCCAGCCAGCTGGAGATGGCGCTGCCCCAGTCTGCGCCGTGGGCGTAGTAGGTCTTATAGCCGAGAACATCGGTCATGAGGTGGCTGAGTACCGTGGCCATGGCCCGGGGGCCGTATGGGTGAGGCGGGCGCCCCGAGAAGCCGAAGCCGGGCAGGGAGGGGACGATGACATCAAAGGCGTCTTCCACCTTGCCACCAAAACGCTCCGGGTGGGCCAGTTTTTCGATGATGGTAAGGCTCTCCACAAAGGAGCCCGGCCATCCATGGCTGATGAGGAGGGGCATGGGGTTGTCGCCGCTGCCCTTTTCGAGGATGTAGTGCATCTCAATGCCGTCGACCTCGGCCTTAAAGTGGTCAAAGGCATTCATCTGCTCTTCATGTTTTTTCCAGTCGTAACTTTCGACCCAGTAGGCACAAAGCTCTTTCATATAGTCCCGGTTGGTTCCATACTCCCATCCTTTGTCATCGGGCATGTCGTGCCATGGAAAATCGGCAACGCGTTGACGAATTGATGCAATGGTTTCATCCGGAATATTGATTTTAAAAGGCTTTACCATAGAACGTTTCCTTTACAGCCGTTTTGAAGGCACTTCAAACAAGCAAGGATCAAAACGGTATCTAACGATTGTATTATATAGACACTTTCACAGTCCGGCGGAGCCAAAAGAGTTTGCCGGACTGTGAAAAATTTACGATTACAATAAATTAAGGAGCGATACTCCGGCCCCGTCAGGAAACTACCACGAGCGTTTCCCGATAAACTTGAAGAAGAAGAGTGCCAGGGGCATCAATATGATGTAGGCGATGAAAACCGGCAGCATCAGGGACCCTTCCGTGGGAATAAAGGGCAGATTCAGGTAGACGATCTGGATCAGGGGTAGAATGAAGACGTTCATGACGGCCAGCTCGACGGCGGCTGGGGACTTGAAATCCGGATCGATGATGCGGAGCAAGAGGATGCCCGAGGCAACCGTTCCCGTGTAGCATCCTAAGATGGCGAGGCCCCGTTCGAACCCATATTCGGGCATGCGGCGGGCAAACCAGAGGATCAGGATGTAGGTGATGATGGCGGCCACGACAACGGTGGCGAGGAAGGGGATCAAGATGGCCTGGATGTCGCTTATGGAGATGCCCATGAAGACGGCGCAGATCATGTAATCGATGGTGCTGCTGGTAACACCGCGGGTGGTGGCGTTGTCGATCACATGGAGGCAGTCAATCTTATCGAGCACCTTTCGGGTGACGAGTCCTGCGATCATGCCCCAGGTGTACAAGAGTCCAAAGCCGAGGCCATTGATCCCCTTGGGCATGTAGACCGACCAGGTGAGGGCAAACACGTAGCCCAGGCCGTAGAGGGCGGCCATGATGGCGAGGTGGAAGGCCAGGTTGTCCATGTTGGCAGGGTGGGTGGTGGTTCGGGTGCATTCGATAGCCTCGCCCTTGCCCATCATCCCCTTGAGCAGGCTCGTGGGAAGTGTTTTTGAGCTCTGATCGGCGACCCATCCGTTCTTAATGCCCCGGTTGGCCAGGGGAATGCCGAGGCAGATGGCACACAAGAAGCCCATGGCACCGAAGGCCAGGCCGACGCTGCTGGCGCCCTGAACTCCATAGGTGCTCTCCCAGATGGAACCAAAGGCCTGGGCCGCTCCGGGAGACTGGGAAAAACCGGAGCCCACCAGGTAGCCGAAGCCGGTAAAGAACTCACCGCCGGTGATCATTTTTACAAATTCAAAGATCGATTTTCCGGTCACGCCCTGAACGGAATAGATCAGGCAATACATAAAGGCCATCCAGAGGGCGCCGTTCTGCATCAACTTGGATTTTTTTGCGGTCTGTTTTTTGTCTTGCTGCAGCAGGCCGATGCCCACGAAACCAAAGGCAAACAGATGGAAGACCATGGCGCCGAATACCTTGGAAGGGATGGGCATCCACCCCTCGGCCGTGGGCATTCCGATGAGGCCTGCGTTTAATAGGATAAACCCGAGGACCCCGCCGATCAGAGAGGATGGAATCAGTCTCTTTTGAAAAAAAGCGATGTTGTTACGTAAAAAAGCTCCAGAAACGAGCAGAATACTGATCCAGATAAAGGCGCCCACATATGGGTAGAATGTCGTTGACAAAAAAGACCTCCTCTCGGCCCAAAGGTATATTTTCTTTGGTCCGATAAAAAATGAATTCCCCTATTTTTTACAAAAAGCCGATTGCTGGCATGTCTGTCGTAAGCGTCTGCACACCAACGTCCGATATGAAGAGCAACAAGAGTGCCAAGTTTTTAAAAAAATAGTCATATTGATGTAATCAGTTTGATTTACTTTATTTATGAATTATAATTATCACACGACTCTTTGAGTGGTGGGCTCCCTTTTTGTTTGATCGGATGCAAGATTGCCCCGGCCTTTTAAAAAAATAGTGATTTTTGAGTGGTTTATGGCGTTGTGCAGGTTTGCACCAAAGTGCAGGACTGCACAAGACCATCGGGGCGCTCTATCTTAGGGTGTGGGATTTTATGATGCAGGCTTTAAAAAAAAGGGCGGTCATCTCTTTGTGGTTCGTGACATCTGTGCGTGTATTTACAAATACCTTTGATTTAGGATAAGGGGGTAACTAAAAGTAAGATCAGGAAATTGGTGAAATATGGACTACCGTGACAGAGGAGAATCCTTAATTTCAAGGGGCGTTCTTCCTGATATCGTAAGCAACCCCAGGTGAAGTATTCATGACAATGAGCAATAAAAAATACGAAGTTCCCTATTTTCAGGAAAAATACGGCCACTTGTTTCATGAGATGAACGCTATCTTAAGCGTTCTCCATGAAGGGATCTGTATCAGCAACGCCGACGGGATCATCCTGAAAATCAATCCCATGTACGAACGATTATCCGGCTTGTCCCCGGAGACGCTGCTTGGAAAAAGAGTGAGCTTTCTGAACAGCAAGGCGGGGGTGTTCGATGAGGCGGAACCCCATGCCGACCGCGTGGAAAAGAAGAAAGGCATCTTTCGGGGGGCCGTTAGCCCTGTGATCCTCAAGTCCAAACGACCGGCAAGCTCGGTTCAGCAGACCAGCGGTGGCCGGAAGAACCTGCTGCACGGATATCCCGTGCTCAATAGCAGTGGAGATGTCGAGCTGGTCGTGACCTTTATCCGGGATATCAGTCATCTGACTCTTTTTAAAGAACAGATTGAGTACCATACGCATATCTTTAAAGAGTTCTGGACGAATATACAGAATAACGCCCGGGAGGTTTCGGCTCCAGCATCCGTTGTCATTGAAAGTCCGGCCATGAAAAAGGTCATGGCCCAGGCGCAGAAGATCGCCGTCACCGATGCCAACGTGTTGATTCTGGGAAATACGGGTGTGGGGAAGGGGGAGATGGCTCGATATATTCACGCCCAGAGCGAGCGATCTGAAAATACCTTCTTCTGTGCCGACTGCACTAGTATTCCCGAAAATCTCATCGAATCGGAGCTTTTCGGCTATGCACGGGGGGCCTTTTCCGGGGCACGGCGCGAAGGCAAGCCCGGATACTTTGATATCGCTGCCGGTGGCACTATTTTTCTGGATGAAATCGGAGAGCTCTCTTTGGCCATGCAGGCAAAGCTTCTTCGGGTTCTTCAGGATCAAGAGATCATGCAGATCGGTGCCTTAAAGCCCAAAAAAATAGACACCCGAATTATCGCGGCCACCAATGTCAACCTGGAGCAGGCCGTTGCCGAAGGCAAATTTCGTCAGGATCTCTATTTCCGTCTCCAGGTTAGCGTGCTGTATATTCCGCCCTTAAAAGAGAGGCAAGCGGATATAGAACCCCTTGCCCATCATTTTCTGCAACGGTACAACCTGAAATACCGCAAGCAATTTTATCTCTCGGATGCGGTCGTACCGCTTCTCTTAAAACACGGCTGGCCGGGCAATATTCGAGAGTTGCAAAACATGATCCAGGGTATTGTGATCACCCATGAAAAAAGTGTGATCGAGCCCATGGATCTTCCCCGGCTTATGCCCAAGGAGAGCCCCTCCTCTTCTGGCTCCTACACGCTGGATACCTGCCACGGGGGGAAACCTCTTAAAGAGCTCATGGCAGATATTGAGTTTGAGATTCTGCAAAAGGCCATGGAGACCTATAAAACCACCGAGAAGGTGGCCGAGGTCTTTCAGGTGAACCGCACCACCGTATCGCGCAAACTCCAGGCCGGAAATAAAAAGCGGAAGAGGGCTTAAGGCGAAAAAGGGGCCGGTCTTTTTTTATGGATAAAGGGGGGGGGCTCCCCCTGGTATCGTGTATGTGCGCATCAAGCATAGAGAACATGGCTCCTTGTTTACTGCCAATCTGTATCCATATTTTTTTAACAATCTGGCTCTTTCTGAGCATACAGATGTAGTATAAGGTTGTTTCAAAGATTCGACCTGTTTTTCAAAATTATACCCTTTATTTTAATCAGGAATTCATATGTTTAAAGAGATGAAATTTAAAAACAGACTACTAAGTTACGAAAAGACCCTTGAAATCATAAAGAGGGGGGAATATGGAGTTTTGTCAACCACTGGTGCCGACAACTATCCCTATGCCGTGCCCTTAAATTATGCGTATCACAATGGGAAAATATATTTCCATTGCACCACTTTAGGACATAAAATCGATAACATCAGGCACAACCCAAATGTCTCTTTTTGTATTGTCGATGGCTGTGAAATTGTTCCAAAAAAATTTGATACTAAGTTTCAAAGCACCATTTTGTTCGGTAAGGCAAAAGAAGTCACAGGAGAGGAAAAAGAAGAGGGGCTGTTAGCCATTATCAGGCGATTCTCACCCGAACATATGGAAGCCGGAAAGAAATACATCAAAAACGCTTCCCATAAAACAACAGTCATTGCAATAGAGATAGAAAATGCGACGGGTAAGGGATGTACCGATTCCCAGATAATCGAACCACCCGCTTCCTGATCCGCCATCTCTTATCCGTGGCAAATCGAAGTAGACATTCTTTTTTGGCATCGATGCGTAAGGTGCCAAACTTGATCAGGAGTGTGACATGAGAAACCTGGCCCCTATTATTATACCGGTTGATTACGCGTGATGATTAGGATGGGCAAAGGCAGAGCCCTGCCCATCATGGGTGGCGACGGACTCCATGGTGGGAAGCTGGGAAGGGAAGGCGCTGATAGCGGTAGCACCTGGCCTTTGATTCATAAAAGCGTCTTATCTCTTCATCGACAAGAACCTGGCCCCTTTTCTTTCTGCCCTCACGGCGTTCCCCAGGTTCCCCGGTGATGCCGATAATGATCTCCGGGGGGAGGCTTCTCCTGGCATCGCGTATGTTCATTGCAAGCTTGGAGAACACGGCGCCTTTTCTATAGTCTCTCTTCTATGCCCCCCTCTTCTTTTGCCCATCCTTATCTTTTAAGCAGAAAGACCCCGATAAAGATCATCCCGGTGGATAAAAAGTCCATCAGCTCGATGGGCTCGCCCACCAGGAGAAACCCGATGAAAAGGGCCACAACCGGCGGCAGGTAGGTGACGGAGGAGGCAGCCACGGCGCCCATGGTCTCCACGATGTAGTAGTAGAGGATGTAGGCGAGGCCGGTGCCGAGAATGCCGAGGCCCACGATGAGGCCGATGGAGGCATGGGGATCGGTCCAGAGGTTTCCGATGCCGGTGGTATCGGTGAGAAGGGCGAGGATGAGAAGGCCGAAGCCGAGCTGGTAGGTCGTTAGCGCCGCTGCCGGGATGCGTAAGGGGACGATAAATTTTCGGGCATAGACAAAGGAGCCCCCCACGCTCAAGGAGCCCGCCACCATGTAGCCGATCCCCTCTAAATTTGTGGCGAAAACGTCTTGGCCGGATGGTTTGGCAATGAGCACCACACCTGCAAAAGCGATGAGCACGCCGGTAATATTGCGCATGGATGCCTTCTCCTCGGGGATGAAGAGGATGGCCATGACAAAGGCGAATAGGGGGATCGCGCCGCTCACCGCCCCGGCAATACCGGAGAGCAGTAGGGCCGCGCCCTTGGCAAAACAGTAGTAGTAGAAGGCTGTGGCCAGTATCGACATGACGATAAAATGGGGCGCATGGCGAAGGTGGCGCAGATGGAGCGAGCGCCTTCCCCCGGCATAGATCAACACGGGGATAAATCCGAAGAGCACCCGGAATAAGACAATCTGCCCGGGCGATATCAGGGCCACCGCCATTTTCATGTAGATAAAGTTGCTTCCCCATACAGCTCCGAGAACGGCGAAAATAAGAAGGGGAAGATGTTTCCTTTGGAACGTCATGGCTTGCGGGTCCTTATGGTACGGAAAAGAGAGTGCCTTCACGCGGCAAGGGGTGCTTTTTTTGAAAGCCGGTTTTTTTTTGGAAAACGACTATAACAGGGAATGGGTTTTCAGGTTTGCTTAATAATGGCGGTATGTGAATTTTTAAGGGGAGAGGCGCGATGCACAGGGCGCTGTTTTCGCCTGCCGTCATATTTCCCCTTATTTTGTCGGAGCCTGGTGGTCACTCCTTGCCCTCTAAGCTGATCCAGATGTGCGGAAAGATTTTTCCCATATATTCAAGGAGGAAAATGGTGGTCATGACAAGCGTCAGGCCTCCCCAGAGAGCCGTGGATGGCATGATTCCTTCCGAAAAAGATGAAGACGCTTTTTGCCCGGAGAGCAGGATGAAGAGAGATCCTGTGTAGGGAAAGATCCGTTTAATCCCCGCGTACCACGGCTTTTTTCGTTTAAAAAAGGATCGTATCTTAAAGTCAGTTTTTAAAAACCATGCCCCGTCATGGGCGTACAGCCGGTAGTTGATAAAGTTCTGGTAAAATTCAAAGGTGGCTCCACAGAGATCGGCGCTTATGGAGGATCTCTATTTCGATTTTTTCCTCGGCCGAATTTCGAAAGAATGACACCAATTCCTCCATGTCTCTTCTGCATAAAACGACGGGGCAGTCTTCTGTAAAATCTTTATACAGTATTGTCATGCGTGAGCTATCCTTCCACTCTGTCGAATCCATTGATTGGTACCTGAAAGTTGCATTCACCGCTTTATGCCATGGCCAAAATACTACTATTACAAGTATTTATTATGTGTTCTGCTGGTCATCAAAGTTACGGCAGCCGAAAATGCAGAGGTGGGCTCACCCTTCGGGAGCGACTTTTGACCGGATCTGCTGCGTTACCAGACAATTGCGGTAAAATACTACAGCTGCATGTCCGGCCAAGGGACGCTTGCAACTTTTAGGTGGCATTTGGATCTCTCAGTCATCCGTTTTGTTTGGGTATGATTGGAACACCGCCAGCGATGCCCGTTTGGTATAAATGATGGGTCCTCTTAATCTTCCTGATGCGTCATGTAAAGCCATAGATTCCGTGTCTCCAGTTCCAGGGGGCAGGGGCCACAGTTTTCAGGCGTTTTTAGTTTTAGGGAGTTTCAGAGAGCCGGCCCTTCACCCCTCTGGTCGTTCACGCTGAAGAACAAAAAGGCTCATAGCTCGGTTTCTTCGGCAGGGTGTATGGCGGCCTTAGGACCTGCGCAAAAATAAAATATACAAAAAGAGATGCCTCCGGCGGCAAGGTGAGCCACCTTGAAAGCGGGTTGCCGCAGCGATTTAACCCGCTCCTCGGGTCAAATCACAGCGGCATTTTTCTTAAACGCGTGCATTTATTTTTTGCCTGAGCCCTTATTCTTATACAGACCGACAGTCCGTTGTTGACCGAGGACGCCAACCGTCGAACGGGCGAATTTCGGCAAGAACCATCCGGCGTCTGGTCTCACGACTTTCGCCCAGGTGATGCGCCTGACTTCTTTTTTTTGGGGGGGGATGGGCGCCGATTCGCCCGCTTTGGCGATGGCAATATAAGGGTAGAAGTGCCATAAGGGTGTTCAATAAATTTAAAGAAAAAACCCTATGGGGGGAATCATGTATGGGCGCGTGGGTACTGCGTGGATACCCGAGGCCTTGATACGGATATGATACCTCACTAGCTTAAGTTTCAAGACATACAAGAAAGACACTACGGAGAGGCACAGGGCCAATTTATACCCTCTGGGGCCGGATCTTTATCCGGTTCGAATCGATACACGCCTGAGGCGTTCAAGGAAGGAGCTTTTTATGTTTGAGATCACCCCCGATGCCCGGGATTATATTGAAAAAAAAGGCCATGAGATTACCATTTGGTTGGAGACTCACCACTCTTCGGGAGGCTGATGCGCCATCCGGCAGGTGGCAACCCGCACCCCGGCGGTCCGTCGGGGCAAACCTCTTCTTATGGCAAACTACTCCACAACCCGTGTTGACGGCATCACCGTCTGGCATTCGCCAGATGTTCAGCCGGAACACGGTATAATAACCGTCTCCCTTGAAAAAAGGTGGATCTTCAGGGAGCTTTTAGTGTCTGGTGTGGGGTCTCTTGTCTCCACGTCATAATATGGATTTTTAATGATATCTGATCGTGCAAAGAAAATGTAAGCGGCGGGGAGATGAATCTTGTCCGATCATTTTTAAACCAGGGAAGCGGGTTGATCGGGCAATGATGGGCACGTTTCTCTTTGCCCATCCTATGTGATGCCCGTGGTGGTGGGTGGATGGTGCGTTGCTAAGGGGTTTCCCTGGCATTCAATGGACCCCATCCCTTGATTAGGCGTGATGTAGGATGGGCAAAGGCAGGGCCGTGCCCATCATGGGTGGCGACGGATTTCATGGCGGGAAGATGGGAAGGGAAGGCGCTGGCAGCGGTGTGGGATGGCACGCGCATAGCACCTGTCCTTTGATCCATGAAAGCGTCTCATCTCTTCATCGACAAGAACCTGGCCCCTATGAAACCCCTCGACTACTCGATTATATGTTCATTTATAATGACAAGTTATTTGCATAATCGTATGAAATAAAGACTCTATCAGGGGTCTCGATGTAAGCTCTCTCATTGTGGGAGAAATCACTTATTTGTGTCGCATTGAATTGTGAGAAATGATTCTTAATTTTTTGCATCGTTTCTAACTCACTTTTAGAAAAAAGAGTGAGATCCGGCTCTTTGCAACTATGATAAATTTCGCCTGTACAATTTGAATACTGGACTTCTTCTACATATATTGCTTGTTCATCATTTATTAAAAAAGCAAAAAAATAGTCATAATTCTCTGGGACTGGTCCATATTGGAATTTTGAGTATCTAAGCCCAGTGATTGAATTCGAGTTTTCTTTAAAAAACTTGAAGTCGGCATAAAATAGTAGCTTATTTATTTTGGTCTTGAGCGTACCATCTTTGCAAAAATATAATATACAGCTTAAAAGCTTTTCAATATCGAGAGATTTGAATCCACTATGAATATCAGGCTTATACTCTGAACAAATACTTCTAAAGCATTCAATCATTGATAATGGTTCATCTTTATACGTATCAATTCGCGATAAAAGTGTGTCCTTTTTCTTCAAGGAAATCATATTTGGTGATTGTTCAATGAGAGTTAATAAATTTGATGGGTCACGTATTATGAGTTTCATCATACGCTCATGAGAATCATCTTGGAGTGCGCCATTTTCATAACGACTAAGGGTTGCACCACCCCAGCCTAAAAGTGAGCTTAGTTCTTTTTGAGTGAGGTTAAATCTCTTTCTAAAAGATCTAATTTCTTCAGGTTGAGTCATGCTTTTTCGTTTTCGGTACTCACGATAAGCGGTTTCGATGGGGTTGTTTGTTGATTTAGGGTCATCAAACTCTTCATTGCACTCACTGCAAATGAAAAATTCCTCGAAAATGAGAATTTCTTCCCCTCTAATGTTGTATAACTCTTCCCGATTCGCTTTTCTAACGTCGGTCTCTTTTTCACATATTGGGCAAATATTTTTCATGTTACGCCCCCTTATTTTAAATGCACATCGATGTTCTTTTAATACGTGTAATATACCAGTTTATGTTCTGCCCTGTGAAACGATAAGCATTTTGCGATGTACGTTCCTTTGATGCCTGCAATTTTTAGCTTAATGTAGATTTTGTCACCATTTTCGGTTTTACCGAAGAACCATAGGTTACCGGGTTGATCACGATCCGCTTCTGGGCCTTTACAAAAATTATCTGGTGTTAGGGAAAGGATGATCGCTTCCCTGATTCTTTCTGTTATCCCCAGGGTGATGAGATCCTGATTGTTTTTTCGTCTGGGGACGACATAGATGCCGTTGGCTTCCGCTATTTGTTTGAACTGTTTTAAGAACTGCGCAACTAACTTTCGTTTATCACCACTCAAAATCCAGCTCCTATTTTAAATTCAGTGTTTATCTATGATAATATATCATGTGATAAATTTTTCAATAATTATATCATATGATATATTTGGCCTTTAGATCGTCTTCGTACTAACATACTTGAATTATAAGTGTATGGGTTGATGACGGTTGATTACAACATATCACTCTACGTTCAGGGGTGGGTCAAAATTGGGTTGTCGGAGGGGGGCAATTTGGGGTTGTCTTTACCGCCGGTATGCCCATCATGGGTGGTGATGGACTTCATGGCGGGAAGGGATGTGGGGGGTGTCGACGATGATGTGTGTTGAAGGAAAGCGGGTTGATCGGGCAATGATGGGCACGTTTCTCTTTGCCCATCCTACGGGCCTTCGTGATACCCGTGGTGGTGGGTGGATGGTGCGTTGCGTGGGATTCCCTT
>JABXKT010000131.1:0-10572 GCA_013619155.1 Desulfobacteraceae bacterium
CCCCCCGGACCCACCCCGCGACGCAAAAAATGTACGTCCCCAAGTAACACACCAAAAATAATCTGATCCCATTTTATCGTCATTTATCGTCGCTTACAGTTAGTACAGGCATTCTCACCTAAAAAATACTACTCAAAACTGTGTCAATTTGACTCATTTCGCAAAAATTATTGACCAGCACGAGCCAATATGCTCTATTCTCCGCAACGACAGATATAAGGATAAAAAGGCCCCGCATGGTGCCTATAAACAAACAAAAAAACCAAATAAAAACAGGCTTTTTACGTATATAATTATTTTATGTTCACGCTCATATCAAGGGACAGTGAAGCGCCCCAAAAAATGACCACAATACCTACAAAAATAGGGGCGGCGTCTATCATTCCTCCCATTATAAATATTTTATGAAAATAAAAATCCAACATAATGTAGATATAAACAAAAAAAGTAGGCATTTCAGATAAAAATTTAAGTGATTATTCAAATGATATTAAAGCATCTGTCCAAGGGGGGCGATCGTATTTTCTTAGGGATCTTTGGCAGAAGGCGCGCTTTCGAGCCTATCAGAGACCCGTTTTCTTAAAAAATACCCGTCGGTTACACACGCTATTATTTATCAATATTTTCGATAAAATTCATTATCTTGAAGCACCCCCCACTTCGGTATGGGGCTTCTCGGGTATCAATTGAGTGTCATCCATGACGGGTCGCGTAAAATTCGCTGGAAAAGAGTGCTTTTATAGAAGTACGTGAACAGAAGAGTACATCTGAATACGAAGTACTTCGATAAAAGAGTGCGTCTATAAAAGTAGTGGAGAAAGGATACAAAATGAAATGTGTAGCGGTAGAAGATGCAAAAGGAATGGTAATTTGCCACGACATGACACGAATCATTCCAGGCAATTACAAGGGGCCCGCCTTTAAAAGAGGACATATCATCCGGGAGGAAGATATCCCTGAGCTCCTCAATATCGGCAAGGCAAATATCTATGTATTTGACATCGCCGACGGCCTGGTCCACGAGGATGACGCCGCCTTAAGGATCGCCAAGGCCGCTGCGGGACCGGGCATCGAGCTCACCGCCCCGTCTGAAGGGAAGGTCGGCTTCAAGGCATCAGAGCCTGGACTCCTTAAGATCAATGTGGAGGCACTGCGCAAGATCAATGAGGTCGAGGATGCGGTCTTCTCCACGCTCCACACCAACCAGCAGGTCAAAAAAGGACAACCCCTCTCCGGAACCCGCATCATCCCCCTTGTCACCAAAGAGCAAAATCTCCTCGATGTGGAGGCCATCTGCCGGGACAACTACCCCATCATCGAAGTCCGTCCCTTCACCGAGACAAAGGTCGGCGTAGTCACCACCGGCAGCGAAATATACACGGGACGCATCAAAGACAAATTTGGTCCCATTCTCAAAGAAAAATTCTCCCAGATCAACAGCCGGGTCATCGACCAGGTCTTTGTCTCCGATGAAGTGGAGATGACCGTTGCCGCCATCCATAAGATGCTGGACGACGGGGCCGAACTCATTGCGGTCACAGGCGGGATGTCTGTGGACCCCGACGACCAGACCCCGGCCAGCATACGCGCCGCCGGAGGCGAGGTGATCATCTACGGCTCCCCCATATTCCCCGGTGCCATGTTTATGCTCGCCTATATTAAAGGGGTTCCCGTGGTCGGCCTCCCAGGCTGTGTCATGTACCACAAGGCGAGTATCTTCGATTTGGTGGTCCCCCGAATTCTCACCGGAGAGAAACTGACAAAGGCCGACATCATCGAGCTCGGGCACGGCGGATTCTGCTCCAACTGCCCCGAGTGCCGCTACCCCTTATGCGGCTTCGGCAAGTCAAGCTAAACATACCGTAACGATTCGGCCCAGGGGAAACATGCCTTTTGAATCGTTGCAGCGCCCATATAAACGGCCAATAACATACACCACCCGGAAAATTAAAGTGCACCCTATCTTCTAAGCCCGGGTGGCCTGTAGGGAAAGATACGTCTATTTTCTTAAGGAGAAACACATGATCAAGAGAACCATTTTGCTAAATGGCGTTGAAAAATCCATTGTCACCGAGTCCGATATGTCCCTTGCCGACGTACTCCGGGAACAACTGCGCATTACCTCTGTCAAAGTCGGATGCGGCACCGGACAGTGCGGTGGTTGCAGCGTCATCATGAACGGCAAGCTGATCCGCTCCTGCATCACCAAAATGAAACGAGTCGCCGAAGGAGCCGTCATCACCACCCTTGAAGGCATCGGTACTCCCAACAAACTTCACCCCATTCAGCTGGCATGGGTCGCTAACGGCGGCGCCCAGTGCGGTTTCTGCACACCCGGTTTTATCGTCTCCACCAAGGCCCTTCTGGAATCAAACCTCAGCCCCACACGCGAAGAGGTACGTGACTGGTTCCAAAAATATAAAAACGTATGCCGTTGCACCGGCTACAAGCCCCTCGTCGACGCCGTCATGGATGCCGCACGCCTCATGCGCGGTGAGATCACAGAAGATGATTTGAGCTTCAAGATTCCTGAAAACGGTCGTATCTGGGGGACAAAATACCCCCGCCCCTCAGCCATCGCCAAGGTCACCGGCACCTGTGATTTCGGCGCCGACTTAGGCGTTAAGATGCCTGCCGGCACCCTTCGTCTTGCCCTCGTTCAGGCCGAGGTATCCCACGCCAATATCCTCTCCATCGACACCAGCGACGCAGAAAAAATGCCCGGTGTCTTTAAGGTTCTCACCCACAAGGATGTAGCGGGCAAAAACCGCATCACGGGCCTCATCACCTTCCCCACAAACAAGGGAGACGGCTGGGAACGCCCCATCCTCTGCGATGAGAAGATCTTTCAGTATGGCGATGCCATCGCCATCGTCTGTGCCGATACCGAAGCCCACGCCAAAGAGGCAGCGGCACAGGTCAAGGTCGAGATCGAGCAGCTGCCCGAATACATGAACGCCTATGCCGCCATGGCAGAAGACGCCATCGAGATCCACCCCGGCACCCCCAACATCTACTTCACTCAGAAGATCGTCAAAGGAGCCGAGACGGCACCTGTATTTGAGAAAGCCGATGTGACCATCGAAAACGATTTCTATGTGGGACGCCAGCCCCACATGCCCATCGAGCCGGATGTCGGATTTGCCTATTATGACGAAAAAGATGACATGATCATCAGCTCCAAGTCCATCGGCATCCACCTCCACCAGGCGATGATCGCCCCGGGCCTCGGCATCGACCCCGATAAGCTCAAGCTCACCGCCAACCCCGCCGGCGGTACCTTCGGATACAAGTTCAGCCCCACAATGGAAGCCCTTCTCGGCGTCGCCTGCATGGCCACCAAGCGCCCCGTCTTCCTCAACTACACCTGGTACCAGCAGCAGACCTATACCGGAAAACGCTCCCCCTTCTTCATCAATGTGAAAATGGCCGCAGATAACGAAGGAAAGCTCCTCGGCATGGAGACCGACTGGACAGTCGACCACGGTCCCTACTCTGAGTTCGGCGACCTCCTCACCCTTCGCGGTGCCCAGTTCATCGGTGCCGGCTACGACATCGCAAACATCCGTGGCGAAGGCCGTACCGTCTGCACAAACCACGCATGGGGATCTGCCTTCAGGGGTTACGGAGCACCCCAGAGCCTCTTCGCCTCAGAAGTGTTGATAGACGAGCTGGCCGAAAAGCTTGGCATCGACCCCTTAGAGATCCGCTACAAAAACGCCTACCGAAAAGGCTGCACCACGCCCACCGGTCAGGAGCCGGATGTCTTCTGCATCCCCGAGCTTATCGACACCATGCGCCCCGACTATGCCGAGGCCAGGGAGCGAGCAGCGGCTCGATCCACCGATGAGATAAAATGCGGCGTTGGCCTGGCACTGGCCGTATACGCAGCAGGCCTCGACGGCCCCGACACCGCAGAGTCTGCCATTGAACTCAACGAAGACAACACCGTCACTATGTTCTCCAGTTGGGGTGAACATGGTCAGGGCGCCGACATGGGCACCCTGGGCACTGCCCACGAAGCCCTTCGTCCCTTGAGCCTGGCCCCGGATCAGATCAAGCTGGTGATGAACGACATGCGCACCACTCCCAACGCCGGTCCCGCAGGGGGCAGCCGGTCTCAGGTTGTGGTCGGTCAGTCTGTAAAGGCTGCCTGTGAGCTCCTCCTCGATGCCATGCGCAAAGAGGACGGCAGCTTCCGCACCTTCGACGAGATGAAGGCCGAAGAGATCGCCCTCAAATACACCGGTACCTGGAGCGCACCCTGCACCGACTGTGATGAAAACGGTCAGGGCAATCCCTTCCCCTGCTTCATGTACGGATTCTTCATGGCAGAGACAGATGTCGAGCTCAAGACCGGCAAGACCACTGTCACTAAAATGACCATGGTTGCCGATGTGGGCAAGATCAACAACAAGCTGGTGGTCGATGGTCAGCTCTACGGCGGTCTGGCCCAGGGCATCGGCCTGGCCCTCAGCGAAGAGTACGAGGACATCAAGAAACACTCCAACATGAAGGGTGCCGGTATCCCCTACATCAAGGATATTCCCGATGACATCAAGCTCGTTTACGTGGAGACACCCCGTCCCAACGGGCCCTTCGGCGCCTCTGGATGCGGTGAGATTCCCCTGGCATCTCCCCACGCAGCGGTAATCAACGCCATTTACAACGCCTGTGGCGTGCGCATCACCAAGCTGCCCGCAAAACCTGAAAAGGTTCTGGCAGCCCTCGAGGCAAAGAAATAGAGCGGATGCTGTAAGATTCCGCCCCACGATGCCTTTTGAATCCCTTGTCAGGTATCCGAAAGGCGGAATCACCGCACCCCCTTATTTTGTAAAACCTAAAAGTTGCTCCCGAAGGGTGAGCCAATCTCGCATTTTCGGCTGCCGTCACTTTGACGACCAGCAGGACACATTATAAATACTCGTAATAGTAGCATTTTGGCCGTGATACAAATCGGTGAATGCAACGTTTAGGTAAAAGGCAGACCGGCCCCCATGGCACCATGCCGTGGGGGCCTTTTTGATTGAATCGGTGAGGCACAATGGATCAAAAAGAGCTAAGAGAACTGGAACGCAAGTGCATTCAAGATGAGCCCCCCTTCTGCAAGGCCGCCTGCCCCATCCATGTGGATGCCCGTCTCTTCGTGGGGCATATGGCCCGTGGGAAACTTCGGGATGCCCGAAAAATTCTGGACAAGACGATGCCCTTTCCCGCCATCCTGGGACGCATCTGCGATCACCCCTGTGAGACCCAGTGCAGGCTCAAAGAGTCGGGTGATGCCATCGCCGTGGGAGCCCTGGAACGTGCCTGCATCACCCACACCACCTCGTCCAAAAAAATATTTAAACTCCCCCCCAAAGATACGAAAATTGCCATCATCGGCAGCGGCCTCAGCGCCCTTACCGTCGCCCTGGACTTAACGAAGAAGGGGTACCCGATCCATCTCTTCGACGGAGCCCCTAAACCGGGCGGCACCCTCTGCGATATACCGGCGTCTCTGCTCCCCAGAGAGGCCATCGATGATGCCATCACTCAGCTCAAAGAGGGCGGGGCCTCCATTACGATGGATACCCCCATCACCCCTGAGCGATTCGAGACACTCTGTGACACCTTTGATGCGGTCTATCTCGGATATGACGGCAAAAACGAGGGTCCATTAGGCACTGTCTTCCCTATGGACAAAAGAGGGCTCACAAATCGAGAAAACCTCTTTGCCGGGGGCAAAATAAAAGGGAACTCTCCCGTCTACCTCGCCGCCCAAGGGAGATGGGCCGCCACATCCATGGATCGTTACCTTCAAAAGGTCTCCATGACGGCGGGACGAGAGACGGAAGGTCCCGTCCCATCGCGCCTCTATACAAATATGAAGGATGTGGTGCCCGCCCCCAAAAAAATGCCGGCCAGCCCGGAGACAGGCTACACAAGCGACGAGGCCGAGATCGAGGCCCGTCGCTGCATCCAGTGCGAATGCCTGGAGTGCGTCAAGGTGTGTGCCTACTTAGAGAAGCACAAAGGGTCCCCCAAGGCGTATGTGCGCCAGATATACAACAACCTGTCCATCGTCAAGGGCACCCGGACCATCAATACGCTCATCAACTCCTGCAACCTCTGCGGGCTCTGTGAGACGGTCTGCCCCACCGGTTTTTCCATGGCCGATGTCTGCCACACCACCCGCCAGCATATGGTTCAGATCGGCAAGATGCCCCCATCGGCCCACGAATTTGCCCTCCTCGATATGACCTTCAGTAACAGCGATGATTTCTTCCTCACCCGCCATGCGCCGGAAGAGACCAAAAGCCAATGGCTCTTCTTTCCCGGATGCCAACTCGGCGGATCCTCCCCCCAGCACGTCACCGATGCCTACGCCTACTTACGGAAAAATCTTCACCCCCAAACGGGACTGATGCTCGCCTGTTGCGGCGCGCCGGCCCACTGGGGAGGCGATGATGCCCGCCTCGCATCGGTCATGGAAAAGATCAAAGGGGCGTGGACCACGATGGGAAAACCGGGACTCATCACCGCCTGCAGCAGCTGCCAGAGCATCTTTACCCAGTTCCTACCCGAGGCCGAGACCGTCTCCATCTGGGATATCATGGCGGAGAAGGGTCTCCCCGCCGGGAGTCAAGGCACCCAGTCACAAATGATGCCCTTAGCCATCATCGATCCATGTACCGCACGCCACGAAAAAGGGGTGCAGAAGAGCGTGCGCAGCCTTCTCACAGACCTGGGAACCAAGGTAGAAGAGCTGGAACACAGCGGAGAGCACACCGAATGCTGCGGCTTTGGCGGAAACATGTCCAACGCCGACCCGGCCGTGGCCGATGAGATACTCAAGCGACGCATAAGCCAAAGCCCCTTGGATTACGTCGCCTACTGCATCGTCTGCCGAGACCACCTCGCCTCCGCAGGCAAAAGGGTCCATCACATCCTCGATCTCATCTGGCCCGAACACACGGCCCCAAATCCGGGATTCTCCATGCGCCAGGAGAACCGCCTGCGCCTAAAGTCCACCCTCCGTGAGACCCTATGGCACGAGAAGTGCCCCGAGGCAGAGGCGTACAGACGCATCCCACTCCAGATATCCGAAGATGCCCTAAAGACCATCGAAGGCCGGCGCATCTTAAAAGAGGATATCCAGAAAGTGCTTCATCACGTCAAAAATGGGGGAAAAGGGTTAAAGAACCCCAAAAATGGACACAGACTCGCCTTTTACAAGCCCTTAAAGGTGACGTTCTGGGTGGAGTACGAGGAGAGAGACGATCTTTTTGTCATCCATAACGCCTATTGCCACCGCATGACCGTGGCCGAAGGAGGCCGCTAAGATGAGCCAGATGAAGATGACCGATGGACCCGTGGACTGGGAGTGCGCCCACTGCGATACCCCCCTCTCCCCGGGAAAGGTAAGCCTCGATTATATGGGAAGCCGGTTCACCGTAGAGCTGATGAGATGCCCAACATGCGGCTTTGTCTATATCCCCGAGGATCTGGCCATGGGCAAAATGGCCGAAGTGGAGGGGATCTTAGAGGATAAGTAAAAGGATCCGTACATGCAGCGGATCATACCCGCCACAATGGATTAAATCGATAGACCCCATCGGCCTTCCACGAGGATGAAGACGGGTGGACCAAACCCATATTGGTGGGGATCGTGATCGTAGGGTGCATTTTATGCACCAGAACAGGGGCCTATGATGCCAAGATAGACGGGAGAATAAAGGCTCTGGGGCCCCATCAAAAATGGTGCACGGAGTGCACCCTACGGTAGGAGATGCAGAACGTCATCGGCCATGAATATGGGTAGCCCAAACCCATCGTTCCTAAGGGTCCGTCACATTACCCTACTTTTTGAAAAAAACGCCGGAGGCAGGCTTTAGCCACAGGGCCAACCGAGGCCTCACTAAAATAGTTACCGGGATTTTTATACCATGCAAGAGACCACCATCACCCCATCGTCCGTTTACGAACTGGACCTCGTCCGATCCGTGACCGGCCCCACCATCCGACCGGGGGGATTTCTCCTCACGGATCGGGCCGTTGAATTTTGCGGATTCCCGAAAAGCAGCGCGATCCTCGATGCGGGATGCGGGTGCGGAGCCACCGTTCAACACCTTCGGGAGCGATGGGCGCTTTCCGCCTGGGGGGTGGATCTGTCGGCCACACTCATCGCAGATGGGGGCGACCTCCCCTTGATTCAGGCTCGAGCCGATGCCCTGCCCTTCGCGAATGAGATGATGGACGGCCTCACCTGTGAGTGCGCCCTCTCCATCATGAGCGATCCTGAGAAAGCGATTCATGAGTACCACCGGGTACTGAAACCCCAGGGCTACCTGATCCTCTCCGATATCTATCTTAGAAATGAACTGGAGCACCCCATGGATAGAGGCATCATCCAGAATGCCCCCGTCAACTCCTGTTTCTCCGGCGCCGTATCCCAGGAGAAACGCTGCCGTCAGATCGAGGCAGCCGGATTTTCTATCCTCCTCTGGGAAGACCATACCAAGCTCTTAAAAGAGATGGCCGCCCGATTCGTCTTCGAACACGGATCCCTTAAAAAATTCTGGGAGCACATCATCCCCTGCAACGGCTCCGGAGATACAGCCACCATCATCAAGAGGGGCAAACCCGGCTACTCTCTTCTCATTGCACAAAAAACCGAAAGGGCCGGATGACGAATCTGGGGGATGCCTCCTATGGTTAAAGTGATCATAAAAAGGGCCTCCGGCGGCCAGGGAATAAATCCCCTGGACCCCACGTGAGTGACCATGACGGGCCTTTGGCCCGTCATGGTCACTATTAAATCCTATTTGGCAACCTTTCCAAAAGGTTGGCCCCCGGCAGGGCCGCCGGAGGCTTCTTTTTTAGCCAAATAATACCCAAAAAACGTCTTGGCACGTAAACATCATTGGCAACGCATGGGGCCAGAACCCACGCATTTCACACAAGGGGACGAATTAAGGTATGAACGATCTCTCATTTAAACTTTTTGAACTCTCCGCCAAGGGGTATGGCTGCAGTCAGATCCTCATTCTTCTGGGGCTCGATCATCTGGAAAAAGAGAATCCAGACCTCGTGCGCGCTATGGCGGGCATCTGCATGGGGAATGGGGGTGGGGTCTGCGGCGTGCTCTCCGGGGCCGCCTGCCTCCTGGCTCTCTACAGTGGCAAGGGAGGGGATCTGGAGACAGAAAATCAGGCTATGCCGGTGATGCTTGAGACGCTAAACGACTGGTTTAGGGAGTATACGACAGAGCGATATGGAAGCCTTCGCTGTGAGACCATTATGGGGGAGGCCGCCAGCGCCCCGGACATGGATCGATGCGGTGAAATACTCACCGACACCTACGAGAAGGTGATGGAGATTCTCATCTCAAATGGGTTCGATCCCGCAGGAGAGTCGTAAGATGAGCATAGGCACAATCCTGTCAGAGACCGAGAGCCTCTGCCCCGAGTGTTTTAAAAAAATCCCGGCGATGCGCGTGGCCCATGGAGACGAGATCTTCCTCGAGAAGCGGTGTCCCGACCACGGCGCCTTCAAGACCGTCATCTGGCGCGGTACCCCCGATTTTTCCCAGTGGTCGCGGCCCAAGATTCCATCGGCCCCCAAGGCGAGCCTCACCCCCGTGGACAAGGGGTGCCCCTTTGACTGCGGCCTCTGCCCGGATCACGGTCAGCACACCTGCACCGCCCTTCTCGAGATCACCCAGCGGTGCAATATGAAGTGCCCGGTCTGCTTTGCCGCCGCCAACGATACGGCGCCAGAACAGGACCCGGATATGGAGACTGTGCGTTTCTGGTACCGGCAGGTCAAAAAGGCCAGCGGATCCTGCAATATTCAACTCTCCGGGGGAGAGCCCACCATGCGGGAGGATCTGCCCGAGATAATCGCCCTGGGCCGGGAGATGGGTTTCGAGTTTATCCAGTTAAACACCAACGGGCTTCGGCTGAGTGAGGAGAAAGGGCTGGCAAGAAGGCTGAAAAAAGCGGGTCTCTCATCGATTTTCCTCCAGTTCGACGGCACCGATGATGCCATTTACAAAAAGACCCGGGGGAGATCTTTATATAAGGAGAAGCAAAGGGCCATCGACCATTGCCGGGATGCCGGCATCGGCGTTGTGCTCGTGCCCACCCTCGTCCCGGGCGTCAACGATGCGGAGATCGGCAGGATCATCGACTTTGGCCTCCGTCACGCCCCGGCAATCCGTGGCGTCCACTTTCAGCCCGTCAGCTACTTTGGCCGCTACCCCACCCCTCCGGCGGACAGAGACCGCATCACCATCCCCGAGGTCATCCAGAACATCGAGACGCAGACAAAGGGGAGAATCCGGGCCGACCACTTCAGGCCCCCGGGATGCGAGCACTCTCTGTGCTCATTTCACGGCAACTTCATGATCATGCCGGATGAGACCCTGAAGCCCCTGACCCACGAGACAAAAAAGAGCTGCTGCGCCCCGGTCATCGCCCAGGAGGGAGCGAGGCAAGCCATCTCCTCCGTGGCACGGCAGTGGGCTTTTCCCATACACCCGGATGGCGATGCGACCAAGAGGCCCCAGGACGACTTCGATATCTTCCT
>JABXKT010000131.1:10577-16561 GCA_013619155.1 Desulfobacteraceae bacterium
ACCCATATTTTTGCCATCTCCGGTATGGCATTTCAAGATGCATGGAACCTTGATATAGAGCGATTGAAAGGGTGCTGCATCCACACCGTATCCCCGGATGGACGACTCATCCCTTTTTGCGCCTACAACGTCACGACCAGCCAGGGAAGATCCCTCTACAGAGGAGTAAAAAACGATGCCACACATACCTCTGACACCCATTGAATCGTGGATTCATGAAAAAATAGGCGGTGAAAGTGGCCTCCTCACCCGGGAGGCCCTCACCCGGTACCAGATGGGGGCTCTCCAGGCGACCGTGGATTTTGCCCTCAAAAACGTCCCCTTCTACCAGAAGAAGCTCGCCCCCTTTTCGGAGAAACGCATCACCTCGCCTTCGGATCTTCTCGCCCTCCCCTTCACCGAGGCTGAGGATATCCGGCGCGCCCCCTTGCAGTTTATAGGGGTCTCCCAGGGAGAGATCGCCCGCGCCGTGACCCTAAAGACCTCGGGGACCACGGCATCGCCCAAACGGATCTTCTTTACCGAGGAGGATCTGGAGCTCACGGTGGACTACTTCGCCCATGCCATGGCCGATTTTGTCACCCCCGGCAGACGGGTCCTCATCTTCATGCCGGGCCCTCAGCCGGAGAGCATCGGGCAATTGATCCGAAGGGGCCTTGGCCGCATGGGCGTTAAAGGGATCGTGGCAGGCCCTGTCACCGACCCCTCACAGGCCGCCGATCTCATCAACGATCACGAACCCGAGTGCCTCATCGGCATCCCCACCCAGATGCTCCAGTTGGCCCGGAGAGAGGGGATACGGGCCAGGTGTCAGGAGAGGATAAAAAACGTCATCCTAAGCGCCGATTACGTTCCGTGCGCCATCACCCGGGCCATCGAGACGGCCTGGAACTGCTCGGTCTTTAACCACTACGGCATGACGGAGATGGGCTACGCCGGAGGCGTCGAGTGCCATGCCGGTCACGGGTACCACTTCCGGGAGGCGGACCTCTATATAGAGATCATCGATCCCGCATCGGGCGACCCGGTACAAGACGGAGAGATGGGCGAGGTGGTCTTTACCACCCTCACCCGGAAAGGGATGCCCCTCATCCGCTACCGGACGGGGGATCTTGCGCGGTTCTTAAAAGGGAGATGCCCCTGTGACACCATCTTAAAACGAATGGCCCCCGTCAGCGGACGGCGACAGGGGGCCGTCTCTTTAAAAAATGGCGCCCTGCTCACCTTAGCCGACCTCGACGAGGCCCTCTTCTCCGTGCCGGATCTCCTCAACTACCATGCGAAAATCACCCGGATCCGGGAAGGCGAGACCCTGACCATCGCCTTTTTCAGCGTCTCGTCAGACCGTGAATCAAACCGCCACGCCGTCCACGAGGCGGTGTCACAGATACAGATAATCCAAGATGCCCTTTTTCAAGGGGCCCTGACCCTCTCCATAGAAGAGGAGCAGAACGCCCCGTGTGCCACCACCGGAATGATAAAACGAACCTTAACAGATCAACGAGAATCGGGACCCCTGGTATGAAAATAGAAAAAGAGATATGCACCCTCATCGAAAAAAACGAATCCTTTGTCATGGCCACGATCCTCAGTCAGACCGGATCGACCCCACGACTTCCCGGCACCCGCATGATTGTCCGTCACGATGGGGGGATCATCGGCACCATCGGCGGCGGCCTTGTGGAGGCGGATGTGATGGCGGCCGCCCCGGCACTGCTGGAAAAGGGGGGGGCCCGCATCCTCTTCTTCGACCTGGACCAGGCCGGCCTCAAGGAGAGCATGGACATGATCTGCGGCGGCGATATGAAGGTACTCATGGAGGTGATCACCCCGTCGGCATCGACCCTGGCCGCCTTTAACGCCTTCCTCGACTGCGCCTACCAGGGCAAGAAAGGGGTCCTGGCCGCCGATATCACCGGCATCGATGAGACGGACGGCACCGTGATACGCAGCTTCTACTCCGAGACCGGTGACCGCTACGGGGATGAGATGCCCTGCGATACCTTAAAAACCCTCTTCAGCCAGACGGCGAAGGAGAGATCCCCCTCCATCATCGAGAATCAGGAGCGTCTCTTTCTGGCAGAACCCGCCTTCTCCTCGGGTGTCGTCTATCTCTTCGGAGCCGGCCATGTCTCCCGACAGGTGGCACGCCTCACCCATATGGTGGGATTTCGCACCGTGGTCTTAGATGACCGGGCCGAATTTGCAAACCGTCACCGCTTCGAATCCGCCGAGGAGATCATCGTCACCGAAGACTTTAACGGCTGCTTCGACGCCTTCCAGATCGAGGAGGACAGCTACATCGTCATCCTCACCCGGGGCCATAGCCACGATCAGATCGTCCTGGAGCAGGCCATCGAAACCCGCGCCGGATACATCGGCATGATCGGAAGCAGCAAGAAACGCAACACCATCTACGATAAAATGGCCCAAAAAGGCATCTCCCGAAAAGCGCTGGAGCGGGTCTACTCCCCCATCGGCGTCTCCATCGGCGGCGAGACCCCAGAGGAGATTGCCGTGAGCATCGTGGCCGAACTGATCCAAAAACGAGCGGGTAAAGGGACGCGATGAAGAAAATAACCGCCATCATCCTCTCCGGGGGGAAATCGAGCCGCATGAAGGGGCCGTTCAAACCCCTGATGCCGGTGGGGTCCGTCTCGGCCCTGGAGCGATCCGTCCGCATGTTCCGCAGCGCCGGAGTGGACGATATTCGGTGCGTCACCGGGCACAAGCACCATGACCTCTCCGGCCTCTTGAGAGATTTAAAGGTGAAAGAGGTCATCAACACGCGGCATGAGGAGGGGATGCTCTCCTCCATCCAGGCGGGAGTGGCCGATCTCGATGCCGACTGCTCTGCCTTCCTCGTCCTGCCCGTGGATATCCCCCTGGTGCGGACCACCACCGTCCGACGGCTCTGCGCGGCATGGAATGAGGGCGACCCGACGATTTCTTATCCGACCTTTCGAGGGGAACGGGGCCACCCGCCCCTCATCCCTGCCTGCCATGGCCCGGGGATCATCGCCTGGCAGGGAGAAAAAGGGCTCCAGGGATTTCTGGCCCGCCTTGATAAGACCGCAAAAGAGCTTCCCGTGGCCGATGCCCATATGCTCATGGACATGGACACCATGGAGGACTACCACCGCATCACGAGCCTCCACGGGCGGTATCACATACCCACTGCCGAAGAGTGCCAGGCGCTCATGACCAAGGTCTGCCATGTGAATGCGGCCATCATCGCCCATGGCGAGGCCGTGGCAGAGCGCGCCCTCACCATGGCAGATGCCATCAACGACGCCGGGGGAAACCTCGACCTGGCCCTTGTGGAGGCCGCGGCCCGTCTCCACGACATCGCACGGACCCAGAAAGATCACGCATCGGTGGGGGCCCAATTCCTCCGGGATCAGGAATTCCCCGCCGTGGCCGATATCGTCGCCCTGCATATGGATATCTCCCCTCGCATCGGAAAATGCCTCTCCGAGGCCGAGCTGATCTTTCTCGCCGACAAGCAGGTCGCCGGCACCCGGCCGGTCACCCTGGCCCAGCGATTCGAAGTCGGGTTGAAAAAATACGGAGCCGATCCGGAAGTCGCCGCAGCCATCCGAACGCGCTACCGGGCGGCCCTTGCCATCGAAGCGAAGATCAAACGGGCGGGAGTCACGATGGATGATCAGGCGTTTGTGGGGTAAAGGGGGCAGGGAAAGCACGCCTCCGGCGGCGAGGTGAGCCACCTCGAAAGCGAGTGACCGCTGCGCCTTACCCCTCGTGCCTCTCGGGGTAAATCACAGCGGTATTTCTATGAGATGCGTCTATTATGATTAAATCGAGACGCCCCATACGATACCACCGGTATGGTGTGAGCCATTCGTCATCTGTATCTCACGAAAAGCCGATGGCGTCGTAGGGTGCGCTTGGCGCACCGTTTTAATGATGATAGGGTCCTATTCCTTAGGCGCGCCGCACTCCGGTGCGGCATGGGTAACGACGGACTAAAAACAGGCCCGATGCGGTAAGCGTCTCCGTCCCTCGGGTGCATAAAATACACCCGACGAGTACGATATCCATCGGTATGGGTGTGGCCATTTGGCGTCACTCTCCCGTAGGGCCGATGGAGTCTGCATCGCCTACCGTAGGGTGCACTCCGTGCACCATTTTCCATGGGTCTTCGGCCCTTATATTTCCCATGAATCGGGTCATCCCGTGTTCGGGTTCTGGGGCATCAAAGGCGCCATGAACGAAAAAATTACCCCATTTTTTTACCCAAACTGTTTGTCTCGCTTTTCAAAAGCGAGGCCCCCGGCAGGGCCGCCAGAGGCCTTTTTTTTAAAATACGCCAAATCCTTACAAGGAGTCATTGACCATGATCTATCTCATGCGCCATGGTGAGACCCAGACATCGGGTAAGAAGCAGTATATCGGGCAGATGGACATCCCCTTAAACGAGACGGGAATGGCCATGGCCGAGAATTGGCGGGATGCCTTAAAGTATGTCTACTTCGACCGCATCATCTCCAGCGATCTCTCCCGGACACGGGAGACGGCCCGCATCATCGCGGGAAACCGCCCCATCCCCGTGGAGGAGATACCGGCGCTGCGGGAGATCGATCTGGGCGGATGGGACGGAGAATTCGTCTCCACCATCAAGGCGGATCACTTCAACGAATGGCAAAAAAGGGGGGATCACATCGCCACCTTCCGCACCCCCCAGGGTGAGAGTTTTGCCGACCTTCAGAACCGGGCCCTTCCCCCGTTTCGAGAAATCGCCGAATCCTGTGCCGAAAATGTCCTCATCGTCGCCCACGCCGGGGTCAACAGGACCCTTCTCTGCGCCATTCTCGGCATGCCCCTTAAAAACCTTTTCATGCTCGACCAGAGCCACTCTTGCCTCAACATCATTGGTTTTAAAGGCACCTGGAGGGTCCACACCATCAACGATAAGCTGCCCGAGAAAAAAATAAGCGGCTAGGATCTAAGGCGGGCATCGCCAGAAGATAAAGGCCCGCACGCGCCCCAAAAAAAGGCGTCCGCGTGTAGATCTCAAGGCATCATCCCAAATGGGACTTCATCCGCCCCTCCTGGGAGACCTCAAGCGCCTTGTACACATTTTTTTTAAGAAAGAGATACGCGGCATCACGGTCTCTGTCCATGATGATCCTCTCAAGCTCCATCAACGCCTCGGCACTCAATGAGATGGTACTGTCCTTAATCTCAAGCATAAGCCCTCCTCCTTATATGACCCCCATGAATGTTTGACCTAAATATATGTGGGCAACCAGCACCCGGGTAGGATGGGCAAAGCGGAACGCGTGCCCATCTTTTGCCAATAACACCATGATACCGTCTCTTTCAAGACTCTGAAAAAACGGGCCTGGTTCAAAATAGCCTAAAATACGGTAAGGGCTCACGCAAAAAATAAATGCACAGATTTTATAAAAAGGCCGCAGTGATTTGACCCGAGGAACGAGGGTTAAAGCGCTGCGGCATCTTGGCTTTCAAGGTGGCTCACCTTGCCGCCAAAGGCTTTTTTTGAGTTGAAGTGTTACCTTGATCTGAACCAGGCCAAAAAACGCCATTATCACGGGCTTCCGATAAGAGATTTTGATAAAAGTCTTCAAGCACCCCACCCGAAAAATATTTATTCATGTATTCCAGTACTTCACCGTATTCAACACTCAATTTCCGGTATGAGGAGTGATGCTCATTGGTACATAGATTCTGGATAAGAGGCATTAATTTATCCGCTGACTTAACAATTCTGGACTCAGGTGATTCCTGCTTCATATACTCATCAAATAAAGATAAGAGCCCTTTTGCCGATGATTCAGGCAACATGGAAAATAATTTTTCAGCGGCGTTTTTCTCTCTCTCCTCTTTATTCTCTGTATCACCCCGATATGGATTTGTATCACCGGCATAAATCTCTGGTAAATCATGAATTAAGGCGATTTTTAAAAGTTTGGAAAAATCGATATGCTCAAACTCTTTTT
>JABXKT010000132.1 GCA_013619155.1 Desulfobacteraceae bacterium
AAGAGTAAACGTTGGATATAAAAACCACCAATACCATCTTTTATTGCCGGCAATGGAAAGAGACGGTTTTTTTCTATAAAACACAACTGGGGCTTACGGTCACCTGTGCCCATCCATGGTTCGTGGAGTTCACATTAAACGGGGCATCACGCTTAAGCATCGCCGATGAGGCCCGGACATCCATGGACGGTATCGGTGGCAAGGGCATTACCCTCACACTGGAGGTCGATGACATTGAAGAGGCCCACCGATACCTCAGCGAGGTAGGGCTCAATCCGCCACCAATCCGGGAGCATGCATGGGGGGCGCGGGTGATCCATATTTACGATCCCGAAGGGAATCGGATCGAGTTCTGGTCTCCGGCCATTCAAGCCCCATAAAACCACCCATCGAGACGACAGAGATTTTTCTCACAGGACATACGGATCCACCGCTGGCCCCTATTTTCAGTGGGGCACCGGGTGATTCATAAGTAGGGAACTCACGCGGGCCTCATTAAAAAAGTTTTTCAATTTTTTGAAAACAAAAAAAAGATCGTAAACGTTATGGCAGGATATTCTACCCACTCAACATAGTGAAAGCGCCTATAATTTTGTGCCGACACATATTGTGTCTTAGACCTTGAAGCGGCGGACTGTTTTTTTAAGTGCTTCGGACAACTGAGTTAACTGGTCTGCACTGCTATTGATCTGCGAGCTATTGATAGACATTTCGTTTGATGCTCTATTTACATCTTCTATATCTTGTGCGATCTCATTGGCGACGACTGAACTCTGGGTCACATTTTCAGTCACGTTCATAATCCCCTGGGCTGCCTCGCTGACATTGGCAGCTATCTCCCGGGTCGTCACTGCTTGCTCCTCAACTGCCAATGCAACAACATCTATCATCTCATTTGCACTATTTATTTTCACTGCTATATCATCAATTTCGGAAACTGTTCCTTGGGTGAGATTTTGAATGCCTTCAATCTTCTCCTTTATTTCCGATGTTGCATCGGCTGTTTGCTTGGCCAGCTCTTTAATCTCGCTTGCCACAATAGCAAACCCCTTACCGGCCTCCCCTGCGCGGGCAGCTTCGATGGTGGCATTTAAAGCAAGCAGGTTGGTCTGTCCTGAAATATCATCAATGGTTTCCACAATTTTTCCGATATCCTGCGCTGCCTTACTTAGATGGGCAACATTTCCAGACGCTATCTTCGTACTGGCAACAGCCAGGCTACTGGTAACCCTGGTTTTTTCTGTATTTTGTGCAATTTTATTAATGGTGGCGATCATCCCTTCGATTGCTGCTGAAACCATACCGATATTTGTCGAAGACTGTTCTGTTGCCTCAGCGACCGATGACATATTGGAGCTCATATCCTTGGCGGCAGTCGCCACGGCATTGGCTTTGACAGCCATTTTATCGGCACCCTCATACATCACACCGGATATGATTAAAAGCTCCCCGGAAGAGTTGTTGAGCTTATCTGAACTGCCCGCGATATCAACAATGATAACTTGAAGCTTTTCAATAAACAGATTAAACAATTTTGCCAGAAGCCCGATCTCATCCTTTGAATTTATCTCTATTTTACGGGTAAGATCTCCTCCTTGTTCTTGGGTGTCGATCTCATAAACCAACTCTTTCAGAGGAAAAATAATGGATAAAACGGTAGAGAAACCTATTATTATTGCAGATATCAGCACCAGAATGGTGGACACAATTGTCTTGTAAACGGTAGCGCCGACCTTCTTAAAGTATGTGGTTTTGTTGATATTTGCTGTTTTTTCACTATATTTTATAAGTTTGTCTATACCTTCAATGACTCCATTCGCGTAAGTTTTTGTATTTTGTTCATTGAGAAATTTAATAATCTCTTTATCTCTTTTGCCCGCCCTTAACTCCTTGGCAAGTTTACGAATGATAATTTCATACATGGAGAATATTTTTTTTACTTCCGTTAAAAGAGCTATATTCTCATCTGTATTTGCCGTTTTTTCATACGCCTCCAGGGAGCTTGTTACATATCCACAATTATCAATCATGGCTTGAATAAATTTTTCATCACCTGTGGTTGAACGATAAAAATTAATGATGATTTGATGCATGTAAAAATTTGATTTTTCCGCAGTGAGGATTCCATTTGTTCCTTCATTGACAATTTTATACACATCTTTGTTTCTTAAATTTATGTTATAAATTTGAAGGATAGACATAATACAATACAATGCTGTGAATAGAGAAACGACAATCACCAGCCTGCTTCGAATACTTATTTTTCTTAAAAAATTTAAATTCATGGGGCACAGCCTTTTAAAATCTTATTTCGTTTGATTAAATGGTATCTTAGTATCTTTCTATGCTTGTTTCTGGGGAGATCAGCCTTCCCCTTTTTTGATTTTATCATTTTCTTCACGACTGTTTCTCTGGCGAGGGCACTCCACAATGGACGCATCGACTATTTGGCCTTTGCATGCTGTAAACCCGTATCTCCTGAGATGCAGCTAAAATTTATCGAAACGTTTTTCGACCCGGCTTACTGCGCTTGGCTCTCTCTTCTTCTTAAGAATCAATATTAAGTTCTGAGCGGAATATCTCCCAAGCTATCATGCATGAGAGGATCTCCTGTTTTGTCGATTTTTCACAGCCGAAAATGACGATCCAATAGTCCGTCGATCATTCAAAACACTCCGTTTCATATTTTGATTTTAGATATAGTTTTTATACTATTCTAATTACTGATATAAACAAATCAAACCTCGACGGTAAAATCCACAATTAATTGTATTTTTCAAGAGACCCTTAATCTATCGAAATATCGAAGAGACCCATCCCTCACCTAAGCACCCGAATTGACTAAAATCGAAGATACCCCCTATGCGAGCCTGTACTCTCTTACAGTCCACAGAGGAACAATCCCCCTCACCGATGATGCGGGATCACGATAAGGAGTACCGGTCATGATCGAAAGATACATGAACAGAGAGACAAAAACGGTGATCGAATAGTTTCCCGCCATCGAGAAAATATTGGGGGAGTGGGGTGCGGGACCTGCACGGCGGGACGCTGCCAGGTGAAAGAGTCTCCATCCACGTCTTAAGCGACGCCCAGAGACGGAACCCATGACGCGCCTCACCTTGGTATTTAAAAGGGGGGGGGGAACCTCTATAAATACTCTACGCCACACCCATCCAAATCGTGGTAGAAGAGCATTTTTTCAATGTACCGAATATCCGGGTATGGCATGGGAGAGGGATTGGAAATGCATCGGCATCGTCGCCGTTGGTGGGAGTATGGCCGATGACCCTTTACATCGCGGCCGCCCTGTGACATTTCATATCCTTAGATATCCTCCCCCCCATAAAAATTGAGGCACGAGCTGATTAATGACACCTTTCTATCGAAATATTGAAGAGACACGCCCCATCGCCTTACACCGTGAGGAGATTGAAGAGTTGGTTGCCCTCTTCTCCCACACCCCCGACGAGACGGTCGCCATCAAGATCGTCTATAAGGGAAGAAAAAAAAGCCTCTGTTTCACCGATCTCCATGAAATAGAGGCTCAGGCACACCTCCCCCGGACCGCCACCCTGGATCTGTCCATTACCGTCAGGAGAGATGACCAGGTGCTCCGGGGGGCGACCTTTGAATTTTACCAAAACATCACCCACTATCAGATCCACAGCCTGGATGCAGCGTGGCTGGCCCCCATGAAAGAGACCTTAAGCGCCTTTTTTAGGCGAAACACGCCCTGGTACGCCCCCATTCTCAAGATCTTGCCCCTCCTTGCCCCCGTGCCGATCCTTGTGGCGGGCCACAACGCCTTCACATCCGTCTATGAGAAGCCCGTCGCCATCACACTCCTCTGGAGCATCCTGACCCTCGGCAGCATCCTCTTCTATGGCCTTGCATACACGGGAAAAATCTTCCCCCCCATATCCATCTGCTTCTCAGGCAAAAGAGAATAATCCGACTTAAGCGCCTGAATTGACTTGGGTCAAAGACACTGCCATAGCGATCCGTTACTCTCCATACCAGAAGTCAACCAATCCCCCCGTCACCGGTGGTGCGGGGTCACGATAAGGGGTAAGGGTCATGATCGAAAGGTACATGAACAGAGAGATAAAAGCGGTGATGGCGGAGTTTCCCGCCATCGAGAAGATATTGGAAGAGTACGGAGTGGGGTGTGGGACCTGCTCGGCGGGAAGCTGCCAGATGAACGATATCGTCACCATCCACGTCTTAAGCGACGCCCAGGAGACGGAACTCATGGCGCGCCTCGCCCTGGTGTTTGAGGGACGGGAGGCGGAGGCCATGGCCATGAAGGGAGAGGCAAAACCGCTACGGATACTCTACTCCACGCCCATCCAGACCCTGGTGGACGAGCATGGCTTAATCAAGCGGTTCATCGCCCTTATCCCCTCCATTACCACAGCTCTCGATCTGGCCACGGAAGAGGGCCGATCGACCATGGCCATGGGCATCGACATGATCCGCTCCTATGCCGATCGCTTCCACCACGCCAAGGAAGAGGATATCCTCTTTGGCTACACCGATGAGGGATCCGAGATGATTCGGATAATGTACGAGGATCATAAGGCAGCCCGCGCCCATGTCCAGGCGATGATTCGAGGGGTGGATGCCCGGGACACCGAGGCGGTGGCCAAACACCTCATCGCCTATGGAGCGCTCCTCTCCCAACACATCAAAAAGGAGGACGAGATCCTCTACCCCTTTATCGACCGGGGGCTCTCGGGGGCTCAGATTCGCGAACTGATCCTCCGGTTCAAAGAGGCCGATGAGACCCTGGCCGTGGATACGAAAAAATACACAACGTGGATCGAAGGGCTCGAGAAGAGCATAGCGCCTGAAATCACCCGCCGATAAGGGACCTCTCAAACCAGGCCGGATCCCCGCTTAGGGCCCGGCCACCCCGGCACAGCGGCCCGTCATTCCCAGGGAGGGAAAGGGGGCGGCTATGCTGGCATCGGTATCGTCGCAGTCCATGAAAGAGATAAAATTAGGGTCGATGGTGGTTGAATCCGAGGGGCCGGGAAGGTACCCATCCCCGTCTCGATCGTGGTAGGGATCTCCCGCCTGGATCGTGGCCAGATCGACCCGGGGAATCTCACGAATCAAGGACTCACCGTTGATGGCCTTTATAAATTCATCGGCAATGAGGGCGTAGCCGGTATGGGAGGGGTGAAAACCGTCCAGGGAGAAGAGCCCTCCCCCATAGGAGCGACTGATAGGCGTACCCTGGACAACCACACCGCCATCAAATACCGAGGCGAAGAACCCCTGCATCGCCACGAGATGCACACGGGGGTGGTCCGTGGCCAGTTGCCGAATATGATCATTAATGGCGACAGTACGGGCATCGATGAGGGCCCTCTCCGAGGCACTCAGCGAGAAGGCATCGTTGCCCCCTGCGGCGAGGACCCCGTCGATGGCGGCATTCAATGTGGCATCATCGGAGGCCAGGAGACCACCCAGGCCCGTAAGAGGCCCGAACCCCATGGACTCCCCGGGGGCGAGGGCGGTCACCTGGGGGGTCGTGTAGGTGGCGAGTTTTTCGATGTCGTCCCCACTGAAAAGCCCCGCAATGGCAGCGACACTGGGAAGGGTGGTGATAAAAACGTGGCTGTTTGGAATGGCCGTCAATCGATGAACAATGGTGGTAAGATTGCGGCGCACCGAGGCCAGATCGTGTCCCTTTGTCTCATCATTTAGAAAGGCCGTGATCTGAACCTCGGTGAGCTCGCTCCCTCCACCGGCGATGACCGCCCCAAGGAGGTCGTTGCCCCCGATGAAGAGGGTGATGATCTTGAGGGTTTTTTCCGAATGCAATCCGGACACATATTCAGCGGCCTCCAGCTGGGTGACGGCATCGCCACTCTCCAGTGGTATCGGCCGCATCAACTCGTTTAAATCACTCCCCGGCCCCGTCTTCTCGGTGAGCAGACTCTGGACGGTGGCCCCGCTTACCCCCAGGTTGTAGGGAAGCTGGGCTGCATCCAGACGACGCCCCTCTATATCGAGGAGTGGATTGCCCCACGGCATATCAATGACGGCGCTCATCTGATCGGCAATCACCTGGGGATAGCCGTGAATCTGAGTCGTGTGATTCACCCGTCCACTCTGTGCCCCATTGGCATAGCTGTCACCCAGGGCGATGAAAATGGCCCCGGAATCATCCGAATGGCTGCATCCGTTAAGGCCCATGACCATCATACATACCGAGACAAGGGCCAGACAGAGAGAGGCCCGTTTCACCCCCCCCTCCTTCGTAAAGAATCTTCTTCCCATGACAAATCTCCTTGGTTCCAATGGCGTATCAGTGGGGGTGGCGTCGGCACCCGTTATCTGCGATGAGGGATAGCCCAGGATGCGCCCCGTACCTGGGCTGAAAGGTCATGTGGGAGATACCAAATAGGGGGATGAGTTTTTCGGCGATGGCGCTGATCACCAGGGCCACCACATCGCTGGCATTATGAAGGGCATCTGAGAGAAGGGCGATACTTCCCGAGAGCACCCCGCCCACCAGCTGGGCCAGGGTGATGACCCCATGCAAGGCGATGGTCACCCCCAAGCGACGAGCTGAAGGCACCCCATGGGAGTGACGGTGATGCATGACATACCGCCCCTGCCCCTATTTTGAATACTCACAGATGTGGGTGAAAAAAGAGGCCAGGAGCCCATCAGGAGGGATCCACCTTCCAGGGAAGAGTCACCATCTCCCGATGAAAGGCCTCGGCCGGCTGGTTCTTCTTCTTTAAAATGATATGAATCACCTCACGAACAAAGGCGTATTCACACATGGCTGTACAGCGCTTGAGGCAGGTATCATCCATACAGTACCCCTGGCACTCCTGCCCTCCCGTACATATATCGAGGGATCGGTCTCCAGAGTACAGATCCAGAAAATGACGCGCAGGCACCACGAGGGTAGACCGACACCCCTCAATAAGATGGGTGAAATAGAAGAGCCCCTTTTCCAGGGTCTTAAAATCGGCCATATACCCATTCATATAGAGGGACGTATCTTTGATAAAGTCATCCCGGTTGCTCCAGACCTCACCACAACAGGGGCAGATTTTAAAGATATCGGTCCTGTCATCGTCCATGGGATCTCCCGTATATCCGGTTTCAAAAAAAGGGGCCTCAATGAAGCAGCCATGGCCATCCCGGCCCCCAAGGAGTGGATTCCCTATTACTGACACTGTAAACCAAAAAAAAGAGGGCGCCCACCGCATTTTTTACTTTTAGGCGTTATCACCGTCCCCGGACCCCGCCCTTTTTTATTTTACTCGCCTTCATTTACTGATATGTATGGGGCGAAACAACGCGAATCCTCACATGAAAGACACCCCCCTGGACACATATCTCACGGAGATCTTATGAAAAAAGCAATTGGTCCTATACTCGGTCTCATCCTTCTTCTTCTCTTGGGTTCCCCATGGTTTGTCGGCAAACAAATAGAATCCTTTTACACCGAGGTCACCAATGAGGCCCTGGAAAAAAATCCATCCTTAGAGATGAGCGAATTTACCTACCAGAGAGGATGGTTCACCTCCACCATTACCGGTGGAATCCGCGTGGCCCCCATGGCCCCGGATCAGCCCCTCCCCATTGAAATCCGGTATAAAAGCACCCTGACCCACGGCCCCATATTTTGGGGCGCGCTCTCATCATCCCCCCCCATGGGCCTGGCCCTCGATGACTCCACCCTCTGGACCACAGCCCCCGATGAGACGGAGAAGAGGCTCGATAAAGTCCTCCAGGAGCTCCCCCCCTTAAAGATGAAGAGCACCATCGGTTTCGACAAGGTCATCGCCACGGTGTACAATATCGCCGCCTATACCCAGGCCCTATCGAACGAAAAAGGAGACATCAATCTTCACTTCGAGGGCCTCAATGGCACCAGTCTCTTCCAATGGGACTCCCAGGATTTCGATTTTCAAGCAGAGATCCCCTCCTTTCATATGAACCAGGGTGAGGGCCAGAAATTCCTCATCGATAACCTCATTCTCTCCGCCCATAGAGAGGGGCCAGATTCCAGCGCCCGCTACGAGATCCACAAGATCTCCGTGGAGAGCCAAGGATCCAATACCCACATCACCCTCGACACCCCCTATGTGGAGGGACGATACACGGAGGCGGCCGAGACCTGCACGGTGGACCTGAAGTCTGGCTTTGGCGCCCTTGCCGCCAACGCCCTCTCTTACGCCCCGGCCCGTATCCATCTAACCCTTGATCATCTCGATAAAAAATCCATGACAGCCCTCGGGGAGATCTTAAACAACGCCGGCAAAGAAGGGGTCGGATCGGATATGTATGGCATGATCATCATGGGCAAGATCATGGCCCTGCTCCCCGATATTTTGAAGCGCAACCCCACCCTCACCCTAGCCACCCTGAACCTCGGCACCGCTGAAGGGGAGGCAATCACCGCCACGGGCCATGCCACCATCCTGGGTGAGAAGGCGGCCGCCCTCCCCTCCATGGCCCTCATGGTACAAGCCTTAGACGCCCAGATTCTGGCCCAGCTGCCCAAAGCATTCATGAACACCTTCCTCGACCTTGGTAAACTCATGCAGATGATAGACCAGGGGCTTCTCGTCTCCGATGGGAAATACTATCGCATCGAGGCCACAATCAAAGGGGGACACCTCACCCTCAATGGCACCCCCCTCATGTAAGGAACCTCATCCCCCCCTTGAAAGAGGGGGGAACGAAAAGAGAAAGGGCCCCTTGGCCTTTTCATCCCACCCATTTTATCATAAAATGAAGGGCAGCGATGGCGGCCCGGCTCCGTCGCCTCTCTCCCAGACCGACCCACGATGAAAAAAGACACACCTGAAGCGATATTTATAACGATTTAAGTTTGTAACTGTTCAGACCCAAGAAAAGGCCCTTTATGGTTAAAGTGACCAGAAAAAGGGCCTCCGGCGGCCAGGGAATAAATCCCCTGAACCCCAGGTTTGTCATGGTGACAGATATTTTTTTACCCCCCTTGGCAAAACAGCGCCAGGCGACGGAGAATCATCCCCATACGGGAGAATCAACCATGCCCCACATCACCGCCAATGGAATCTCCATACACTACGAGACCCATGGAGAGGGCCCCCCCTTGCTCTTTCTCCATGGCCTGGGCTCGAGCCTCCAGGACTGGGCCCCCCAGATCACCCCCTTTGCCTCCCGATTCCGCGTCATCACCATGGATCTTCGCGGGCATGGAGAGAGTGAAAAGCCGCCGGGGCCTTACAGTATCGCACTACTTGCCCAGGATGCCGGGGCCCTTATCGAAAAAATCACCCCGGATCCGGCCCATGTGGTGGGACTCTCCATGGGAGGCGCCGTCGCCCTTCATTTGGGCCTGGAGTACGGCCACCTCCTGCAATCGATTGTGGTCACCAACATGAGCGCCATGGTACCGGTGGAGACCTTTACCCAGCGGTATGCCTACTACGGGCGCCTTCTCTTCTCGGCCTTTTTCGGCCCCGGCGCGGTGGGAAAACACATCGCCCGATCTGTCTTTCCCGGTCCCGAAATGGGAGGGCTTCGGAAGGCCATGGCCGAACGGTGGGCCAAAAACCCACGACGACCCTATCTCGCCTCCCTGGACGCCCTTAAAAACTGGACCCTCATGGAGAGACTCCGCGAGATCACCGTCCCGGCCCTTCTCATCCACTCGGAGCATGATTACTCGCCCCTATCTCACAAGAAAGAGATGGCCGCCCGCATGCAGCGGGCCACCCTCATGACCCTTCCCGATACCCACCACGTTGTTAATATGGAGGCACCCGCCTCGTTCAACTCTCTGGTCATGAACTTTTTAAGCGATCAGGAAGCCCAGCGATGAAAAAAAAAGAGGGGGCACAAAACCACCCATCGGAAGACCCCATGGCCATGGACCCTCTTCTCACCCTCCCCACGCAAAAACGGGCCCAGGAGATATCCCTCATGCTCACATCAGAGGGGATTCATCACCAGGTGGATAAGAGAGAGGGGGCCCTGACCCTTTTGGTGCCCCCAGAAGAGAGGGCGCGGTGCCGGTCACTTATAGCCATCTACGAAGCCGAAAACACCCCATCCCCCCATATCACCCTCACCCTGGTCCCCTCGTGGTCCGGTCTCTTCGCCGCCGGAGTCATCCTGGCCATATTCATACATACCGGCCCCCTCACCGGATTCGAAGAACCGGTAAAGCGCTACGCCGCCTCCTCATCCCGCATCCTCTCCGGGGAGTGGTTCCGGGTCCTCACCGCCCTGTTTCTCCACTCTGGATGGCCCCACCTCCTGGGTAATATGGCTGGACTGATCATCTTTGCCACCGGGGTGTTTCAGATCTGCGGCGATGGGATGGGGTGGGCCCTCCTGCTGCTCGCCTCGGCCCTGGCCAACGCCGTCAACGCCACCTGGTTTGCCGGCATGGGACACATCTCCTTTGGGGCCTCCACCCTCGTCTTTGCCGCCGCAGGACTTCTGGCCGCCTCGGCCACCCTCACTCGCCTAAAGGAACGCCTCCCGGCCTGGCGAGCGCTGCTACCCCT
>JABXKT010000133.1 GCA_013619155.1 Desulfobacteraceae bacterium
AAAATAAAAGCGAATTGTGCCATGGAAGAGATGGAGCCGGTGTTCCGGCAGATTAAATCGGCCTCAGGCAAAATCGAATCGGTGATTCGCCGGGTGATGAACTTCTCCAAACCGTGCGAGCCCCATATGGTGACCACCCGCATCAACAAACCGGTACGGGAAGCCCTGGCCCTCTCCATGATGACCCTCACCACAAAAAACATTCAGGTGGAACAAGACCTGACACACGGGCTTCCCGACTGCCATGCCGAACCCCACCTCATTGAGGAGGTGGTCTTGAACCTCATGACAAACGCGGCCAGGGCCATGGATGCATGGCCCTGGAAAAAACACATCGTGGTGGGCACCCACTTAGAAGGAGAGACCCTGACCATCACCGTGTCCGATTCCGGCCCCGGAGTCCCCCGGGAGGTGAGGGATCGTATCTTCGAGCCTTTTTTTACGACAAAAAGTAACAGCACCGGCATCGGCCTCTCCTTGTGCCACCGTATTGTCACGGATCATGGGGGAAGCATCCGCGTGGAGGAGCCCCCCGGCGGAGGCGCCCGCTTTGTGGTGGTCATCCCGGCGGTGATACCTCCGGATGAGCCCTCATAAGGGGAGACGCCGACGTCAGATGTTCCATTTTAATTTTGATGAACGCGTAAAAAAGCACCGGCCCCATAATATAGAGGGGCCAAAAATTTAAATTCAGCGACGTGACCGCTAAAGACGCCGTCAGTAGCTATTTTCCCCACGGGTTTTCATGACAGGTGGCTAAGCGGTGGGGTCGGCAAGGCTGTCGAGTCGGAGGGAGGGTTCTGGTGATATGACGTATTTCGTGGGCTGTAAGATAGAGACAGCCCCGATCATGGCGCCCTGGGTATCGGGATGCCTCTCTGCAAAGCCTTCAGCACAGGGAATCCGGTGTGTCATCTTCCCCGCAAGAACTTATAGAACGTTTTTTCCATATCCTGGAAGAATGGCTGCCGGATTTGATGTAGTTGCAACCAAAATTCGAGCCTTTCGGGGTTCAAAAGGACGTTTGTATGTTCACTAAGCTCAGTCTCAAGGTCAGGCTTTTGCTCTATCTCTGCCTGGTCACGGTTCTCTCATTTTCCATCACCGTCTGTGTGATCTCCTTTAAAGCCTTTAACACCTCCCGAAAAGACGCATTGACCTACACCAAAGAGACGGCCTATCGCCATGGCGGAGAGGTGAGTGCCCAGATCCAGATAGCCGCTGATACGGCACGGGTTATGGCAGATGCCATGGCCGGACTTTCTGAGGATGGCAATCCTCCGGACCGGGCCAAGCTCAACAGCCTTCTCAAGGGGGTCTTTGATAAAAACCCCGATTTTTGGGCGGTCTACACAGGTTGGGAAAAAGATGCCTTAGACGGGCGGGACGCCGATTTTGTGGATACACCGGGCAGTGATAATAGTGGCAGGTATCAGGCCCTCTGGCTTCGCGGGGTCTCCGGCGATACCCTCTCGACCTTAAAGACCTATGCACAGAGCGATGCCAAGGGGAAATGGTACTGGACCCCCATGAGGTCGGGCACGGTCTATGTCTCTGAACCCAACGTGTACAATGTGGGGGGCAAAGATCGCATGCTGGTGAGCGTGGTGGCGCCCATCCGGGTGAACGGGCGCTCCGTCGGGGTGTGCGGTGTGGATTACGGCATGGACAGCTTTGCCGCCATGGTGGGAAAGATCCAACCCTTTGACACCGGCTACGCGGCATTGATATCCAATGAAGGCAAGGTGGCGGCGTATCCCGACGATGAGATAGTGGGCAAAAATATTCGAGAGCTGGGTATGGACGAAGGGGTTGTCGAGGGCATCGCCACAGGGGAAGAGAGTCGTTCTTTCCGTCATTCAAAGGTTCTCGGAAAGGACGCCTTCACCATTTTTACCCCCATCACCATTCCGCAATGCCCTTCTCCCTGGAGCCTTGCGGTGACCGTCCCCATGGATCGCGTCCTGGCCAGTGCCCGAAGCATTCGGAACATCAACATCTTTATTGGGGTGATATCGGTGCTGGTCATGATGCTGGTGGTGCACCTCATCACGGGTTCCCTTATCCTGCGGCCCATTCATCTGGTGGTGGAAGGCATGAAAGACATCGCCGAAGGGGAGGCCGATTTGACCAAACGCCTGGAGATCTTAAGGCATGATGAAATTGGAGCCTTGGCCCGCTGGTTCAATACCTTTATGGCGAATCTGCACGTGGTTATCTCGGATGCCACCCAAAATGCACAGAAGGTGAGGCGGGCATCCATGACCGTGTCGGGCATTTCTGGGGTATTGTCCGAGGCAACGGAAGAGGCCTCGGGCAGGATCGGATTGATCACCGATGCGGCCCTCACCTTGAGTGACAACATAGCCTCGGCGTCTGTGGCCATGGAGCAGGCATCCACCAACGTTCAGATGGTGGCCACGGCAACGGAGGAGATGACCGCCACCATCTCAGAGGTGGCCCAGCAGGCAGAAAGTGCCCGCAAAGTTTCAGAAAAGGCCGTTCATCAGTCCAGCAGCGCCACCGAGCGGATGGACCGCCTTGGCATCGCTGCCGAAGATATTGGAAAGGTGACGGAATCCATTACTGAAATATCGGAGCAGACGAACCTTTTGGCGCTGAATGCGACCATTGAAGCGGCTCGTGCCGGGGAGGCCGGTAAGGGATTCTCTGTGGTGGCCAGTGAGATCAAGGCGCTTTCAAACCAGACCGCCGAGGCCACCCAGGAGATCCGCGAGAGAATCGCCGGCATTCAGAAGGTGGCCACCGATTCGATGTCTGATATGGGAGGGATTGCGGTCACCATTGGCGAGATCAACGGGATCATTGCCACCATTGCCACCGCCGTGGAAGAGCAGTCGGCGGCCACCGGAGAGATCGCTCGAAATATCTCCGAGGCATCTGGGGGCATCAGCCACGTCACCGACAACGTCGGCCAATCCGCCGAACTCTCCACACGCATCTTCACAGAAATCACCGATGTGAACCATGCGGCAGGAGAGATGAACCGAAGCAGCTCGGAGGTTCAGGCCAATGCCGCAGAGCTGGCACGTCTATCCGATGGGCTTCAGGCCCTGGTGGCCCGGTTTAAGCTATGATTAAAGACGATAACAAGAACTTAAGGCAAGGACACGAGGCGAGGCCCGGAGCCCCATGTATGCGGGGCTGACATCTAGTTCCCCTCACCGGTAGAGGTGAGGGGAAGCCAGACCGGATGCACCATTTTGATTAAACACACTAGTATTGACGCCCCCACACCACTCACCATATCGATTGTAGTGAGGCCTCAACAAGGATCCGAGTAAGGCCAACATTCGGGCGGTAACCTGGGTGGGGGCCAAGAGAAGCACCCCGTGGGGGTAAACGGTGTGCGGTTTCCTTAAAAATAACGACAATCAATGGGTTCAGGGCGACCGCTACCCAAAATACACGAAATCATAGGCTCGAAGGCCTGCTTGACATATTTTTTGCCCTCATTAATGGACTTTTCCGCCGTCAAGGCCTCTTATGGTGCACAGTAAAACTGTTTATTCAAACATGGACGTGGCACCGCGTACTCATTGCGGACTGACTTTTTGCGGGGCCATCAATTTTTGAAGGATAAAATCAAGACAATGATGCCAATCGATTATCAAATATATGTCGTCGATGATGAGGAGACCATCCGGGAGGGCATCGCCCTTACCCTCTCGGATTGCTATACCCTAACCACCTTTGCCGATGCCGAATCGGCCATCGAACAAGTGACAAAAACCCCTCCCGACCTGATCCTCATGGATATTGGCCTTCCCGGCATGAACGGGATGGAGGCCTTAAGCCGCATCAAGGCGATTCAACCCGAAGTGCTCGTCATCATGATCACCGCCTACGAGGACATCAACTCGGTGATCACGTGCATGAAGATGGGCGCTTACGATTACATCATCAAGCCCATCCACATGGAAGAGCTTGAGAACACCATTAAAAATGCCCTGGAAACCATCTGCTTAAGAAAAGAGGTGAGAGCCCTTCAGGAGCGCCAGCTCACCGAGACTACCCCATGCTTTATCGGAGAGAGCAACGCCATCCACGAGGTGATGGCCTTTATCTCCATGGTGGCCAAGAGCCCCGACACGCCGGTGATGATTCTGGGCGAAACAGGCACCGGCAAGGAACTCATCGCCAGCACCATCCACTACCGGAGCCCTAATTTCCAAGGCCCCTTTGTGACGGTGAACTGTGCGGCCATTCACAAAGAGCTCATCGAAAGTGAGCTCTTTGGCTATGAAAAGGGGGCCTTCAGCGGTGCCAGCACCACGGGCAAGACAGGCCTCATCGAAGCGGCGGAAGGGGGGACCCTGTTTCTAGACGAGGTGGGAGATATGGGCTTAGATACCCAGGCCAAGCTCTTACGTTTTTTAGAAGAGGGCGAATTCTATAAGGTGGGCAGCACCATCAAACGCAAGGTGCAAACCCGCATCGTCTCGGCCACCAACCGCGACCTGGATAAGATGATTTTGCAAGAGACCTTCCGCAAAGACCTCTATTTCCGCCTCGGAGTGATCAAGATCAACGTACCATCCTTAAACGAGCGCCGGGATGACACGATGATTCTGGCCAACTACTTTATGCACACCTTTGCAGAAAAATTTAAAAAAACAATCCTCGGATTGACAGAGGAGGCCGAAAAAAGACTCCTCATCTACAGCTGGAGCGGCAACGTCCGCGAGCTGCGAAACATGATGGAAAGGGGCGTTCTCACGACCAGAGGAGAGCGCCTCACCGTAGAAGACTTGGGCTTAGAAGATGTCAGGCGCGGCGAAGTGATGGAGTCGGGAACCACCGGTTTTGCCCCCCTTCCCCCCACGGGCATCGACATCCAAGAGGTGCGCGTGGCCATGGAGACCTTCTACTTCAAAGAGGCCCTTCGCATCGCCAAGGGCAATGAATCCAAGGCGGCCCGGCTTCTCAACCTCAACCATCACACCTTTAGATATCAGCGCAAAAAAATCCTGCCGGATACCTGATACCCGCCCCTCTTAAATAAATCCCGAAGCGCCATGCCGTAAGGGCCTTCGGGATTTACTGCCTCTACCCCTTCCCTTGAAACGCCCCGGCCGACTCATTGCTTTCTCATTGTATCTATATCAACAATTACTCCTGAGGCCTTACCAGGATCCAACTGAAAAATAATTACCTCTTGTTTATCTTCCTTAGATCAAACCCCAAGTAGCATATCTTCTAAGTTTTTGAAAAACTCTCACACCCCCCGATAAAATCACACGCCTATAACCCCTTGTTTTACATAAGCCCTCCACGATTAACTTTTATCTTAATGTGGCAAAAGCACCGCCGGTTAAGGTTTTCTAACTTTCAAGAGCCGCTATTAGTTCTTCTCCGTCACTCGTGGCACGCTCCATGCTATTCCTTAAGAGATGATAAGAACAAACAGACCATGGGGAGGACATCCCCTCGTCAGGTCGAAAGTCTTATCTAGTGGCAGGCCAACCATGCCCCACCACACCCCATGAACCCCACAGGTTCTCAGGTCCATGGCGATCCAGCAGCACTCTAATCCCTGGTTTGATGAACACGCACAGACAACCGGAGAAAAAGAGACCCAGCCGGAAGCCCGCCATATCGTTCCTGAGCGCATATTCACATGGCACCAACGGTGATGTTTCAGGGTCGGTCGAAGATTCCAGGCCCTGCAGGCGCTCAGGCAAGATGCTCAACCAACATAGGAGGATTGACACAGTGAGTCACACAACGGACGAACCCATCAAGATAGAACCGGTCCTGTTTTTCTCGGCACTGGTTGTCACGCTCATCACCTGTATTCCCATCGTGATGTTTCAAGACAAAGCTTTCACGATGCTGACCACCATCCGCAAATTTTTCACCGGATCTTTCGGCTGGATCTTTATGCTCTTTGCCGTAGGGGCGGTGATCTTCTTTCTCTGGTTGATCTTTGGACCCTACCGTCACGTGCGCCTCGGCGGGGATGATGCCAAGCCCGATTTCAGCAGCGTCAGCTGGATCTCCATGCTCTTCTGCTGCGGCATCGGCACCGGCCTCATCTACTGGTCATTTATCGAGCCCATCTACTATATGCAGGGTCCCCCCTTCGGCCTCGAGGCGGGCTCCAAAGCCGCCCAAGAGTGGGCCGCCTGCTACGGCATCTTCCACTGGGGCTTTGTCCCCTGGGCCCTCACAGCCGTCTTTGCCGTGCCCATCTCCTACGCCTACTACCAGCGCAAGACCAAACGCTTGAGCATCGGCGCAGCCTTTGAAGGCCACGTCAAGAGTAAAGGGTTCAAACTCTTCGTGGACCTGCTCATTATGTTCGCCATCTTAGGCAACGTGGTGACGGTTCTCGGCCTCGGGACCCCCATGCTTTCGGCCACCATCGCCAAATTCCTGGGCATTCAGCCCAGCCTCAACCTCGATATTGCGGTGGTGTGTATCTGGACCGTGATGTTTTGCGGAAGCTGCTACTTCGGCCTGGAGAAAGGCATCAAGTTGCTCAGCAACTTCAACATGATCCTCGCCCTTGTCCTCATGGTAACAGTCCTTGTAGTGGGCCCCACGAGCTGGATTTTAAACACCTTTGTCAACAGCATCGGCATGATCTTCCAGAACGTGGTTCGCATGTCTCTCTGGACAGACACCGCCAACCAGAGCGGCTGGCCCCAGGGTTGGACCATTTTCTTCTGGGCCTGGTGGCTTGGTGCCTCACCCTTCGTGAGCGTCTTCCTCGCCAAAATTTCCAAAGGCCGCACCTTGCGCGAGATGGCCGTGGCCGTTCTTGTCTGGGGTCCCCTGGGCTGCGCCGTCTTCTTCGGCGTATTTGGTGGATACTCCCTCTTCATCGAGATCAACGGAGCTGAGTCCATGACCGCCATGATGGCTGCCAGCGGACCGGCGCAAACCATTGCAACGCTCATCGCCGCCCTCCCCTTCGGCCAGCTCATGCTGCCCCTCTTCATCCTGCTGATGTTCATCTTCTGCGCCACGACCTTAGACTCCGCCTCCTATGTACTGGCCACCGTCAGCACCAAGGAGCTCCCCATGGGTAAGGAACCGGCTCGCTGGAACCGCATGTTCTGGTCTGGCGTCAACGGCGTGGCGGCCATCAGCCTGATGTTTGTCGGCGGGTTGAAGCCCCTGCAGGCGGTGGCGGTGCTCACCTCCTTCCCCTTGCTCTTCATCATGATGGGGGCCGGCTACTTCTTTATCAAAGACCTGAACCGTTATGAGAGCCGCAGTGTCTCCATGCTTCAAGCGCCGCCATGCGCCCGCGAGGCGGTGGAAAAAGAGGCGGCCTAAGGTCGCTTCTTAAAGGGGAGCCCAGGAAGGCGATTCAGGGCTCCTAAAAATGCCGCCTCTGATTAAGGCGAGAGTGGCGAAGCCACTTAGACAAAAGCATTTCGAAAGCAGGGTGCGGATGTGCTTTGCCCATCGTTTCTCGGGTCACAGCACATCCGCCTTCGACTATGTTTGTATCGCTTTCGATCATAAAAAGCTGTGTGCCAAACCGTCGCTATAAAATCATGGCAAACGTGTGGCCCACGGCAGGTCCACCGGAAGCATAACCGGGGCCGCACCCCGGCAACAGTGGACACAACCCGTGTGTCAGTAGGAGAGAGGTAAAGATCATGGCATTGGCAAGTCGTATCAAGGTGGTGGGAGACGCCGAGTTATCCCGTATCCACGAAGCAACGGTCGAAATCCTTGAGAAGACCGGGATAGAGTTTAAATCCGAGGAGGCCCTGGCCCTTTTTAAGGCGAACGGAGCCGAGGTATCCGGGCATCGGGTCAAGATTCCCCGAGCCCTTTTGGAAAAATCCATTGAGAGCGCCCCGTCCTCCATTACCCTCTGGGGCCGCGATGAGGCCAAGAAGATCACCATCGGCCAGGGCCAGCCTCGTACCCATGTGGAGCCCAGTAACGGATGCGTCTTTACCCACGACATGGACCGCGGCCGCCGGGCATCCACCATGGCGGACCTCATTAACTTTTTCAAGCTGGCCCACCAGAGCCCCGTCTGCACCATCGGTGGTGCGATCCCCGTGGAACCCAACGATGTACCACCGGAAGAGCGCGCGCTGCGGGTCTTCTTTGAAACCCTGAAGCATACCGACAAACCCCTGAAGCGAAACGTTCAACCCGCCCACGAAATTGAAGAGATGTTTAAAATGTATGAGGTGGCCATGGGCACAGGCTACCTTGCCGATCACCCCAGCATTTACGCCAGTGTCAACCCTTTAAGCCCCCTCGCCTTTGACACAGAGCCCATTGAAACCATCATGACCTACGCCCGGCACAACCAGCCGGTAACGATTCTCTCCTGCGCCCTGGCCGGTATCTCGGCCCCCATGAGCCTTCTCGGGGCTGCCGTGATGCAAAACGCCGAGATTCTGGGAGGGCTTGTCCTCTCCCAGATGACCCAACCGGGAGCCGGACTCATCTACGCCCCGGCCTCAGCGGTGCCCAACATGATGAACGCCCAGTATGTGACTGGCTCTCCGGAGACCCATCTCATCAACATCGTCAATCTGCAGCTGGCCGAAGAGCTCTACCACCTCCCCACCCGGACCATGGGAGGCTTAAACGACGCCAAGGTGCCGGATGCCCAATCCGGCTATGAGACCATGCAGAACCTCATGCAGTGCATGCTCGGTGGGGCCCATATTATCAATGAGTGCCTGGGCGTCTTAGACTCCATCATGACCAACTCCTTCGAAAAATTCATCATGGATGAGGAGATGATCAGCCGGGTCTTACGATTTATGCAAGGGATAGACGGCATCCACACCGACCTCTCCACAGAGCTCATCGACACCATCGGACCCCAGGGGTCGTTCCTCACCCATCCCAGCACCATGAAGAACTGCCGGACAGCCTGGCGACCCACGGTCTCAGACTGGAACAGCCAGGAGATGTGGGAGAAAAAGGGCTCAGAGGATGTCCTGACTCGAGCCAACCGCATCGTTAAGGAGAGGCTCGCCGCGTGCCCCGAGTCCACCCTGGATCCCGATCTCGAAAAAGAGCTCTCCGCCTTTGTGGAGAGTCGCCTGTAGGGATAGGTTCTGTATTGATTCAGCCCAACAGTGCCTTCTTATGATTAAAGTACATGAAAAAACAGCCTCCGGTGTCCAGGGAATGATCCACTGGACACCAGGTTGCGCAAGCGATCTCATTGGCGGAGATTTTCGTAAAATCGACCACGATCTATTTGTCAAACTTTCCAAAAGTTTGGCCCCCGGCAGGGCTGCCGGAGGCTAAGTGAGCAATGTGCCGTTTTTTATCCATGGCGCGGGGCCAGACGCCTCTGTCCAAGCCAAAACATAAGGAGCTTACATGTCCGATTTGCAAAGTATTACCGATGCATTGATTGCTGGAGACGATAACGCGCTTACCCAAAAAGTCCAGGATGCTCTGGATGCAGGAACCAATGCCTCCACCATTTTATCAGAGGCGTTGATTGCCGGCATGGACATCGTCGGCGGACGCATGGAGACCGGAGAGATGTTTATACCCGAGGTGCTCATGTCGGCCATGGCCATGGGAGAGGCCGTCGCTATCTTAAAGCCCCTCCTCGCCGAAGGGGAGGCCACCTCCGCCGGGAAAGTGGTCATCGGCACCGTCAAGGGAGACCTTCACGATATCGGAAAGAACCTTGTGGTGATGATGCTTGAAAGCAGCGGATTTGATGTGACAGACCTGGGGGTAGATGTGAATATTGACACCTTCTTGACGACCATCAGAGAGAAAAATCCCGATATCATCGGTCTCTCGGCCCTTCTCACCACCACCATGCCCATGATGCGAGAGACGATCGCCCAGATCAACGCCTCGGGACTAGGGGACGGTGTGAAGATCATGGTGGGAGGCGCACCGGTGGACCAGGCCTTCGCCCGTGAGATCGGAGCCGATATCTACGCCTCTGACGCAGGCTCTGCCAGCAAACTGGCCAAAGAGATGATGCATGCTTAAAAACTAAGGCGCCATCTGTGCACTAAACGCCCCGTATACCATCCGGGGAGACAGAGGATGCCCGTCGCTCTCCCGTTGTTGTGGTGGCACACGAGAGCCGGTACGTCGGTGGCCAAACTATCCATTTGGCCACCACCTCCTAACACGTGCCGTGTCAGGACATTCCTTTGTCTCCCATGAGGGAGGGGGGGAGGAGGCATAGCCGAAAGGCCTCCTCCCCTCTTTTTTCACAGAGTCATCCAAAATGGCATGAAGACGCCGTGGCATCTCCCCTGCTCTTCAGCCTCAACCATAAAATATAAAAAAACATCGTAGACATGCCGGAGACATATAAAATGAACGGAAAAACCCTGATCTTAAAAGCCCTCAACCACGAAGACGTGCCCCGGACCCCGTGGGTCCCCTACACCGGAGCGCAGATTGCAAACCTCAAAGGGTATGCGGCCGATGAAATCTTTCAGGATGTGGATAAACTGGTGGAGTGCCTCCTCGAAGCCGAGGCCCAGTACGCC